>JAYSQC010000381.1:0-11258 GCA_043721755.1 Schlesneria sp.
AGAACCGGGGGGCTGACGCCGCCCCGCTCAGATGTCTCATCACCGACCGCGCGAGGTATGAACGAGGCAACGGCCTCATTCATGGCCGCGCGAGGTATAATGCGATCATAGACCTCTTTGGGAACCCGTTCGGCCCAACGCTGCACGAGTTCGACCCGGCCCGTTTCTGAGTTGCGGATGGATCGCGCGACGGGCTGGCCGGACGCATCGCGTGCCTCAACGATCACGTAGTGGCCGGAGACGCGCTTGCCGTCCGAGTCCTCGAAGAAACGGTCGACTCCGCTCTTGGCGTTCGGATCGCTGACGATGCGAACCTCATAGGCTTCGTTCAGTTGGCCGAGCAGAGTCGTGGTCCGTTGCCCCAGTTCCGTGAGCGATTTCACGTCGAACTGCTTCCGCGCGACATCGAGTTCCCCCGCCAGTCGTTCCAGTTCCTGAGTCACCGAGGCGTCTCGCGCAACGGCGCGGACTCGGTCCAGCATGTCGTTGGCTGCCGCTGTCAGTTCGACCGTGCGGGCCTTCGCATTGGCCTGCAACCGGGACGACAAGTTGCTGGCCGAGGTCGCCTGCTGAACCGCCTGTCGCGACGAACGCGATGTCCGCGAAAACAATCCCGCCGACGTGTGCAGCATGTACCAGCCCGCTCCGGCGAGCGCGAGCATCAACACCAGCGTCACGCTGATTTGGCCGCGTCGAACATAGGCTTGTGCCAGCCGCAGGTTCAGACTCGCGGGCGGCTCCCGGTACGTGTAGAGCGTGCTGAAGTATTGAGTGATCGCCGTATCGACCTCGGTCTCGGAGACTCGTTCGCCGGTGATACTCGTCGCCGCCAGCAGCCGCTCGCGCAGCATCTGCCGCGTCTCGTCGATGGCCAGTTCTTGCTCGACCGTCTCCCGCTGCTTGCGAAGCTCCGTTGCCACGTCCATCACACGCAGCATTTCGTTGAGAGAAAGGTGAGATTGAGTTTCTGGAGTGTTCGCCGACATTGCGCGTCCTTAAGGCTTCGTCGCGAGCCTCAAAAAGATTTGGTACGCTCGCCGCGACTGACGGTAGCAAGGCGATGAACCGGAGTCGATTCCCTTCTGCACCTCATTTGAATCGAGATCACTCACATGGCTGACACCTCTGCCTCCGCGAAAACTGCGACGACCGGCTTGTCCGTTCCCGCGCTGCCGACCGGCATCCAGAAATACCTTGACCGAGCCATCGGCGTGTTGCAGAAGTTTGGCGTGGCACCCGCTTCGGGGTCGCAGTCAGAGTTGGTGAAACTGCTCGACGAAGTGAAGCATGTGGACGAGCCGAAGGTGCTGGCGATTGCCAGGACGATCCAGCACATGAGTACCTTCAATGCGCTGGTGCGAGACAACGTCGAGAGCATCAACATCGGCAACCGCTATCTCGACATCACGCAGATGTTCGACAGCGTGCGCGATGACTCGAAGACGCTCATCCGGCAACTCGATGACGGCAAGTTCAGCATGACCGAGAAGGCTCAAAACCTGTGGATGCGGCTGCGGCGCGGGACTCCGAGTGCGCGGTTCGAGAAGATCATGGACCTCTACAAAGACGTGGCGGCCGACACGCGGAATCAGCTCGAACGCGAGCAGGCGATCATGGACGGTTACATCGACTTCCGCTTCGCGCTGAAGGAAGCCGAGATTCTGTCGCGCGAACTGGTCGAGACACATGCTCCCACACTCGAAGCATCGAAGACGGCGTTCGCCAACGCGCAAGCCGCCGTCACCGCCGCTGCGACCGCTGAACAGGGAGTCCGCTCGAAACTCGAACTGGCTCGCGACGAAGCCAAGATCGGTTACGAGCGTGAAGACCGGTCGTACCAACTCCTCAAAGATGTCGCCGAAAACCTGAGCATTGGTTACGACGTGGGCGAGACGCTGGTGACGAAGCTCAAGCAGACGCACGACGTGAAGGATCAGGTCTACCGCCGCTCGGTCACGTTCTTCACGACGAATGAGCACGTCTTCACGATCCTCGGCACCGTCTACACGTCGCAGCAGGGCCTGAACGAAGCAACCCGCTCGACCGAGGCGATGAAAGAGGGCGTCAACAAGGGCCTCGAAGATGTCGCGGAACTCGGCCGCGATCTGGAACGCGCGGCTCTCAAGGCGGGATACGGCTCGACAATCAGTCCACAGTCGGTCGAGAAACTTGTCACGGCCATCACCGACTATCAGGTCGAGTCCCTGCAAATGATCGCCGACCTTCGCAAGGAGAGCGATCAAAACGCCAAGGAGATCCGCCGCGTCGTCGAAGCGGGCAAGAAGAAGTTCCAGGAAACGCTCGCTCACTTCGGCAGCGACGAAGCGAGGTGAGTCAACTCTGTTCTTTTCTTCCTCCCCTCGCCCCTCCGGGGTGAGGGGCCGGGGGGTGAGGGGCGAATCAGTGACAGGCCCCCGCGTAGACGCCGCCATCAAAGCGAAGACGAAGAGAAAGAAAAGCCCCCTCACCCTAACCCACTCCCCCGAAGACGGGGGCGAGGGGACAACGCGGAGACAAACCGATGCCTGCCGATCCTGTTCAGACTCACGTCGAGAAGACACTCGTTCACACGTCGCCGTTCGTCGGCTGTCGCTATGACCCGACAGGCCGCTTTGTTTTCGGCGGGTGCGAAGACAACAAGGTCGTCCGGTTCGATGTCGCCTCGGGAGCGAAGGTCGAACTGGTCGGGCACGACAGTTGGATTCGAGCACTCGCGTTTAACAAGGCGGGTGATGTGCTGGTGTCGGGTGGCTACGACGGTCGCCTCATCTGGTGGTCGGCGACGGCGGACGTACCGGCGGTGATTCGCAAGGTTGAAGCTCACGCTGGCTGGATTCGCGCGGTGGCCGTCAGTCCCGATGGCAACGTCCTCGCCTCATGCAGCGACGACAAGCAGATCAAACTCTGGAACATGGCCGACGGCGCTCTCATCCGCACGTTGCCGATCGCCGGAGAAGAGGGCCACACGCGACACGTTTACAACCTCGCGTTCCATCCCGATGGCAAGCAACTCGCCTCGGGAGACCTCACGGCAAAGTTTATCCACTGGGAAGTCGATACCGGAAAAAAAGTCCGCGAGTTCCCCATCGCCAGCCTCAGCAAGTACGACGCGGGCTTCATGGCCGACTACGGCGGCCCGTACTCGATGACGTTCACCCCCGACGGCAAGCGACTGATCGCGGGCGGCATCACCAACGTCAGCAACGCCTTCGCCGGCGTGGGCAATCCGATCGTGGTCGCGATCGACTGGGAAGCGGGCAAGGACGCCATGACGCATCTCACCAAAGCCAACATCCAGGGCAAGACCTTCGGCGTCGCGTGGCATCCCGACGGCTACGTGATCGCGTCAACAGGCGGGCAAGGGGGCGGCCACCTCTACTTCTGGAAACCCGATCAAAAGGACGAGTTCCACACGTTCAACCTCGGCAACACCACGCGAGACATGTCCCTCCACCCCGACGGCCTGCACCTCGCCACCTGCCACTACGACAAAAACATCCGCATCAGCCTGATGGGACCAAAGCCCGCGTGAAGTGAGCGATTCGTTGGAACGCGGCATTCCGCTTGGCGTGAGTTGTGCCGCCGGAATAGACTCGGGTGGCGACGCGGGGCGGGCCGATCATTTGGACAGACACGACACGGAGACTGGGGCATGGTTCCTTCCTATTCCTTTGGACGACGAGGCTTCTTGCAGGTGGCGGGGGCCGGAGTCTTGGGGACGGCTTTGCCAAAGGCGGGGCGGGCCGCCGAGGTGTCGCCCCGCGCTAAGTCTGTGGTGATCGTCTGGTGCAGCGGCGGGCCGAGTCAGTTTGAGACGTTTGATCCCAAGCCGCACGCTCCCGCTGAGATTCGGGGCGAGTTCTCGGCGATTGGGACTGCGGTCCCCGGCGTGTTTGTCGGTGAGCATCTGCCGCGACTGGCACAGACGCTTGACCGGTGGTCAATCGTTCGGACGCTGGCTCACAAGGAATACAATCATCTGCTGGCGACTCACGTCGCGCTGACGGGGCGGCCGACGCCGGTGCCGCGCGGCGGCAGCGATCTTGATCGCGTGCAGTCTCGCAGTGATTTCCCCAACTTCGCCGCCGCGCTGGACTATGTCCGGCCTCGGAAGGATGGAGTGCCGTCGGGCGTGTCGCTGCCCAACTACTTCATCGAAGGACCACTCACCTGGCCGGGTCAGTACGCGGGATTCCTCGGCGTGCGGCATGACCCGTGGCAGATCAATCAAGACCCGAACAGTGCCGACTTCAAAGTGGACGAGTTGGCATTGCCCACCGGCATGTCGAACGAACGTCTCTCGTCGCGACAGCAGCTACTAACAGGATTGGAGCCGGATCAAGCGCACGCTCTCGCGGGACGGGCATCATCCTTCGGTGAGCAGCAGGAGTTGGCGTTCTCGCTGCTGACATCGGCTCGCGTGACGAAGGCGTTCGACGTGAATGCGGAACGGACCGAAGTGCGCGACCGCTACGGGCGCAACAAGTTCGGCCAGTCGCTGCTGCTGACGCGACGACTCGTCGAGGCGGGCGTTCCCATCGTGCAAGCCGCGATGGGGATCGTGCAGACGTGGGACACGCACGTGGACAATTGGGGAAAGCTCAAGAACACACTGCTGCCTCAACTCGATCAGGGGCTGCTCGCGCTGATGGACGATCTGACCTCATCGGGCCGCATTCGCGACACGATGGTCATCGTGATGGGCGAGTTCGGGCGCACGCCAAAAATCTCCACGCTGCCCGGTGAGTCGATCCCCGGTCGCGATCACTGGCCCAACGTCTATTCGGCCCTGTTCGCGGGAGCGGGCATTCGCGGCGGACAGGTCATCGGCGAGTCGGACTCGATCGCGGCCTACCCGTTATCCCGCTCGTGGGATCCCGCCGATGTCTGCACCACAATCTTCGAGGCTCTCGGCGTTCCCGAGCATGCCGAACTCCTCGACCCTCTCGGCCGCCCCAATCGCCTGCTCAACGGTGATGTGATCGCACCGCTCTACACCGGTGCGACCACTTGAGTTTTGGTTTCAAGACAGCCAAGCCTTCTCGTTGATGACATCCATCTCATCTTGGCTTCACTCGCAGATCAGCAACTCGCATGGTTATGTTGCATGCTATTCCGCGTTTGGGGGTTCTTCTGAGAGATGAAGGGTTGTATTGATGAGTTCTCGAAGCCTGCTTCTGGCGATGCTGTTGGTCACATCAAGCCATACATGTTCACTACTTGCGGCGGAGTCGATCGAGGAGGTGTTGTCAGCCACGTTCCGTGTGACTGACAAGAATACCTCGGGCACATGCTTCTTGGTGCAGGTCGGTGGCAAAGCAGGTTCCACACCAGATCGGATCATGCTGGTGACGGCGGCACATGGGTTCCAACAAATCCCGGGAGACGCCTGCTGGGTCATTTTGAGAGCGAAGCAGGACGACGGTTCCTACGCCCGACGTGAACACCGTCTGCCTTTGCGTGACGGAGACAAGCCGCGTTGGAAGAAGCATCCCGACGAGGACATTGCCGTCCTGCCCATCGACCTGCCACCGGAAGTGGAAGTCACACCGTTCCGATTGGAGCAACTCGCCTCCGCCCGTGATGTCGCCGAACGGCGGGTCCGCGTCGCGCAGGAAGCGTGGATTCCGGGATATCCCGCTCAGCTCGAAACGAATCCCGCCGGGTGGCCGGTGCTGCGACGAGGATCCCTCGCCAGCCATCCACTCGCGCCGGTCTCAGCCAACAAAACAATGTTGGTCAACGTCAGTTCGTTTGGAGGTGACAGCGGAGCACCGGTGGTCGTATTTCCTTCCCGAAATCGTGAAACCGATCAAACCCCGATGCCATTGGTCGCGGGGATGATCCTCGGAATGCATCGCCAGACCGACAAGACCGTCACTCCATTTGAAGAGCGAACTCAACACACGCCACTCGATCTTTCCATCGTGATCCAGGCTCAACTGATCCGCGAAACGATTCAATTATTGACATCACCAGCACATTGAAGCAGGCTCAAGCCGACTTGGCTCGCGACTGACAACCTGTTGAAAAACCGTAGGATGAACGCCTCGTTCGTCCGTTTTGAGTTGGTTTTCGCTCGGACGAGGCGTCCAAGATCCGTTTTTCAACAGGCTGAAAAAGAGAACCTTCAGGCAAGGACTCGTCTTGGCGGAGTGGCGAGTATGAAGAATTCTTTCCTGTGATTTGATGCCTCTCATTTTTGGCGAAAGAATCCGATGGATGCTTTGTCACGACTCATCTGTCTCACCACCATTCTGGCTGTCACAGCCCAACTGCCCGCAGCCGAGCAGCAACTGAACGGTCACACGTTCACACTGCCGGACGGGTTTGAGATCGAGATCGCGGCGAAGTCGCCTCTGGTCGATCGGCCGATCACGGCGGACTTTGATGAGCTGGGGCGGCTCTATGTCGCCGATTCATCCGGGTCGAATGACAAGCCCGACAAGCAGCTTGTGGATCGGACGCATCGCATCGTGCGGCTGGAAGACCCCGACGGCGATGGACGCTTCGACAAGAGCGTCGTCTTCGCCGATAAGATGATGTTTCCCGAGGGGACGCTGTGGCACGACGGCTCGCTGTACGTGGCCGCTCCGCCGAGCATCTGGAAGCTGACCGACACCGACGGCGATGGCGTGGCCGATCAGCGCGTCGAGTGGTTCGAGGGGAAGACGCTCACGGGCTGTGCGAACGATCTGCACGGGCCGTATCTCGGGCCGGACGGCTTCATTTACTGGTGCAAGGGAGCGTTTGCCGAGCAGACGTACGAGCAGCCCGGCAGGAAGCCGCTTGTCACGAAGGCGGCTCATATTTTCCGACGCCGCGCAGATGGAACCGGTCCCATCGAGAACGTGATGACGGGTGGGATGGACAACCCCGTTGATGTCGTCTTCACGTCCGGAGGCGAGCGAATCTTTACGACGACGTTTCTTCAAAACCCCGGCGGCGGGTTGCGAGACGGCCTGATTCATGCTGTGTACGGAGGCGTCTACGGCAAGGTTCACAACGTGACCGACTTTCACCCACGCACGGGCGATCTGCTGCCGCCGCTCGTTCATATGGGAGCCGCCGCGCCGTGCGGGCTGACGCGGTACGAGTCCGATGTCTTTGGCACCAAGTTCCGCGACAATCTCTTCGCGTGCCAGTTCAACATGTACAAGGTGTCGCGTCACGAACTGAAGGCGAGCGGCGCGACATTCTCCTCGACCGACTCGGACTTTGTCGTCTCGAACAACCTCGACTTCCATCCGACCGACGTGCTGGAGGACGCCGACGGCAGCCTCGTCATCTGCGACACGGGCGGCTGGTACAAGCTCTGCTGCCCGACCTCGCAGCTCGACAAGCCGGATGTCCTCGGCGCGATCTATCGCGTCCGTAAGACGGGCACTCCTGCCCGTCCGGCTTTGTCGAGAACAGGTGCGAAAACGGATGTGAAGAATGCGAGTCATGGGAATGATTCGCCAACCGGGGGCGACCCGCGCGGGTTGAAACTCGACTGGGCGAAGCTCACGCCGATTGAGTTGGCTCGGTTGCTCACTGATCCGCGCCCGGCGGTGCAGCGGCGAGCGATCCGGGATCTGGCGAAGCACGATGTCGCCAAGGTGATCGCCGCACTCAAGCCGCTGCTGCGCGAGTTGGAGTCAGGGGGCACATTGAGCGACGACAACGCCATCGATTTGAACGGGCCGTTTCGCTCACGACGCGCCTCCGAAACAGCGCGCCGAAACGCCGTCTGGACGCTCACGCGGATCGACGCTCCCGAGGCGCGGCAACTCGTGCGCGAAGCCCTCTTTGATGGCCATCGCGATATCCGACAAGTCGCTCTTCAATCGGTCAGTCTGTGGCGAGACCACGAGGCAATGCCGCAAGTACGCAAACTGTTGCGACTCTGCACGCGGCAGAACATGCGACTGAGCGCCGAGATTCTCGGCCGGCTGGGAGACAAGTCGGCGGTGCCGCATCTGCTGGAGGCAGCGACGGAGAAAAGCTTGCCGCTTGGAACGGTGGTCACTCAGGTGCGCGAGCGCGACGGCACGACCGATGTCGCGCAGCCCGCCACCTTCGCCAATGTCATGCAGTTCGATCGCGTGATGGAACACGCCGTCACGTTTGCTCTCATCGAGATCGCCGATCCTCAGGGAACGGCAGTCGGACTGGACAGCCTTGATCCGTGTGTCCGGCGCGTCGCGATGATCGCTCTCGACCAGATGCCGGGTGGCGGATTGAAGTCGGGGCAAGTCGTGCCGCTCCTCACGGCAGACGATCTGACGTTGCGTGAGACCGCGCTGTGGCTGGTCACGCGTCACACGGAATGGGGCGATGCGGTGGCCGATCATTTGCGTGAACAACTCCAACGCTGGGGCTTACGCGAACAGGAGCAGCAGGACTTGAAGAGCCTGCTCGCGCGGTTCGCGGCGACGCCGAGCGTGCAGCAACTGATGGCGAGTCACATCAAATCGGGAGTCGCTTCGGATGGCGAGTTGGCTGTGCGACTGATGGTCCTCGGCGCGATGCAACAGTCGGGATTGAAGCAGTTGCCCGATTCCTGGCTCGCGTCACTGACGAGTCTGCTGACGGGATCGGACGGAGCATTGTCGAGTCATGCAGTCACGGTCGTTCGCGTCCTGCCACTTCCGAAAACGGGGACTGACGAATTGGCCAAGTCACTCCGCCGACTCGCACTTGAGAATGAGACCAAGCCCGAACTGCGCGTCGAAGCCATCGCTGCTCTGCCTGCCGGAGTGGGATCGCTCGAACCGGAACTGTTCGCGCTGTTGCTCGGCAGTCTCGGTGAAGAGGCTTCGGTCTCTGCGCGGTCAGCGTCGGTGGAAGCGATCCTCAAAAATTCGCTCACTGTCGAGCAGCAGGCCGCGCTGGCTGTTTCGATCCCGAGCGTCGGGCCGCTCGAACTGAACCGATTGCTGAGCGTGTTTGAATCGTCCACGGATGAAGGAGTTGGCACAAAGCTCGTCGCGGCGCTGAAGCAATCGCCGGTTCTGACGAGTCTGCGCGTGGATGCGGTGAAGCAGCGACTCGCCAAGTTTCCAGCATCCGTTCAGCAGCAGGCCGAAGCACTCTACGCGGCCATCAATCTCGAAGCGGCCAAGCAGAAGGAACGGCTCGATGAGATGGTCGCTCACGTTGGAGAAGGGGACATCCGGCGCGGGCAGCTTGTCTTCGCGAACTCAAAGGCGGCGTGCGTCGCCTGCCACGCGATCGGCTACAAGGGAGGCAACATCGGCCCCGACCTGTCTCGCGTCGGCAAGATCAGATCCGAGCGAGACCTCCTTGAGGCCTTACTCTTTCCGAGTGTCAGCTTCGTCCGCAGCTACGAACCGGTCCTGATCGTCACGCACGCGGGCAAGCAGGTGAACGGCCTCATCCGGCGCGAGACTCCCGACGAGATGATTCTCGCCACCGGAGCCAAAGACGAAGCCCGAATCGCTCGCGCCGACATCGAAGAGATTCTCCCCGGCACCGTCTCCGTCATGCCCGCCGGCCTCGACACGCAACTCACGAGAGAACAGCTCCTCGACCTGATCGCGTTCCTCAAGTCACGGCAGTGAGTGTCGTAGGGTAAGCGTCTCGCTTGCCCACTCTTGATCACGACTGGTCGTCTCGGCGGGATGTGAAAACGGGCAAGCGAGACGCTTACCCTACGGGGCCAATCCGAACTGGGCTTCGGCTGCTTTGCGGAAGGCACCTTGGCTTTCGTTGCCGTTCTTGGGGAAGCCCGCATGTTGGACGAGGAAGATCGTGATGAGGCCGCGCTTGGTGTCGATGGTGTGATTGGTGGCCAAGGCTCCGCCGTGTCCGAACGACTCGCCTTGAGTGGACCAACCGACGCCGTAGCCGTCCTTGATCGATTCGGCCGTTTGCTTGCTGGTCATCGTCGCGACGGCCGCCTCGGACAGGATGCGTTTGCCGTCGAGCGTCCCTCGGTTCAGAACCATCTGACAGAAGCGGCCCATATCACTCGCCGTGGAGAAGAGTCCGCCGCCCGGCATCGGCTGGCGCGTCCGGTCGTTGAGTGGATAGCGAAGCTGGCTGATGGTTGTCTCTTCGAGACCCGACTTATCGACGTTGGGCTTGTACGGCTTGGCGAGTCGCGTCAGTTGCTCTTCATTGGGCCAGAAAGTGGTGTCGGTCATGCCGAGCGGGACGAAGAGCCGTTGGTCGAGAAAGTCCTCGTACTTCAGGCCGCTAACGACTTCGATGATCCGCCCGCCGGTGTTAATCCCGGCATTCGAGTAGGCGTACTTCGTCCCCGGTTCGGAATTGAGTGGCGTCAGCGCGTAACTCCGAATGCCGTCTCGCAACGGGAGGAGATCGAGCGTCGGCTGTTCGAGGTCCGACTTGAAGGGCAGGCCGCTCGTGTGGTTCATGCAGTCTCGCACCGTGATCTGTCGAGTGGGACGTTTCAGCAGAACGGTGTCGTTGTCGCGATAGGCTGTCACCCAAGTGTTGTTGAACTCAGGCAGGTACTTCGACACGGGGGCGTTCAAATCGACCTTGCCCTCATCGACGAGGATCATCAGCGCCGCTCCAGTCACGGGCTTCGACTGCGATGCAATCCAGAAGAGCGCGTCGGCGGGCATCGCCTTCTTCGCGGTGACATCCGTGAAGCCGACGGTATCGACACTCAGAAACTTGTCTTTGTCGGCCACCAACGTCACCGCACCTGCCAGAGCTTGGCTGTCCACGAATGGCTGAAGCGCCTCGGTGATCTTCGGTGACGTGGAATGATTGGCTCGCTGAGCAAAAGCATCTTGAGCCGTGATCGAACCGGCAAGAGCGAGGATCGTGAACGCGAACGGATACAAGTAGACGGAGCGAGTGAGCCAGTTGTTTCGCGCTGAGTTATTCTGCACTGTGAAGGGCCTTGAATTGAGACGCAGATCGAGACTCGGGCAACGCGGCGGATGGTAGTCCGCGCGGCTGAGAGAGTCACTCGCAGCGGTGTGCGGCGCGCCGAAACTAACGGTGTTGAAATTGAGGCAAACGATCACACGTGACGAGCGTCGGGCGGGGCGGAGTCTGCAAACGTCCATCCAACGGGCTGCTAGGCTTTGTCGGAAAACAATCAGCCGCTGGGCGCTAGCCCACGGTTTCCCGCAGAAACCGGACGCTGGCGCGTTCCGGCTGATAGTTTTCCGACAAAGCCTAGTGGTCCGCCAACTTGATCTTGAGGGGTTGACCTCGTTTAACCGCGTGGGCAACGCCCCGCGCGTGGATGGGGAACAGACTCGAATGTCGCT
>JAYSQC010000382.1:0-12396 GCA_043721755.1 Schlesneria sp.
GCGTTTCGGAGTGTTGCCAATGTTTGCCGTGTTCCGAAGCACGCACGCCTCCGGCTGGCGGTTAAACGAGGACACTGTTTCGGGTGAGTTCTGGACCTCTCCGGAACGCCGGATGAGCCTTCTTTGATCGGCTGCATGGGATCTGGGGACTCGGGCAACTGGGCCGCGCGAAGCCCGCCGTGTTGAAGGACCTTCTGCCGCTTTTCAAGGACGCCAATCCCGGCCTGAGGAGCGAGGCTCGACGCCAGATCATCACGAGCGATCCCGCTCGTGCGGTCACGCTGCTGGCCGAGACGATGACGAGCGATTCGATTCCCGAGCAGCAAGCGGCGATCAGCACGCTCGCGTCACTCAAACGCGATGACGCCGACGCGGTTCTCGACCAGTGGCTCGCCCGATTGGCCAAGCGCGAGACGCCCGAGGCCGTACAGCTCGACTTACTCGACACCGCTAAGGCTCGCGCGACGAAGTCGATGCTGGAACAAGTCACTGCGTTCGATGCGACTCGTAAGCCGGACGATCATCTCCGCGACTACCGCGAAGCTCTGGCAGGTGGCCGCGAAGTTCGAGGCCAAGAAATCTTCTTCGGACGCAGCGAAGTCTCATGCCGCCGCTGCCACAAGATCGACGGCAATGGCGGCGAAGTTGGCCCCGATCTGTCGCGTATCGGCCTCGACAAGACTCGGGAATATCTGCTCGAAGCCCTCGTCGATCCGAGCAAGCAAATCGCAAAAGGCTTCGAGACCGCGATCCTGCAAATGGCCGACGGCAAGGTTCATGTGGGAATCATCAAGTCCGACGACGGCCAGCGGATTCAACTTCAGAAGCCGGAGGGAGCGATCGTCGTGCTGGAGAAGTCGGCCATCGAAGACCGCGCCATCGGCAAGTCGGGGATGCCCGAAGACCTCGTGAAGAAGATCACCAAGTCCGAAGTACGCGATCTGGTCGAGTACCTCTCGACGCTACGAAACACGACGAACCCGGCGGAACATGGCAAGAAGTGACACGTAGGATGGGCACTCTTGCCCGTCCGCGTTGAGAGGAAGAAAACCGGACGGGCAAGAGTGCCCATCCTACGGTTTGAGTCCGCCGCTCACGGGGTCCGAGCGGCCGGTGTCGGGAACTGTTGAAGCCGTTCACCGACAAGCGTTGCGTTCGGACGAAGCGTACCAATCACTCCCGCCAACGCTGTCTTGACCGACGGCTGTTGAGCGGCGACCCAGCCCGCGTGGACATCGGCCACGCCATCCTTCGTCAGCAACAGGCCGAAGCGTTGGATGTGGTAGCCCAACTGAGAGGCCGCCGCTTCACGCAGACCAGCATCCAACTGGGTGTTCAGCGCGACTTCGGACAGCCGCCGTTGAGCCGCTCCACTCGGGAGACCGCCCAGTGCAACGATCGCGTTCGGCCCGGCATCGGGCGACTCGATCACGAGCGCCAATTCTTTCTCCGCCGGCGAGACATCGAAGACCTTCGAGCCACGCCCGGTAACGAGCGTCGCCAACCAATAGGCTGCTGCGACTTTCTGTTGGTTTCGTTCTTGAGCCGACAGCATCGGAGACTTGAGTCCGACCGCGAACGGCTGGAACTGGTGAATGAAATCGTTCGACGAAGCGGACTCGGCCACAAACGTCGCGGGGGCATTGCGAGCAATGAGCCGAGCAACTTCGAGCCGCACCGTGTCGGGGCCATAAACGACGACCGGGATCGCCGCTGTTCGGGCGTCGGCGCGGATGTTCGACAAGGTTTGAGTCAACTCCCAGCGGATGCAATTGGCGTGAACCAAAATCACATCGACACCGGCCGAATTCGCAGCCTTCTCGAAACCATCACGGCCTGTCGAGGAGACCATGCCCTCGAATCCGGCATCTTTCAGGAATGCCGATGTCCGGCTGGCGCGTCCTTGGTCGGCGTCGATCACGACCGCTCGCGCTTGACCGGGATCGGTCAACGCACGGGCCAAGACCGAAACGACTCGGTTCGCACCGGGAAAGCTCGTCTTCGGTTCAATACGCAGAATTGTGGTCGCCGCCGCGAACTGGATGCGGACGTCAGGGGCATTCAGTGCGGCGAGGACCGGTGACTTCAGCCCCTTCAATCCCTGCAACTGCTCGCGCGTTCCAATTTGGCCGAGGACTTCGAGTGCGGCCACCGCCGTCGCTGGCTGGCTCGCCTCCAAGGCGTCGGCCAGAACTTGTGAGACGGTCTCTTCACCCGCTGTCAGGGCGAGATACATCGCCGTGCCAGGGCCGACACTGCGTGGCTTGTCCCAACCGTTCTGCAAGACCTCCAAACCAAGTAACGTGGCGAGGTACTGTCGCTGCGGCTCGGACTGATCCGGTGACAAAGCCAACGACTGACGGGAGAACCGTGATGACAGCAACATCGCCGCGATGGGTGGCGAGTGCGACTTCGCCATCGTGGTCTCGGCATTGGCATCCCAGCCCCAAATGAGGACCGAACCGTCGGCCTCACGCGGCAACAGGTCCGGATTTTGGAACAGCATCTTGGCCATCCGTCGCAACTCGTTGGAGGCGGTGATGGATGACAGGCGATCCGTTTTCTCTTTCGAGCCTGTGATGAGCTTGGCCAGCGTGCGCTGGGCCGCCATGCGAACGCCGCGCGGCTGTGCTTCCGAGAACGCGGGGAACCACAAGTAAGGAATCGCTTCGTTGGCTTCCAGAATGCCCAGCACTTCGATCACCGCCGCACGGACGCGGTCTTCCGGTGCATCAAGCCCACCCAACATCGGCGGCACGATCTGACGACCCATCCGCGTGAGGGCGATCACCAATGCGTCTTGCTTTTCCGCCATCTCTGGCCGGCTCATTTGCTTCAAGATCTGAGGGACCGCTCGCGGGCCGGCATTCCGCAACTCGCGCGTCGCCAGTTCGCGTTGAGTCGGGTCGCCAACCAATCTCGCGATCAGGCTGTCCACAAATGCCGGGTCTTCAGACTGCTGGCGGGCGAGGGCATTCAGGCGTTCGAGTAACTGAGTCGAAAGGGGTTGCAGCTCTGGAATGCGAGCCAGTTTCACGAACTCACCCGTACCGTGCTTGTCGCGAATTTTGAGCATCAGCTCGTCGTCGGGTGATCCCGAGTTGAACTGATCGAGATACTTGCGTGCCAAGTCCATTCGCGCCAGATCGACCATCAGCAGCGTGCTGGCGAAGAACTCTTCGGGAGTCTTCGGTTCGACGAGCAGCGGCGACGGATCGGGCGCGGCGGCCAACTTGCCGGGAGCCGGTTGCGCCCACAACGACGACGCCCCGTGAAGGCACATCGCCCCACAAGTCACACTCGCAATTAACACTCGACGAAGCCGGGCCATTCGCAGACTCCGCAATTACACGACGACTCTTCGCACTGCACTCGGCCTAACAGCCAGTTGAAAAACGTAGGGTAAGCCTCTGGCTTGCCCCTTTTTCAACTGTTTTCACGGGCAAGCGAGAGGCTTACCCTACGTTTTTCAACAGGCTGCTAAGCATTCGTGCAACCACTTTCCGTTTCCAACACCGAAATCGTGGCCGATGCTACGAACGCACGATGGGACGAAACAACGACATTTCACCCGGCCGACACAATTCACCGCACTCGACCGCAGTCGGATCGACCGCCGGACCGAAGTGAGTCCAACCTGTCCACGGGGGCGGCTCGCGCAACGCGAGAGTCAAGCACGGCGTTCGGATGCCACCGGTCGCTCGGGTCGCACCGCGCGTGCCGCCGAGTCAAACCTTGCCGGTTGAAGCGATCCGTGCGGGGCAGAACTTGAAGTCCGGCTTTTCTGAAAGCCGGACTTCTCTGCGCCACCTCTCTGCGTCAGCAATGCTCAACACGGCGCGTCATGCCAAAACAGAAGTCCGGCTGACAAAGCTAAGGGGCTGTGCATTTTCTACTTCCGAGAGTTGTGGTCGGTATTCAAGTAACCCACAGCGTCAGCGAGGGAGATCTGAAATCGACATGTTTTTGAATGTCCTCCCTCGCTGACGCTGCGGGTTACTTCCGCGAACTCTCGGAACGTGATCCTGCACACCCCTAAGGAACGGGGCCGCAATAACTTCTCGAAGTGATGCAGGCTGCCATCAGCCGCAGGGCGCTAACCCTGGTTTGGACGACACAAACCGGGGCTAGCGCCCTGCGGCTGATCGGGAAGTTATTGCGGCCCCGCTCCTTAGCAAATCGATCTTGCTTCAATTGTCGTTTGAGGCGGGTGTCTGCGGATCATGGAGGATATTCGTCACCAGCTCGAGTTGGTGTTGGCGCGAGTGGTGGCTTTGAGGCCGAACTGGCGCGGACGCTGGCTCAGCGGGAGGCCCGAATCGTCGAACGGGAAGCTCAGGTCGCCGAGTTGACGATCGAGTTGCAGCGGCGGAAGAAGGGGTTTCGGCCCAAGGCCAACGCGATTTCACGGCCGAAGCGGGACAAGGATGGGCAGGCGAAGGGAGAGCGAAAGCATCCCGGTGTGGTGCGGCCGCCGGTCGCACTCAGAGGCTGTCCGAAAAGTGATGTCGCACTCAGCATTTGCCACCGCTATGTTTGACTCGTCCCTCAGCAAAGGAGTGCGAGAACATGGTGACGAGTTCGACGTGGATGCCACGGAAGGCGTATCCGACCGATTTGACTGACACACAGTGGGCGATTCTGGAGCCGTTGATTCCTCCAGCCAAGTCCGGGGGGCGACCGCGCGAGGTTGAGATGCGGGAAGTTCTGAACGCGATTTTTTACATCGACCGCAGCGGCTGTCAGTGGGACATGCTGCCTCACGACATGTTGGCGAAGAGTACCGTCTATGAGTACTTCGCGCAGTGGCGAACGGATGGCACGTGGCGGAAGTTTGTCGATGCCCTGCGTGTTCAAGTTCGAGTGCAGGAGGAACGGAATGGGACCCCCAGCGCGGCCTGCATCGACACGCAATCAGTGAAGACGACCGAGATCGGCGGGGCCGACCGGGGCGACGATGGTGGCCAGAAGATCAAGGGGCGCAAGCGTCATTTGCTGGTGGATACGCTGGGATTGTTGATCGCGGTGGTGGTCACGGGCGCGAATCTGGACGACGGTACTGCTGCACCACAGTTACTGTCGCGCGTGGCGGCGGCGGACTTCCCGCGATGGATCACGCTGTTCGGAGACAATAAATACAACAACCGCGCCTGGAGCGCGTGGCTGGCCAAGGAACGTCCCCACTGGCGGGTCGAAATCCAGTCGCGTCCCGAAGGGACTCCGGGCTTCGCGCCGGTGAGAAAGCGTTGGGTGGTGGAACGCACGAACGCTTGGGTCGGCCGCGCTCGTCGCAACAGCAAGGACTACGAACGCCTGCCCAGTTCCAGCGAGGCCATGATCCAAATCAGTGCCTGACATCTGATGCTCCGCCGGCTCGCCCCGAACGACACCCCCAAGTTTCACTACCGAGACCATAAACCCGCCGCTGCCGCCTGACTCAACAAAACACGTCAAATCTTTTCGGATAGCCTCTCAGTCCCAATGACATCTTCACGACCTGCGAAGCGAGGTCTGTCTCGACTGTGGAGGAACGCTCAAAGACACGGACGCGTTCGACGAACACACCATCGAAGACATCCCGCCACCGCGTGTGGAAGTCCCTCGTTATCGGCGGCATCGACAGCGTTGCACGTGCTGTCGCAAGATGTCTCAACCGTCTGCTCCGCCCGAGGACGCCGACGCCTATGTCAGGCCGCGCACCCGGTTGCTGATGGGCGATTGCCGGGCGCATCTGGGGATCTCGCTGGGCAAGTCCACCGCGCTGCTCGACGAGGTGTTCGGGCTGAAGCTGAGTCTCGCCGGTGTGCTGGGGCACATTCCGTGGGCCAGCGATCTCGTCGATCCGGTGGTCCAGCGGCGGCTTGAACTGCTGAAGTCCGAACCGGTGATTCATGCGGACGAGACCGGCTGGCGCATCAACGGCAAGAACGTCTGGGTGTGGTGCTTCGACAACCCGCGTCTGGCGCTGTTTCTGGTCGATGAACATCGGTCGGGATCCGTCGTGAAACGGGTGCTGGAAGACTCGCTGCCGGGCGTGTTCGTCACCGACTTCTACGTCGGCCCATCACGCGCTCGACTGCCGCAAGCAGAAGTGCCTCGTGCATCTGCTGCGAGAACTCCACTCGCTGCGCGACGAGGCCACGGCCACCGCGAAGGCCAACTAACTCCAACCACTGATGACACTGCTGCAAGACGCGATCGCACTGGGCCACACCCGCAGCGCGCTGGCTGCGCCCGAGTTCGCCACCGCGCGACAACGGCTCAAGAGCCGGCTCGACACGCTAATCTTCACGCGACCGACAAGGAATGCCGTCGGATCAACCAGCGGTTGGTGAGACACCGCGTCGAACGGTTGTGCTTCTTCGAGGGGCTGGCGTCCCACAGGATCACAACCTTGGCGGACGAGACACCCGCAACGTGGTGGCCGCCCGAGCCGACAGCGGTGTGAACCGGACGAAGGCCGAAGCCACCGCGTTTGCGAACCCGAAGAGCATCGTCCGCACCTGCCAGAAACACGGCCGCAAATTTCTCGGCGAAGGACGGACCCTGATCGGCCTCGACGAACAGCCCCAACCCGCTCCCCAGGCTCGCCACAACCACCCGAATCACTCCCCGCCGAAATCCTACCCCTCATCGACACTCGGCCAGCACGCTCGAACCGATCAAGCTGCGTCCTCGGCCTGCTTTACAGTTACGGAACGCCATTGGGCAACTCCAAAAACTGTTGCAGCCACTCACAGCGACCGACCGCAAAGGTCGCCACTGCGACGAAGTCGTCGGCCCCGCACAACACCACCAGAAGGTGATCCCCACTACGTCGAACAACAGATGATCACAACGGCCTACAACCCGCACGCTCGCGATCTGACCTCACCTCCGCACGCAACGAACTCGATTGCCGAACAATCCATGGTCTGACTCCAACCTTGGCGTCGAAATCACCATGAGAACACCGTCCCGCTAATCACAGTAAAAAGGAGGCTTGCCAAAACACATGACCTGTACAGAGATTACACAAACACTTTAATGTGCACGGCCTACGACAATTCGGCCACATGCTCGGCGAAAGTAGAAAACCATTTTTGCGGCAAAATCCACCAGACATTACAAATGCCCCGCACTAAATTCCACACACTTAAACCGACCGCACCGAGTGAAGAGTTACACGCTACACACCATTCCTACCAGCAACACCGCCAATGCCCGGTTCATTTAGCAAATCCGCGCGGGCAGCCAAAATACGCTCTCTCTCGGCGTATATTTCTGCAAGTGCTTCCGGGCGTATACGAACCTCAGACTGTTGGTGGGCATCAAACCCAGTCCCCGCAGGGATTAGGTGCCCAAGAATAACATTCTCCTTCAGCCCAACAAGATTGTCAATTTTCCCGGCAATAGCGGCCTCAGTCAAGACCTTCGTAGTCTCTTGAAAACTCGCAGCCGAGATAAAACTCTCGCTTTGAACGGCGGCTTTCGTTATGCCAAGCAACTGGGTACTGCAGGTAGCCCTAACTGGATCACAAACCACAACGACAGCTTCACTTGAAGCGGTCAACTCGCGATTCACATCAAGTATAACTTCGGAAGGAACAACATCCCCGTCTTGAAACTCGGAGCCACCTACATCCACCACCCTAACCTTACCCTCAAGAGCCCGATTCACTCTCGCAAAATCCAACCGATCTATCAAGACGCCGGGCAACAACTGGGTATCACCAACACTATCTACACGCACTTTCCGTAGCATCTGGGAAATAACTATTTCAATGTGTTTATCATCAATTACCACCCGTTGCGAGCGATACACTGTCTGAATTTCATGTAGGAGATACTGTTCAACCGCCTCTTCACCGCTAACCCGAAGAATGTCGTGAGGAACCAACGGCCCCCTCACAAGGGCATCACCTGAACGCACCAACTCCTTGGCATGAACAAGCAACTGCTTTCCGTGAGGTATAGCATGTTCTATCTCTACGCCATCCACATTTCTGACGACAATGACCCTTTTGCCTCGCTTCCTCTCCGCAACTAACTCCACTTCGCCATCAATTTCAGCAATAATTGCGGGTTCCTTAGGCCTCCTAGCCTCAAACAGCTCAGTAACCCTCGGCAACCCACCCGTAATGTCTTGAGTTCCTGATGACTCCCTAGGATTCTTCGCCAACACACAACCGGCCGCAACTTGTTGGCGCTCGATCACCTCAATACTAGCACGCTCAGGCAAATAATAAAAATCAAGTATCTTGCCTGTACTATCCTCAAGAATAATCTGCGGGTGCAGATCACCCTTATGCTCAATAACAGTTCTGCGTAAGTTGCCGTTAGTGTCGGTTTCAGAACGAACCGACTGCCCTTCCACAAGATCCTCGAACCTAACCCTACCGCCAACCTCACACAAAATAGGAACCGAATGCGGATCCCATGTGCAAATAACTTGACCAGCGGCAACCACGTCACGCTCTGACACCGATAATACAGCACCATTGGGAATAGAATACCGCTCCAACTCACGATCCTTCATGTCCACAATAGTAATCTCGCCGCTACGCCCCAACACTACGCTTCGACCATCCGCATTGACAACACTCCGCACCCTTGCCAAGCGAATTTCTCCCGATCGGCGTGCCTTAATTTCGTTATCCTCAACCGCGTGAGACGCAGCGCCGCCAATATGAAAGGTCCGCATAGTCAATTGCGTGCCAGGCTCCCCAATGCTCTGTGCGGCGATGATACCAACCGCCAACCCCTCCTCAACCAGCGCCCCTGTTGATAAATCCATACCATAGCAAAGGCGGCACATGCCAAGCTCCGCCTCACAGGTCATCGGGCTCCTAACTTGAACTCGCTCTAGACCAAGCCCCTCAATTCGACGAGCAATATCAATCGTAATCAACTCATTTTCACCAACAATCACATCATCTGAAATCGGATTAACAATGCTAGACCTACTCACACGTCCACGAATCGCATCAATCAGCGCAACCTCCACCTTTTCACCGCGAAAGACTACTCCTCTAGTAATCGACTTCGTGGTACCGCAGTCATGCATTGTTATAACCACATTCTGACACACATCGGCCAGCTTTCTGGTTAAATAACCGCTATCTGCCGTTTTCAACGCAGTATCAGCCAACCCCTTTCGAGCACCGTGAGTCGAACTAAAGTACTCAAGAACAGACAACCCCTCTCGAAAGTTCGCCTTAATAGGAGTCTCAATAATTTCGCCGCTGGGCTTAGCCATCAAGCCACGCATACCTGCCAACTGCCTAATCTGCTCCTGCCCACCTCTCGCACCAGAATCAGCCATCAGATAAATGGGATTAACATAAGCACCACCGTCTCTGACATCGGTCTTGAATGCCTCCATCATTGCTCCACGAATCTCTTCACTCGCATGAGTCCACTGATCAAGTATTTGGTTATACCTCTCCTGAGCAGTAATCACACCTTTTTGATACAGGCGATCACGCTTAACAACTTCCGCCTCAGCAGCAGCAATGACAGATTCTTTGTTTGCAGGCGTCTTCAGGTCACTCGTGGCAAACGACAATCCACTTCGAGTGGACTCACGAAACCCGCACTCCTTCATCCGATCCAACAACTCAATCGTTCGCAATCTCCCAAGCTCCAGATAACAATCCGAGATAACGCTCGCCAAATCCTTACTTTTCATTGTAAAGTTATAAAACGCCATGCCTGACGGAAGGATATCGTTAAAAACAACTCGCCCAACACTCGTGTCCACAAGCATCGATGTGGCACCCTCCACCACACCCCCACCCTTCACTCGCCGATCTTTAGGAATCCGAACACGGACGGCGGTGTGAACAGCAACCCGAGATTGACCGAGAGCTGCATACATCTCATTAACACTAGAGAAACAAATCCCATCACCAACACGATCCGGCTTTTTCATTGTCAGATAATAACACCCCATCACTATATCCTGTGAAGGGCTAATAATCGGCGCGCCATTAGACGGGCTAAATATATTATTTGTCGACATCATCAGAGTCGTAGCCTCTACTTGCGCCTCTATCGAAAGCGGCAAGTGAACCGCCATCTGGTCACCGTCGAAATCCGCGTTAAAACCCCTGCAAACCAGCGGGTGCAGTCGAATCGCATTCCCCTCAACCAGCATCGGCTCAAAAGCCTGTATACCCATCCGATGCAACGTTGGCGCCCTATTCATTAGAACCGGGTGATTTGCAATCACATCTTCCAAAATATCCCACACCTCATCATCACGGCGCTCAAGCATACGCTTCGCACTTTTAATCGTGTCAGCATGACCCAGATCCTTCAGCTTTCTAATAATAAAAGGTTGATACAACTCAAGCGCGATCTTTTTTGGCAATCCACACTGGTTCAAACGGAGAGTTGGCCCAACAACTATCACGCTTCTCGCCGAATAATCAACTCGCTTGCCAAGCAGGTTTTCACGAAACCTACCTTGCTTGCCTTTGATCATATCTGTCAGAGACTTCAATGGCCTATTTGACGAACCAAGAACAGGCCGCTTACACCTATTGTTGTCAAATAGCGCATCGACCGATTGCTGCAGCATACGCTTTTCATTGCGAACAATGACCTCCGGCGCATTCAGGTCCACCAACTTCTTTAGCCTGTTGTTTCTGTTTATTATCCTGCGATACAAATCGTTAAGATCGCTGGTAGCGAAATTACCTGAATCCAACAACACAAGAGGCCTCAGGTCAGGCGGAATCACTGGAATACAATCAAGAACCATCCACTCAGGCCTGTTGTCACTGTCTCTCAGCGCCTCAGTAATCCTGAGCCGCTTAATTAGCTCCTTAGTTTTCTGCTGACTAGTGGCCACCTTCAACTCAGCCCGCATATGTACTGCAGATGACCGCAAGTCAGATGCAATCAGCATTCGCTTAACAGCCTCAGCGCCCATCTCAACATCAAACGTACCATCGCCATATTTTAACTTAGCCTGCCTAGCCTCCTCCTCGGAAAGAAGCTGCCCGCGACGCAGCGGCGTATCACCCGGATCAACAACAATATAGTCCTGAAAATATACAACACGCTCAAGAGCAGTCGTCTTAACGTTCAGCAGCGCCCCAAGCCGACTCGGCATGGTCTTGAAAAACCAAATATGAACAACCGGTGCCGCCAACTCAATATGACCCATCCTACGACGCCTAACCCTACTATGGGTCACCTTCACACCACACCTATCACATATCATCCCTTTGTATTTCATTCCACGATATTTTCCGCAAGCACACTCCCAATCCTTTTCTGGCCCAAATATCCTCTCACAAAACAAGCCGTCTCTTTCCGGCTTATATGTTCGATAATTAATCGTCTCCGGCTTTTTTACTTCACCAAAAGACCAGCTACGTATATCATGCGGACTCGCAAGTCCGATTCGTATTGCGGAATATTCATTTACACGATCGAACGTCGCCTCTGATGAACTCACGTATCACACTCCTAGCCAACCGATACCCCAAGCCACATTAAAACCTACTATCGCAACCCGGAATCCCACGGGACGCACGCAACAACGCCAACCAAGAATTCGCTGCGAGCTACACACCAAGCTTTAGGCTAAAATCGGCCATCGACGCGATCGGTCACAACACAACGACATCCAAAACAACTTGTCAGAAGCAGCTTCAAAACCGTTTTCATGGCGAGGAACATGAGCCCCCTGAATGAAGCAACTATCCCAGACCATACGAATTCAGGGGACCACACACCCCTGCTCAGAAAGACTTGTATTGAGCGCGGCTGGTGTTCACGGCTTTTGAAACCGCCTGTAGCGGATATTCTCATGAAAGACCGCATTACCGGAACACATCGACAACAGCAACTCAGGACATCATGCAAGGAAGCATTGTCCACCTGATATCCGTAGCATCACCGCAGCCCCCGCCAATCACACATTAGCAGTTAAACCAGTATTCAAGTCACCCAAATCCACTCGGGAACCAACAATGACACTCAGCTCGGGGGCTTAGCGCCAAAATCATTTGCCAAACACTTCAAGCCCAAAAACAAAGGCCAACCAACACACTGCGCACAGCCCATCGGCCAATCATACGGTGTTTACGTTAAAAAGGCACACTGCAGAGACTGGCGAACCGTATGTTTATCAAGGACAATCCGCCTCATAGTTACACGGAGATGCGCCAAAGGCCGCGAGCAGCTCACCAACGCCTGATTACTTCCAATGTTGCCTAACAACGGATGGCACTGTCGTTTGCGATTTACAAACGCAGACGGCAACAACTTGCGATTTAAAATCGCGGGTACACCCCACATGATCTGTCTGTCCAATGCAACATAGCAACATAGCAACATAGCAACATAGCAACATAGCAACATAGCAACATAGCAACATAGCAACATAGCAACATAGCAACA
>JAYSQC010000383.1:0-1044 GCA_043721755.1 Schlesneria sp.
CGCGCGGGGCGTTGCCCACGCGGTTAAACGACGAGACCAGTACCCGCCGCAGCCTTCTTCACGTCGATCGAACGCCAGCAGTACCACGCGGCGACCGTGCGATACGGTTCCCACGGCGCGGCGATCTCCTGACTGCGGCGTTTGTCGGGAAGGTCACTCAACCCGTACAGATCGCGGATCGCGGACCTCACGCCCAAGTCATCGTGTGGAAAGACATCGAGCCGCCCGAGCGAGAACATCAAAAACATCTGCGCGGTCCAGCGACCAATCCCCTTTACTTGGACCAAGTGCTCGATCGCCTCGTCATCGGACAAGCGGCCGATTCGTTCGAGGCGCAGGCGTCCGTCGAGCATCCGTTTCGTGAGGTCCTGCAAGTACGCGACCTTCTGCCCCGAGAGACCGACCGCACGGAGTTGCTCAACCGAGCGACCCGCCAATGCGTCCGGTGTCACCTTTCTCGTCCCGGTTGAACTCAGGCCGAGCGATTCCTCCAGCTTCCGTTGAATCGACTGCGCGGCCTTCGTCGAAATCTGTTGCGACACGATCGAACGCACCAGCATTCCGAACCGGTTCCGATTCACCTTCAACGTGAACGGCCCCGCTTGAGCGATCAGACCACTCATCACGGGATCGACTTCATGCAGGTGACGCAGCGCGTCAGCAACTTGCTCGGCGGTGAACGACATCAGAACTCGAACCTCATCAGGGTGAGACCAAACACAGGCGTGACCGAAACACTCGGAGCAAACGCTTCAGTGAAGGTAGCCCTGTCGCTCCGCGACAGAAGGCGCGATCAACAAGGGGCATCAATCTGCCGAGTCCTCTTGAGTGTACGGCAAACGTCACTCGGTGTTCACGCTTCCTGTCGCGGAGCGACAGGGCTACCACCCAGCTTGTCCTTCCGGCAATCTTCCGCGAGGGCTACATTCCCGGCCGTGCTGGCCCACTAGTGGTTCGCCAATTTTAAGTTGTTCGGTTGCGTTGTTTAACCGCGTGGGCAACGCCCCGCACGTCGAGCGACGTTCGAGTCTGTTCCCCATCCAC
>JAYSQC010000384.1:0-6413 GCA_043721755.1 Schlesneria sp.
CTTTCACCACAAACGGCTGACGCCATAAGCGTCGAGCGCGGAATCGGCACTGAGGAGAATGAGGTCTTCACAAATGGCTTGGCTGACGATCATGCGATCGAACGGATCGCGATGGTCGTTCGAGGGGAACGGCAGAGCGGCCATCGCGAGCAAGTGGGGGCTGTCGATCTGCAAGACGTTGATGTCATTCAGATCAATCTCCTTTTCAATCATCTCTTCAAACGAAGTTGCCAGGGTCAATTTGCCAAGGCTCGTCTTGATGGCAACTTCCCACAAGCTTGCCGTGCTGACGAAACGGTGGTTGGTGAGATCACAGATGGCATCGCGCGCTGGCACGCTCAGCCGAGAACTCCCGTTGAGAAACCACAGCAACGTATGAGTGTCGAGGAGCAGCCTCACGGCACGTACTCCGTCATGTCGAAGTCGGGTTCGTCGAAATCGGGAGACATCCAGATTTGGCCCTTCATGCTGCCAAAAACGGGACCACGCTTACGGGGAGGCTCTGTCAGTGGAGCCGGTTCCACCACCAGCCGCACGCGGCGTTGGGCGTCTCCGACATAGACCGCTTCGCCGCGGTCGATCGCTTCCAGCAACTGTGGCCATTGCGCGGGGGCCTGTTCGATTGTTACTTGAACCATGAGTCACCTCGGGTGAGACCAACAGGAGGGAGAGACATCGGGTGGAATTCTAGCGACGCCCGTTTGATGCGGCGACGCGAGTTCCCGGTGAACGAACCGTCAAGGACTCACGAGCGGAGGCACGTCGAGCGGGATCCAGAAGTCCGGCTTTTCCGAAAGTCGGACTTCCTTTCGCAAGGCGTCATCCCTGATGGAAGCTCGACAGGAAGTGGTTCATCCGATGTTTTGGGGGGAGTCCTCATTAGAAAGAAAGTGATGATGTTCAAAGTCTTCATCCTGAAGGGATGTCAGCCATTAGCCGGGGGTTGAGCGAAGCGACACCCCCGGAAGAGGTTGGACAAATGGCGGCGGTTGCATCCTGAAGGGATGCCAGCCTCGCGTAACGGGGAGGCATCCTGAGCTGGCCAGCATCCCTTCAGGATGCAAATCCAATCTCGATGTCTTCGCACCGGGGGTGTCGCGGACGCTCAACCCCCGGCTAATGGCTGACATCCCTTCAGGATGAAGAATCGGGCCGACCTCTGCTTTGCTCCAAACTGTGATCCCCCCAAAACCTCGGATGAACCCGCTTCTTTCCGACTCCCTCCCCTCGGCGGGGAGGGCTGGGGAGGGGGGAGGATTGGCAGAAAGACCGTCCCGCGCTCATCGCCCCCCTCCCTAACCCTCCCCGCCGAGGGGAGGGAACTCCAGACGTTCGATTCCGGGGCGGCAATTGCAGGACCACCCAGGAACGACTGCACCCTTCGCCCGGTGAGCCGTGCGGGGCTACTTGACTCGCACCAACTTCATGATGCGGCCCGAGACGTTCCAATCCTGCACATACAGGTTGCCGTCCTTGTCCCAATTGGAGCCGTGCGTGCCGTTGAAGATCCCCTCGATCCATTTGTCTTGCGGAACATTGTGATTCACTCGGGTTGCCGGATCCGCGTTGTGACCGAGTACCGCCATGATCGTGTTGCTCTTGTCGAGAATGACCACTCGTCCGTGCAGGTCCGGCACAGAGACGTAATCCCCTTGAACGGCCGCCGAGGTCGGCATGCCCAGGCCGGTCACGACTTCGTCGATGTAATTGCCATCGAGGTCGTAATGCAACAGGCGACCCTTGGGAGTGTGGTTGCGGTCGCAGACCAGCAGACGAGGCGGGGCGTAGCGCGTGTCCAACGTCATGCCGTGCGCGGTGTTGAATTCCTTGAGACCATTTCCTTTGACGCCGAAGTGCATCAGGTACTTGCCCGCTTTGTCGAACTTGAAGATGTGATTGCTCGCGTAGCCGTCGGCCAGAATGATGTCTCCATTGGGAGCGACGGTGATCGCCGTCGGACTCCATTTGGTCAACTTCAAGCCGGACTCGGCTTCTGTGGGAATGCCCAGTTTCAACACGACATCTCCGGTTTCGGAGTGGACCTTGATTCCCTCGCCTGCCGCGTTGCGGGCACCGTACAGAAACTCGGCATCGCCCTCCGAACGGATTTCGATGTCGTGGATGTTCGAGTATTTGTCACCCAAGAATCGTCGGATGACCTTGCCTTCGGGTGAGAAGACAAAGATTCCCAAGCTGGACGTGGTGTAGATGCTGCCCGCCTGATCGATGACGACACCACCGTGAGTCGAACCGATGACCGACTTCCCGTCCTCACCCAGTCCCCAGCCGGGAACCGTGTCAAAGGTCATGATTCCGCAACCCATTCGCACCGGCGCGACCTTGTCGGCCGCAAACACCGGCAGACCAAGTCCAAACACGACCACGATCGAAAGCCAACAGTTCTTCATCATCTGGGTTCCTAGTTGTTTGAGTGCCACTCTTCAGCAAATATCGAATCGCAGAACTCACGCTGAATTCCACGGAACGAATGCCGATCCGAAATTGGCCGGTGAGGCCTTTCACGAGGGGCGGGAGTATCCAGTTCCGAACTCCGCATTTCAATTCGGTGTGAGTACGTCGGCCCTGCGAACAGTTTGAGCCTGCTTGTGGTACTCAATTTGAATACCGACAATCCCAGTCACAATTGGCCGTTGAGGGATGTTGCTCAGGGCCATCGCCTGTTTCAACGTAGGGTGGGACCAGCTCAGTTCGAGCGCGGGCCCACCATCGGGAATCGTCGAAAACTGTAGGGTGGGCCGGCGCGGCGAAGCGCCACTGGTCCCACCCTACAGTTTTCGCAGCCCCAACAAGGCGCGGGCCTTGGACGCTGCTTGGATCGGAAGTCGGGGGCACGGGAGACAGGTCATGCTTGAGTGGTGTCGGAAGGTTGGAGCATGGTTCGGCGTCGGCTTGACCCTGCTTGGTGTGGTGGCCAACTGCCAGGCGGACGGCGCCCAGCAATTCGACGAGCAAGTCCGGCCACTGCTGGCTCGGCATTGCGTGGCCTGTCATCGCGGAGACAAACCCAAGGGGAAACTTCGGCTGGACAATCTGATGCCGGATTTTGGCGATGCCGCCACTCGCGAGCATTGGTCCGCCGTGGTCAAGCGGCTTCAAGCCGGTGAGATGCCACCCAAGGAACAGCCGCGTCCGACGGCGAAGGAAGTTCAGACTCTGACCGACTGGCTGGCCCCGCGTGTCACCGCTGCCGAGGTCGCCGCACGAGCCGCTCAGGGACGCGTCGTCCTCCGCCGGTTGAATCGGGTCGAGTACGAGAACACCGTCAACGATCTGCTCGGCATCAAAGTCAACTTGAAAGAACAGTTGCCTCAGGATGGCTCGGCCGACGGATTTGATAACGCCGGCGCGGCGCATCACACGTCATCGTTCTTGATGGAAAAATATCTCGAAGCGGCCGACTCGGCGTTGAACATGGCGATTGCCAACCGACCCAAGCCGCCGACCTCGACCACCAAGCGTTACAGCCTCAAGGACGGGCACCCGGTTCGCAACACGACCGAGGACGTGTATCGCTTCCTGGATGACGGCGAGGTCGTGTGCTTCTGCTCGTCCGAATGGCACAACGTCGGGGCCACTCAGTTTTATCCGTCCGAGGCCGGCAACTATCGCTTCCGCATCTCCGCCTCGACGATTCAAGGCGATGGCAAGCCCGTCACGTTTCGAGTGACAGCCAGCGATACACGCCTGACGGGCACGAGCGGACTCATCAGCTACTTCGACGCCCCGCCCGACAAACCGACCGTGTTCGAGTTCGTCCGGTACATGGAACCGCGCACGACCATCACGATGCTCCCCTACGGCTTGGCCGGAGCGAACACCGTGAAGCAAACCGGCGGCGAATACTGGAATGGCCCCGGTCTGGCAGTCCAATACGTCGAGGTCGAAGGCCCGCTCAACGAGACCTGGCCTCCCGAAAGTCATCGCCGCCTCTTCGGCGACATGCCACAGAAAAAGTTTCCGATTTACAACTTCTCCGACCGCGTGGAAGTGGTCTCGGACGAACCGCTCGTCGATGCCGAGCGAATCCTGACGACATTCACGCGCCGAGCATTTCGCCGAATCGTGACCGCGGACGATGTCGCCCCGTTCGTGGCCATCGTGCAAGCCAAGCTGGCTGCCGGATACACGTATGAGTCGGCGATGCGAGCCGCTCTGAAAGGCATACTCATCTCGCCCGAGTTCCTGTTCCTCCGCGAGCGACCGGGCCAGCTCGATGATTTTTCGTTGGCCTGCCGGTTGTCCTACTTTCTCTGGAGCACGATGCCGGATGAGGAGTTGCTGCAGCTCGCCGAAAGTAACCCGAAGCGTGAGCGAGGGGCTGGCAGCGACGACCCCTCGCTTACGCGTCGGGTTACTTTGTCCGACCCTGCCAGACTCCGCGAGCAAGTCGAGCGAATGCTGAAACATCCCAAGTCCCAACAGTTCACGGAAAATTTCGTCGGCCAGTGGCTGGGGCTGCGCGAAATCGACGCGACCGAACCGAGCCACATCGTCTACCCCGAATTCGACCACCTACTAAAAGTGTCGATGATCCGCGAAACCGAGCTGTTTTTCGATGAAGTCCTCCGGCACGACCTGAGCCTGACCAACTTCGTGGCCTCCGACTTCACACTGCTCAACGGCCGCCTCGGGAAACACTACGGCATCCCCGGCCTGACCGGCTGGGAGTTTCACAAGACGCCGCTCCCGCCCGACAGCCATCGCGGTGGCGTCTTGACGATGGCGAGCGTCATGAAGGTGACGGCCAACGGCACCACGACCTCGCCGGTCATGCGCGGAGCCTGGGTGCTCGATCGCATTTTGGGAACGCCGCCGTCCCCGCCTCCCGAAGGTGTGGCGGCGATCGATCCCGACATTCGCGGCGCGACGACGATCCGCGAGCAACTGGCCAAGCACCGCACGGACCCCGCCTGCGCCAGTTGTCACTCGAAGATCGACCCGCCCGGCTTCGTCCTCGAAAGCTTCGACTGTATCGGCGGCTGGCGCGACTGGTATCGCGTCACCGGAAATGGTGGCGAGGTCAAAGTCGATGGCCGCCGCATGCCGTACCACAAAGGCAAGCCGGTCGATCCCTCCAACGTGACCGAGGACGGCCAGCCGTTCCAAAACATCGACGAGTTCCGCCAATTGTTGCTGCGAGACAAGGACCAACTCGCCCGAGCATTGACCACGAAGCTGTTGACCTACGCCACCGGCGGAGCACCAACCAAAGCCGATCGCTCAGAGATCGAAGCCATCGTGGCCCGCGTGCGGGACAAAAACTATGGCTTCCGATCGCTCCTACACGAAGTAGTACAAAGCAACCTATTTCAAAACAAATAACTTGGAACTTGGCAGAGCGATGTGGGCAGAACGATGAAGACTTTTCTTTTGAGAAGAATTCTCTTCTGATTTTTCTCCCCATCGTTCTGCCCACATTGTTCTGCCAACTCTCCTTTCCTGAGTGACTGCATCATGCCCATCGAAGTGGACTCTGAAATCCGCATCTTCGATCGCGACGATTTTCACTCGTTGTCCCATCGCGTGTTGGGGATCGCATTCGACGTTCACAACGAGTTCGGGCGGTTGCTGGATGAGTCCATCTACAAGCGAGCGATCGCGCTGCGGTGCGCGGCGACGGGTATCTTGCCGGCGCGGCAAGAGGTGCAGGTCACGGTTCGCTTCGACGGATTTGAGAAGAAGTATTTCATGGATCTGCTATGCACCATCGGCCTGATGGTCGAAGCCAAGACGGTCGAGTCGTTGACGAAGGCTCATTTTGCGCAGGCACTCCAGTATTTAATGCTGACCGGAATGCCGAACGGCCTGCTGGTGAATCTGCGGCCGGAGCGAGTCGAGCATCAGTTTGTCTCCACGACCTTGGACCTCGCAGAACGCCGACGGTTCACGATCCATGAGGCCGACTGGCAACCGATCAACGAGCCGAGCCGCTGGCTCCGAGAAACGGTCGCAAGGCTGCTCGCCGATTGGGGCGCGTTTCTGCAAGTGGCCCTGTATCGCGAGGCCATCATTCACTTTCTGGGCGGTCCCGAAGTCGCCCTGCGAAAGATTCCCATCTTGGATGGCGACCAATCGCTCGGATTCGACGAAGTCTGTCTGCTGTGCGATGACACCGCGTTGGCCTTCACGGCCCTGACCGATGGCCAACCGCGGATGCGAGACCACTTGCAGCGATTCCTCGGTCACACACGACTGGCCTGCCTCCAGTGGATCAACCTGAATCACCACGACATCGAGTTTAGAACTCTGCTGAAATCTGGCAGAACGATGGGGGCAGGACGATGAAGACGAGGAATGACGTGTCCGACAAAAGTCGCAGGCACACTCCGTGTGCCGTCCGCGAGACCGTGATTCGCCGAGGAATTCGGTGAACGGCACAGGGAATGTGCCTA
>JAYSQC010000385.1:0-17504 GCA_043721755.1 Schlesneria sp.
CGTCAGCCCCCCGGTTCTTTCAAAGAGGGCTTACGCCCAGGAACCGGGGGGCTGACGCCGCCCCGCTCAGGTGTCTCATCATAGACCTCGCGAGGTCTAGCTGTTACTGGCGGAAGGAAGTCCGGCTAACAAAACTAAGCCGGACTTCAGCCTCAACGACCCTCAACTCGAATCGGGAGCGACCTGCCATGACGATAAACTTCGTGGATCGTGATTCCTCGCGACGTGACTTTCTCAGGGAGACCGTGCTGACGACGGCGGCCGGTTGGTCGTTGTCGGTCGGTTCGTCGCTCTCGCTCGATCAAGCTCTGCATGCGGCGGAGACGAGCGGCGGGAGCTTGCACGTCGCGCCGTTTCGGTTCGACGTGACGCCGCCGATCGGGCACTCGTGCTGCGGCGGGTGGATCAAGCCGATTGAGGTTGTCGATGATGCGCTCGAAGCGATTGGCGTGGTGTTGCTCGGTGCCGGGCAGCCGATCGTATTGTGTGCGGTCGATTGGACGGGGCTGCTCAACGAGGCGCACGTCGAATGGCGAACGGCACTCGCGCAGGCAGCGGGAACGACGGCCGATCGCGTTGCGGTCCATTGCGTCCATCAGCACAACGCGCCGTTCGCGTGTCTCGAAGCCGAACGGATCGTGCTGGCTGAGGGAGACTTGCCGCACATCGTGGACTTGGAGTTCTTCCAGCGGTGCCTTGATGCGGGCCGGAAGTCGGTCGAGCAGGCGGTGAAGCAAGCGCGACCGGTGACGCATGTCGGCTGGGGCCAAGCCAAGGTGGACCGCATCGCGTCGAACCGCCGCGTCTATCGCGATGAGTCCGGCAAGGTCATCGCGATGCGCGGAAGTTCGTGTGCCGACGAGAAGTTGATCGCGCTGCCTGAAGGGACCATCGACCCGTTCCTCAAGACGGTCGCGTTCTTCGACGGAGCCAAGAAGATCGCGTCGCTCCACTACTACGCGACGCATCCGATGAGCTACTACGCCGACGGTCGCGCGACGAGCGATTTCGCGGGGCTGGCTCGCAAGCAGCGGCAGCAGGACGAACCCGACTGCACGCACATCTACTTCACCGGCTGTGCGGGGAACATTTCGGCCGGCAAGTACAACAACGGCTCGAAGGAGGTCCGGCCCGTCCTGACGCAGCGGCTGTACGACGGGATCGTCGCGTCGGAGGCGAAGCTCGAACGGGCCGAGGTCAAGTCGTTCGCGTGGAAGACAGCGGAAGTGCTGCCTCCGCCCCGCTCCTCGTTGCACGCCGAGATGATCGCGCAACAGATCGCCACCAAAACGAACACGGTCGTGAACCGCAATCGACCGTCGTACATGCTCTCGTGGCTCCGGCGCGTCGAAAAAAAGATTCCGATCGTGCTGAGTTCCCTGCACATCGGCCCCGTCGCGCTGCTGCATCTTCCGGCTGAGTCCTTTATCGAATACCAGCTTCGGGCGCAGAGTCTCGCGAAGGAGAGCTTCGTTTGCACCGCGGCTTACGGTGATGGCGGCCCGTGGTACATCCCAGTGAAAGAGGAGTACCCGAACGGCGGCTACGAAGTGAGCGTGGCATTCTGCGAACCGGAGATCGACGACGTGCTGACCGAAGGAATGCGACACATCCTGCCGGGGTGAGCAGGCCGCGCCCGACGGCCGCGATCCATACCAACCCGCAGCGTAAGCGAGGACGAACGTTTCGAGTGATTGTCTGTCACTTCTGGGCAATTAGCGGAGCCGTGATGGCAGAGTGCAAAGTGAAAAGTGTTCAGTGAAAAGTGAAGTGGAGATCACGTTCCTTTGAATTTTGCACTTTGCACTGATCACTTTTCACTTCGCACTGTTCTCATGGGGGAAGGCTCGGCCGCGTTAGAAAATCGAGAGCGTACAGGAAGACCCGTCCTTGCTCACGCTGCGGGTTGGTGTGCTCCGGAACACTGGCCATCTTGTCGCCGACCGGTACACTTCCCGGCAACTTCGAGTCGTGCTTCCAGTGGGGATGACATGACTCGACCCGCCAGTCCCTCCCGCTAGGAGTCCCGCCATGAAAGTTCTCGCTACCTGTCTGTTTGCTGGAATTGTGTTCGCGTTGACCGCCAATGCGGTCTCCGCTGTTGAGAAAGTCTCCGCCGTGCTGAATCAAAAAGTGAAGTCGATCAAGGGTGACGAAGTCGATCTGGCCAAGTACCAAGGCAAGGTGCTGCTGGTCGTCAACGTGGCGACCCGCTGCGGTGCCACGCCGCAGTATGAGCAGCTCGAAGGCCTGAGCGACAAGTACAAGGACAAGGGCCTTGCAGTCCTCGGCTTCCCCTGCAATCAATTCGGCGGTCAGGAGCCGGGCACGGAAGACGAGATCGCCAAGTTCTGTAAGAGCAAGTACGACGTTTCGTTCGACATGTTCGCCAAGGTCGATGTCAACGGTGACAACGCCTCGCCGCTGTTCAAGACGCTTACGACCGGCGCGAAACCGTCCGGCGATGTGAAGTGGAACTTCGAGAAGTTCCTGATCGGCCGCAACGGTGAGATTGTCGCCCGCTTCCCGACCAAGACGAAGCCCGATGCGCCTGAAGTCGTCCAAGCGATCGAAGCCGAGTTGGCTAAAGCCGCGAAGTAATCGCCTAACAGTCTGTTGAAAAACGTAGGGTAAGCCTCTGGCTTGCCCCTTTTTCAACTGCATTTGCGGGCAAGCGAGACGCTTACCCTACGTTTTTCCACAGGCAGCTAAGTTCGCAACCGGGAGCGTGGTGGCCCGCCATCACCGGCTCCCCGTTTCAAAGATGTGCCACTGCTTCGGAGTCCTCGGAGAAGCAGTGGCACTCGGCGCAGTGAACCCATTTGAAGTCCGGCTGTTCCGAAAGCCGGACTTCTGTTTTGAGAAGGGCCGCTTGTGAGTTGGCTGTTCACTGGTGTCGTACTTGTCTGTTCCATCGGCTTCGCCAAGCTGTCGGTGTCGGCGCTGAACTGGTGGTTTGCCCGCCGCATGACGAAGCAAATCGTCGTGGCGGCCCACGCGGCCAACATCGGGCTGATCCTCGGCTACCCGCTGTTCCTCACCCTCGGGCCGGGTTCGAGTCACTGCCGTCAGTGGATTGAAGGCCATACCGGATCAATTCCCTTTCCGTGTTGGCTGTTGCTGGCGGCCGGAGCGGTCGGCTGCTGCCTGCTGATCGCGGCCACGTTCGAGTTCCAACTCTACGCTCCGCCCGCGTGCCAAGTCGGGTGTGAGACGACTCGCGTCGATTTGAGGCAACGCTGCGGAGCCTCGTGGCGAGACATGCTGGTCGGCCCCGGCCCGATGCGGCGGATCGCGCTCCTGCCCGGCAATGAGCAGTTCACGATTGAGGTCAGCACGAAGACGTATTCGCTGCCGAGACTTCCCGCCGCATGGGACGGTCTGTCGCTGGTGCAACTGAGCGACCTGCATCTCCGGGGCGCGGCGTCACGCGCGTACTTTAAAGCCGTGTGTGAAGCGGCGGCTGCGCTGCAACCCGATCTGTTCGTCTTCACCGGCGACCTGCTCGACGACATGACGTTGCTCGACTGGCTACCGACAACGCTCGGCAAGTTGTCCGCGCCGCACGGTCAGTTTTTCATCCTTGGCAACCACGATTGGTATCTCGACGCGCCCACCATTCGTCGTGAGTTGGAACGGCTCGGTTGGACCGATCTGGCGGGACGCTGTGTCTCGCTCACTCAGCCGGCATCGCCACCCATCGTCCTGTGCGGCGATGAGACTCCGTGGATGGGAGTGCATCCGGACGTGAGTCGAGTGGCACCAGCCGAGTCACCTGTAGGACGGGCACTCTTGCCCGTCCGTTCTTCAATGCCAACGTGCGATTCCACATCGACTCCGGACGGGCAAGAGTGCCCGTCCTACAACAGCGGGGCTGAGGCATTCCGAATCCTGCTCAGCCACACGCCCGACAACATCGCCTGGGCGCGACAGCAACAGATCGACCTGATGCTCTCGGGACACACGCATGGCGGACAGATCCGACTGCCAATTGTTGGTCCGGTTTACTCGCCCAGCCGCTCGGGCTGCCGCTACTCGGCGGGCGTCTTCTGGCTCGATCCCACGCTGCTCTACGTCTCGCGCGGCATCAGCGGTCGCGAGCCGATCCGCTACAACTGTCCTCCCGAACTGACGAAGCTCGTCTTGTGTTGTCCCGTCGGTGGGTGATCGTAAAAATAGCCTTTTACGCTACGAAACTCTTTCCGTTCGCAAGCATCCCGGAACGTTCCATGAATACTCGTCCGCTCCGTCTCGCCCTGATCGCGGGACTCTACGTCTGCTTTATCCTGAGTTTGTTCTGCTCGGCGTCGATGCTTCCGGATCGAGTGGCCACGCACTTCAACGGTGCAGGGCAGGCCGATGGTTGGATGAGTCGTTCGACACATCTGCTCTGGATGGCGGCGTTCGGGCTGCTGTTTCCGACATTGATGATGGGCGGCTTTTGGTGTACGCGGTTCTTGCCGACCAGCATGGTCAACATCCCGCATCGCGACTATTGGCTGGCGGACGAGCGACGGGCGGAGACCGCCGCGTACCTGGCGTGGCATTCCGTTTGGTTTGGTTGCCTGTTGCAAGCGTTCATCACCGGTATGCACTGGCTAGTCGTGTTGAGCAATCAACAACAACCGCCGAGATTGCCGCTGCTCTGGCTGATGACAATCCTCTTTCCGTTCCTGCTCGGCATCGCCGTGTGGGTGTACTTCCTTCAGCGACACTTCGGATCGCCCAAGGCGATATGAACCTGTCGTGGAACGTGGAACACATTTCAAAACTAGCCCGACGCGCAAGTTTTGAAGTTGCGATCTTTGAACCGTGCAGAGTTCCCCAAAACAAAAGTCGTCTGTTTTTGCTTTCATCCGCGCTCCGGCTTTGCCATCCGCGCTAGTCCGATGGTGAGTTGACTAGCGCGGATGAAGCAGACAGAAACACCATGACCGTTCGACTCTTTCAACAATTCTGTCCTCGAATAACGCAACTTCAAAACGCGCCAGCGAGGGCCTCACCGTCATCGAATGCTCAGCCCTCGCTTGCGCGTCGGGCTAGTTTTTCGAGGCAAAAACCAGTTTTGAAATGCCCTCCAGTCACGGAGTGACTGGTCTACAGTGAGGATGCCGTGCGAAGTCTCGCTCGTGGCATTTTCGGAGCAGTCGGTCTGCTCGCGAGAATTCGCTCGCCAGCCAGTTTCCGGATGAGCTTCCGTGGCAGCGGCAGGTTTTGCGGAAGAAGATCGCTGACGCTGCCGATGCACTGCCAGAGGGACGTACAACCCACCCCCTCGCCACACATTTCAGGACATTCCAAACATGACTGCCGTGACGCTGCCTCGCCCGTTGAAGGGGATCGTTCCGCCGATGGTCACGCCGCTGCATGGCCGTGATGAACTGGATCATTACGGGTTGAGTCGGCTCGTCGAACATTTGGTTTCCGGCGGCGTGGCCGGTCTGTTCCTTCTCGGCACGACGGGTGAAGGGCCAAGTCTCAGCTATCGTCTGCGGTACGAGCTGATCGAGAAAACGTGCGAACTCGTTGCCGGTCGCGTACCCGTGCTGGTCGGCATCACCGACACGTCGTTGGTCGAGGCCGTTGAGTTGGCGAAGTTCTCGCAGGGCGCGGGTGCCGCCGCCGTCGTGGCCGCGCCGCCGTACTACTTCCCCGTCGAGCAGCCGCCCTTACTCACGTTTCTGTCGTGTCTGGCCGACGAATCGCCGTTGCCGCTATTTCTCTACAACATGCCGTCGTGCGTGAAGGCGACGCTGGCGTTCGAGTCCGTCGAGGCACTGGCCCGCCACGCGAACGTCGTCGGGTTGAAAGACAGTTCGGGAGACATGGCCTACTTCCGGCGTGCCCTCACGCTGCGCGACGCTCGACCTGACTGGACGATCCTGATGGGGCCGGAGCATCTGATGGCCGAGTCGGTGCTGCTCGGCAGCGACGGGGGAGTGACCGGCGGCGCGAATCTCCATCCGCGCCTGTTCGTCGATCTGTACGAAGCCGCCTCGCGCCGCGATCGGCCGACGATCGACAAACTTCAGTCCGAGGTCGTCGCCCTCGCCCGCATCTACAACGTCGGCGGTAGCGGCATGGCCCCGTACCTGTGCGGCCTGAAGTGTGCCCTCGAACTCGCCGACATCTGCTCGGGTCACCTCGCCGAACCGTTCACGGCATTCGGTTCTGTCGAGCGAAATCAGGTTGAAAGTCTTTTGGCCGAGATGAGCCTGCTGTCCGTTTCGGCGATCTAGCCGTCTTCCTTCTGGACAGTCTCGTTTGGCAATTGTTGATGCGAAATCGCATTGCCATCGTCTAGTCGTTCGCTTGAGTGTGGTGAGTCCGCGTTGGTGCGAATGCGCAATATCTGATGCCCAATCAGAACTGCGATCAGCCCCGATAGGATCGACAGCAGGTAAAGCGCAAAAAAGATGTACTCGATAGTTGTCCTATCTTGCCTCGGGTTCAGATTGCCACCAACTATCGCAAACCCAGCGGAAAGCAAAAGACCGATAAGCAAGGCTGCGACTGGAACCGCAATCGTGAACGCACGGACACAGCCAGACACACCAATTTTTCGCGTTAAGTATCCGGCGTACAGTGCGATCGAGCGCACTGCGTGTATTACGAACACTAACACGATGATGAGATTTGTCATTGAAACCATTTGTGATCGACCTTCTGGCTGGTTTCCTCATCACGCCTGTACGACATCCCGCATCAGTCCAGCAAATGAATTGTCGGCGAGCTTAATCTCTTTCGTCTCTTTGCCGAGACGGATGCCGATGCGCTGGGCGGGATCGCGAGATTCCTTGATCTCGTTCTGACGGAGCGTCACCTGTTCGGTGCCGCCCTGCACGTCGATCGCGACGCCGTCGGCGGGGCCGCTGTTTTCGACGATGTTCTGTTCGATGACATTGCGGTGGCCGCAGAACGAGGCGCCTCGTTCGGGGCGGAACAGAATGCCGGTCTGGCCGCTGTTGCGGACGATGTTCTTGCGGACGATGTTGTCGGTGTCGCGGTGGCCGATCGAAATTCCCTGGCCTTTGATGTCGAGGATCGTGTTCTCCTCGGCCAGCCCGAATTTCACGCCCCAGCAGAAGAAGAGGCCGATCTGGCAGCGTTCGAGTTTGTTCCGCCGCATGATGGGCCGCTGCGAACCCGAACCCGGATGCAGGCCCAACCCCGCGTGATCGTGGCTGTGGCAGTCCTCGACCGTCACGTCGTGGCAGATCTGCCAACTGATGCCGTCGCCGTTGTAATTCCTCGCCGTGACCTTCCGGATCAGCACGTTGCTCACGTCCTGCAGGAAGATGCAGCCACCGTAGTTGCCGTTGAAGTTCTCGTTGTTCTGGCCGTTACCGTCGAACGCGAGCTGCTCGATGACGAGGTTCTCCGACTCTTCGCTCGTCACGAGCGGGAAGAGCGTCGCACAGGTCGGGTCGCCCGTCGTCCAGAAGTTCTGCCGCAGGGCGCGATCCAGTTTGAAGCGGTTGCCCGAGCGGGCGACCAGCGTTCGCTTGAGGACTTCTGTCCCGCCGTTGTCCGGATTCTTGGTGATCAGCGCCACGCTATCGCCGACCTCGAAGCCCTTGGCATCGACGAGCGTGATCTCTTGGTCGTACCAGTCCGAATCGAGAGCCAGCTTCGTCGAGACCGACGCGGGCTTGGTGAGGATCGTCTCATCACCGGAACCCAGCAACCTCACACCCGAACGCAGATGAACTGACCCGCGCAACGAAAAAGTTCCCGGCAGCACCTTCACCGTCCCGCCGCCGAGTCGCGCGATGTAATCGACCGCCGCCTGCAAGACCTTGTGCGACGAGCCAACCAAATCACCCTCCTTCTGCCCGACGGTGATCGTCAGCCGCTCGTCCCAGTTCGGTTCGCTGGCCTTGTCGCCAGAGGTCGCGCGCGGCGTGGTGACGCGCGGCGGACCGGATCGTTCGGCGGGAGAGTCGTCTCCGAACAACAGCGGCGTCAGCCACGAACCGACTCCCGCGGCAGCCGTCAGTCCGAGAAAGTGGCGTCGATTTCCAGATGGGGAATTCATGCAGTGTTCTCCTTGAAATGGCGGTTTACTTTCCGAATGGAATGCTCTCAACCCAACTGCGGCGGCACTATATCCGAGGGAGTTGCCAGCGCGACATCTGCGCGCTGGACTCCGCTCATTGCAGACTTGTCTTGCCGGGGTGGGGCCTCGCTGATCCAATACCGCCCGATCAGGCGGGATGCCTGTGAAGCGACTCCGACTTTTTGTGAGAGGGTCCACGGATGGACATGCTGGTGATTCGAGGCGGGCAGCCGTTGCGTGGTACGGTGACGGTGGGTGGAGCCAAGAACGCGGCGTTGCCGATCATGGCTGCGACGCTAGCAGCAACAGGGACGACCGTACTGCACGGCGTGCCGGAACTCGTCGATGTTTCCACGCTGTCGCAGGTGCTGCGATCGCTCGGCATGACGGTTGAACGTCGCGCGGGCGGGGCACTCGCACTGACCGTGACCGACGATCAACCTTGCTTCGCCGATTACGAACTGGTTCGCCGCATGAGAGCCAGTGTCTGCGTTTTGGGACCAATGCTCGGTCGCCGCCGCCGCGCGTGTGTCTCGCTTCCCGGCGGCTGCAACATCGGGCATCGGCCGATCGACTTGCACCTCAAGGGACTGCGAGCTCTCGGGGCCGAAATCAGGATTGAACGCGGATACGTCTTCGCGCGAGCCGATGTCTTGCGCGGGGCCGACATCTATCTTGGAGGCTCATTCGGCAGCACGGTCACAGGCACCTGCAACGTCATGTCGGCGGCGGTCTTTGCCGAGGGAACGACGACCATTTCCGCAGCAGCTTGCGAACCTGAGGTCGTTGATCTCGGCAACTTCCTCAACGCCATGGGTGCGAGGATCGAAGGACTCGGCACACCGCTGCTGAAGATCGAAGGCGTTCAGGAACTGAGGGCCGTCGAACACGAAGTCATTCCCGACCGGATCGAAGCGGCCACGTTGCTCGTCGCGGGAGCGATCACGCGCGGTGAACTGGAAGTCGCCAATATTCGCCCAGCGCACCTGTCGGCTGTCATCGACGGACTGCGTGCGGCGGGGGCAACCGTCGAACTGCACGGCACGCGGGCGCGAGTCTCGATGAACTCCGCGCCGCGTCCCATCGATGTGACCGCGCTCCCTTATCCCGGCATCCCGACCGACGTGCAGGCACAACTCACCGCGCTGCTGACAATGGCTAACGGGATCAGCGTCGTCACCGACAAGGTTTTTCCCGACCGGTTCATGCACCTGCCGGAACTGATGCGCATGGGTGCCAACGTGCGTCGCGAGGGAGCCTGCGGAATCATCAGCGGCGTCACGCGGCTAAGCGGCGCGTGCGTGATGGCCTCGGACCTGCGAGCCAGCGCCGCGCTGTTGCTGGCCGCGCTGGCCGCCGACGGCGAATCGGTCATCCGCCGGATCTATCACCTCGACCGTGGCTACGACCGGCTCGAACAAAAGCTGAATCTTGTCGGAGCCGACATCCGCCGTGTGACCGATGCCCCCGAGAACCTGCCCGCCAGCCTCCATCTCTCGACCGAAGAGGAAGCCGCTCCGGCTGTCGAGACGAACGATGTCCCGCCGGCACCGAAGTTTTTGTCGCACCCAAGTGCCTCACGTCAGTACGGACTCAAAGACTCCGCACGTCACGGTTGAAGACCGGCGGGTCAAGGGAAATTGAGGAACGTCTTTTTCGTGAAGCGGCTGCTGATCGTGGTCAGGAGATCGGCCCCGAGTCCACCGTCCACGAACAGTGTGGAAACCGTCGTGAGCCGGATCGTGACTTGGTCGTCTCCCAGCCCCAGTATCACGTTCATGGTTGAGCAGTTCATTCCCGTGAACGTGACCACATCATGGCCTGCTCCCAAATTGGCCATCACAATGATTGGACCTGTACTCACGGCAAATGCCGCAGCAGCTTGGCCGTTCACTTGCGTACCAGGTCCCGCAACAACGGTTACCACCCCCGCTGCGTAACTGACGGCGATCTCGTTGGCGCTCGCGTCACCCGTCAAAGTCAGCGTCTTGACGAGATCGTCGTAAGTGGCAACAACCTGTGGTCCAACGAGAACCGGACCAGGTCTGCCAAAGTTTCCGATCCAAGTGCCGAACGTGTAGCTCAGAGCAGGCGTGGTCTGAGCAAACATGCTGCTGACCCAGACTCCCCCGTTGAGCGTTGGATCGAGGGCGATGCCGTTGAACTTACCCCACGCTCCACCAAATTGGATGGACTTGGAGGTTCCGCCTTTTAACTGCTTACTGATTTCAAAGGTTGTCTCGGTTGACTTCTTCAAGGCATAGCGACATTCGGCGAACGCACCTTTAGAGCTGCGATTGAACACCGTATAGACGTTGTTCACTGCGTCCGCAGTGACGGCCGGGAACGAGTACGACTCGCCGCTCGCTCCCAGAACTTCGTCCAACACCTTGGTTTTGGTGGCGACGTTGATGGATTTGATCCCCGCCGCGCAGGGAAAGTTCTTGGCTCGAATACTATGACCGGTATAGACAACTCCGTTGCGGTACACCGCATTCAACAGGCGACCGTCGCTACCGTCCAGCAGAACCGCAGTAGCGGGCTGACTCATCTTGGATGGAGCCGTCCAAGGGTTAAACGAGACCTTGGCTTCGACCTTGAGAAGCGGTGGTGTTTGCGTGGCGTTTGGCCAAGTGCCTGTCATCGAATAGAGCGTCAGGTTGTCTCCAGCGGCAAGGGGTGCGCTGACCAAGAACTCCCTACCGGGAACTCCAAAAGTCACACAAGGCCGAATCGAAGAGGCGAGCACCGCATTCGCATCCAACACGCTGACCTGATCGTGAAACCGAATCGGGTTGGCTGTCGGGTAATAAAACTGATGTTTCGCGGTAACTCGAATCTTCGCGAAGCGAAACGCGCCCGAGGGTGACAACTGGTTCGTCGTGAAGTAGAGATTCGTGTTGTCGAACCCGAGGGTCAGAGAATCGCTGAGAGCGTCAGTGTCAGTGATTCCGTCCACATCGGAACGGAGTGTGAACAGCCGCCAGCCTTGAGTCGGATTCGATGTCAAAGAGACCTGAATCAACAGCGAACTTTCGGAACCGGTATCGTTGACCGCTCCCCACACGATGACGAACCGGCTGGAGAACTGGTCGAAGATCGCGGTCGGCCCCAACGGAGCAGATTGATTGGGATAAACGGCGTAGCTGGGATTGGCCACGTAGAAGGCGTCGAACAGAACTCGCGGATCGACCGTCGCCACTTCCACGCCGGTCTTGTCCGAAATTCGGAACAGCGAGTTGATCGCTTGAACGACGTGCGTCGGTCCCGCCGCGATTTGGGCATTGGCCGGACCAAATCGTTGCGAATCTTCGATCCCGGCGAACCCGGCGTTCAGATCGGGTGACAGGGTTGGTGCCGCTACGGGGGCCGAACCACCAGCTCCGTTGGCAATGGGCAGATTTTGGACCACGATGACTGGCGCGGAACTCGATCCGGCTCCGGCTCCGCCACCGGCCGCCACCGTCACTCCGCAAACACAACTGGCCAGCACCAGACTCAACGAGCAAATCATCATCGCGCGTGGTTGACCGCAGAATTTTGCCACGATAGACGCCCCCTAAAAAAACTTCGCCAATCCGTCCGCGAAGGAGACTTCAGATGCCTCTCGTCTTCGCAAGTAACCACGCTGACCAACGATCAACGGAAGTTTTATTCGTCCTGAACAGACCATCCCAACCCACGAGCGACTCGCGCTGTTCGCCTCTATTCTCGTGAACGGCAAACTTGGCCGGTCAGAACAACGAGGACGCATGGGTTGAGAAAACTCACCGCGATAAGCTATCGGTGAGAGTCTGCCGCAAGAATGAACTCACAAGCCCGGAAACAACTCGCGTTGCTGACGAATTGTGATTCAACCCCGACAACCATCGAGCCTGCTGAACCTTGCCCGACCCGCAACACCCGCACCACGCACCCGCATCCACACCAACCCGCAGCGTGAGCAAGGAATCCCCATCGCCTTTGCCGCTCATCGCAGATGGAAAGCGAAGTCGGAGTGAGTCCTGAAAGACGAAGGCCGGATGAACTCGGAACCTCAGCCCGAGCCTCGCGTTCCAACATCAGTCACTTCTTCCCGAACTTCTTCAACAGATACAGCAACACCAGCGCGCCAACCGTCGCGATCACGAGTTGCCCCACCAGCCCGTAGGCATGTAGACCGATCAGGCGAAACAGCACGCCACCCAGCACCGCCCCGATCACGCCGACGATCAGGTTGTTCACCACGCCGAAGCTGCCACCCTTCGTGATCTGCCCTGCCAGCCAACCGGCACAGAGACCAATCAGCAGGAGGTAGACGATGCTGTCCATATTGCGACCCTTAGATTGTTGATGCTGGAGATGCGAAGCCGCTGGCCACTCTGTCAGGTCACTTGGGCCGGGTCAATCGGCGCGGCAGGACCGCTTCGCATGGACGATCAGCGTGCTTGCGATCACCACAATTACGAAACCACTTGCCACCATCAAATTGCCGATCGGCCACAGATCGATTTGTATGAACAAACCAATCGTAGGAGATCCTACCAATACCAATTCTTCGTCAGGTAAACCGTAGATGAATATCTGCATTCCCAAGCTATTGAGAATCCCAAGAAACGGCTTCAAAGATTCAGTTGCTGCTTGGAGTGCGACTGCATATGAACCGCAGGCAACCAGTATTCCGATCATTATCCAACAGACGCCCAAGCCAACGACAGCCCACCGGAGAATGGTGACGACCGTCCATCGTTGGCGTTGAGGAGTCATGTCGGTCACACCCACTCGCGGATCAGGTTGTCGGTTTCGAGCAACTTGACCGGGCGACCGTCGGGACTCTGCGCGTGGAGGTCGAGGGGCAGGCCGAGCTTGTGGTAGATCGTGGCGACGATGTCTTCGCTGAAGTATTGGTTGCGGATCGGTTGGCCTCCCTCATCGTCGGTCGCTCCGATGACGCTTCCGCCGGGGACGCCTGCTCCGGCCATGATGGCGAAGCCGGACGAAGCCCAGTGATCGCGACCGCTCGCCGAATTGATCTTCGGAGTCCGACCGAAGTCGGTCAGCCAGACGACCAGCGTTTTTTCCAAGAGGCCGCGCTGTTCGAGGTCGATCAGCAACTGAGGCAGTCCGCGATCCATCTTCGGGATCAGGTTGTCCTTCAGGGCTTTGAAGTTGTTCTGGTGCGTATCCCAGCCACCGTCGGTGATCGTGACGAAGCGGACTCCCGCCTCGATCAGTCTGCGGGCGAGCAGGCACTTCTGACCAAACGGGTTGCGACCGTATTGCTCGCGCAGCTTCGGGTCTTCCTTGTCGAGCTGGAACGCGCGGCGAGTGTCGTTCGCCGTGATCATGTCCAAGGCTGTGGCGTAGTTCTCGTCGAGCGATTGGAACTCGGCGGGCTGCAAGCTGGAGGGCCGTTGCAGTGAATCGACGAGGCTCAGCACCTTGCGGCGGCGATCAACTCGTTCGTTCGAGATGCCGGTCGGCGGAGTGATGTCTCGCACGACGAAGTTCTCGGCGTTCGGGTCGGCCATGATCGCGAACGGATTGTGTTCCAAACCGAGAATCCCTGATGTCCCGCCTCCAAAACGGCTATCGACCGCGTTGCCCAATTGAATGAACGGAGGCATCGCCGTCTTGAAACCCATCTCGTGCGAGACGACCGATCCAATCGTCGGGTACGGCATCGCCGGATTGAACTTCCGGCCCGACATCACGTGTTGGTCGGCAATCGCGTGGCTGCCGTTCATCGGGTTCCAGCTTCTGAGTAAGCCGTAACGTCCGAGTTCCTGAGCCATCCTCGGCAAGATTTCCGTGAACTGCACACCCGGCACCGCCGTGTCGATGACGCCGTACTCCCCCTTCACGCTGATCGGAGCCTGCGGCTTGGGATCGAACGTGTCGTGATGGCTGGTCCCGCCCTGAGTCCAAATCAAAATACAGTTCACGTCGGAACCGCCCTTCGCGCCGTGACCGCCGCTGCCTTTCCCCTTCGACTTAGCCAACGCCTGCTGAGCCAGCACGTGTGGCAGGCTCACGCCCAGCCCCGCCAACGCGCCCACTTGCAAGAAGCTGCGGCGAGAAACACCTGCACACGTGCGGACAGTGCCGGGGAAGAGATTCAACATGGCGGGTTCCTCAAGGTGACGGGCGAGGGCGAAATCAGAGGTCGGGGTTTGATGTAGCCTTCATCGCTCCGCGTAAAGTAAGCCAATCGCGAGTTGCGTACCGATGGCTCGCATCATGCGGGATCGCACTCGGCTTACTTCACGCGGAGCGATGAAGGCTACTTTTGTTTGGCAGGTTCGTATCAGGCAGGCTGGGTTGGCCATGAGGCCGGTGGGACAACGGGCGGGATTCTAAGGCGGTCAACTGAGACCGATCAAGACAGTCTGTTGTGATAATTGCATCGGCCCGGCCGATGAGACATCATGACCGTCATCGACGAGGCTGATTCAATCACCCCGTCCTCCCGCCTGCCGTCTCGCTTGCCCCGCCCCGCCCTGCACTGCCCGGAGACCCGCCATGTCGCTCCGACCTGAAACGAACTCCATGTCCAGCCGTCATACTACTTGGTCGCGACTTCGTGTTGGCGAGCGTGCATTGAAGGGGCACCCTTTTCGAGCGTCAGCTCGTTCTGATCGAGCGTCAGTTCGTTCTGATGACCTTCGGAGCGGGGTGGCGTCAGCCCCTTGGTTCTTGGGCGTCAGCCCCGGCTTCGATCAACGCGGAACCAGGGGGCTGACGCCACCCCGCTCCGAACAGCACCAGAGGGCTGACGCCCAAGAGTCACGCGGGGGTCGCGGTCACAGGTTGCTTCCTTTCACCGTGATGATTCTGGCCTTCGTCTCCGCGAGCATCGCCTTCGCCGAACCATTCGCCGTCGCGCCGGAAGCGGTCTCGCTCAAAGGGAACTTCGCCCAAACGCAGCTCCTCGTCACGGCCACCACCTCGGATCGCCCGGCCGGTTATGCCGAAGATTTTTCGTTTCGTGCGACGTTTGCCTCGTCGAACGAGGCCGTCGTCACAGTCTCGCCGACCGGCAGACTCGTGCCGCGAGCCGATGGCTCGGCCGAGATCACGGTCACAGTGGGAGGCGACTCGATGAAGGTGGCCGTGACGGTGGCGGGAGTCGTCGCGGAACCGGCCATCGACTATCTCGATCAGGTTCGCCCCGTTCTCTGGAAGGCGGGCTGCAACATGGGAGCCTGCCATGCGGCTCAGTACGGGCAGGGTGGGTTCAAGCTGTCGGTCTTTGGTTTCGATCCGGCCGCCGACCGAACGGCCATGGCGCGAGACAGCCAATCGCGGCGCATCAATCTGCTCGATCCGACGCACAGCCTGATCTTGCAGAAGCCGACGATGCAGGTGCCTCACGGCGGCGGCAAGCGGTTGGAAGTTGGCTCGCGCGACTATGAGCTGCTCGCCGCGTGGGTTCGCCACGGCGCACCCGCACCCGCGACAGAGCGAGCGATCTCGAAGCTGATCGTCACGCCAGCCCAGCGGATTGGAGATGTCGGTCTCAAGCAGCAGCTTCGCGTCGAAGCGATCTACGCCGACGGTGAGACGCGCGACGTGACCGCGTGGGCCAAGTTCGATTCGATGGACGAGGGCCTCGTCGCCGTGACGCGCGAGGGATTCTGTACCGTCGCCGGACGTGGTCAGGCTCCGATCATGGTCCGCTTCGAGGGCCAGGCCGACATCTGCATGTTTGTCATTCCCTATGGCCCGCCCGCGCCGCTGGTCGGCTGGACGAACAACAATGTCATCGACGAACTGGCCGCGACGAAGTTCAAGGAGCTTGGCATCGAACCTTCGCCGCTCTGCGATGACACGACGTTCCTGAGACGCATCTTCCTCGACGCGACCGGCACGCTGCCGACTCGCGAAGAGATCGACGAGTTTTTGCGAATGACCGACGCAGACGCTTTGGCGGCATACAACAGCACACTGAGCGGCACGGCGCTAGCCGCCGGTTCTTCTGCTCCACCGGCGGCTAGCGCCGTGCCGCTCACAAAACGGACTCTCTGGATCGACCGCCTGCTGGGCTTGACCGACTCGCCGAAGAAGGGCCTCTACAACGAACGGTACGCCGCGTACTGGACGCTCAAGTGGTCGGACCTGATCCGCAACAACAGCCGCGATCTGCAAGACACCGGCATGTGGGCGTTGCACAACTGGATCAAGGGAGCCTTCCGCGAGAACCTGTCGTTCGACAAGTTCGTCTCGCAACTCGTCCAAGGCAAAGGGTCGAGTTTCTCGAACGGCCCGGCCAACTACTTCATCGTCAACAACACCCCGAGTGAACTGGCCGAATCGACCTCGCAACTGTTCCTTGGGACGAGACTCACCTGCGCGCAGTGCCATCATCACCCGTTCGAGAAGTACAGCCAGGACGACTATTACAGCTTCGCCGCGTTCTTCGCGCGGACCGGCCTGAAGACCAGTCAGGAGTTCGGCCTGTTCGGTGGCGAGCGAGTCGTCGTCATCAAGACCGGCGGCGACGTGAGGCAGCCGCGCACCGGCAAGATCATGCCGCCCAAGCCGCTCGACGGTGAGCCGATCGATCACCCGCTCGACCGCCGCATCGCGCTGGCCCACTGGATGACGGCCCCCACCAACGGAGCTTTTTCTCGCGCGACCGTGAACCGCTACGTGAGTTATTTACTCGGACGCGGCCTCGTCGATCCCGTCGATGACCTGCGCCCAACCAATCCACCCACCAACCCCGCGATGCTGCAAGCGCTCTCGGACGAGTTCGTCAAAAGTGGCTTCAACCCCAAACAACTGATCCGCACGATCATGGTCTCGCGGCTGTACCAGCTCGATTCCCAGCCAACCCCGCAGAACGTCGCCGACCGCCGATTCTACAGCCACTTCGAGGTCAAACGCCTCACCGCCGAACCGCTGCTCGACGCGATCGACCACGCCGCCGGAACCCAAACCAAATTCAAGGATTTGCCATTGGGCACGCGCGCGATCGAGATCCCCGACGCCGAGTACCCCGACCACTTCCTGAACACGTTCGCCAAGCCGCGCAGAACCAGCGTCTGCGAGTGCGAACGCTCGCCGGACGCGAATCTCGCCCAAGCCCTGCACACGCTCAACGGCGACATCCTCACGACGAAGATCGCCACGAAGACAGGCCGCGTCGAAAGGCTGCTCGCCGAAAAGAAGCCTCACGCCGAGATCATGACCGACCTCTACTACGCCACGCTCTGCCGAGCACCCTCGCCCCAAGAACTCGCCGCGTCCGAGACACTGCTCAAAGACTACGCGAACCCGCGCGAATGCTACGAAGACCTGCTCTGGGCACTCATCAATTCCAAGGCGTTCTTGTTCGTGCGGTGATCGCTACCATGTCCGCTTGGGATTCGGTGCGAAACAACTTCCCGCTTTCCTCCCTCCCCTCGGCGGGGAGGGCCGGGGAGGGGGGAGGATGGTCAGGTCGATTTGCCACTCGCCCCCC
>JAYSQC010000386.1:0-2110 GCA_043721755.1 Schlesneria sp.
GATCCCGGTCGTCTCCACTCGAAAAGCCTTGTTCGCAAACCCTGCGGGCAAGGCTTTTTCGCTTGGTTTCCTGCGGTTTTCGACTGTCGCTCTTCTCGCCATTTGTTCATCGGCATCGTCCGATGAGATGACAGCAAACGACACAGATTGCCCCCGTTGGCCAGAGTTTGGTACAAGCGCCGAAGGCATTCTGTCTTCAGTTCCGGTCGCTCGCATCGTGTTCCGCTCTGTCGATGGCGAGGCGTCGAGGCTGAGTGATGGCAGCGAATCCAATGCCCCCGCCACGTCGAGCAGCTTCGGATCGGTGTAGACGTTCATCGTCAGGTCGATGTTGCTGTGACGCATCGCCGCTTGAGCCGTTCGCGGAGCAACGCCCCCCTTGGACAACAGCGTTCCGAACGAATGTTTCAAAGCGTGAACGTCGATGGTGCGTCCTCGCTCGTCGGCCTTGTCGATCCCAGCGGCGAGTAGGTCACGGTCGAGAATCTTTCCGAGTGACTCGGGAACTACGAACAGCAGTCGCTTGCTGTCACGAATGCCCCTGCCGTTGCGTAGCTTGAGCGTTGCCGCGTTCGGCGTGTCAGACAGCCAATCCCTCAGATCGTTCGCCAAGTCGAGCCGTAGGGGAATCGTCGAGCCTTGGCGGTTCTTCTCGTCGGCCGCATTCAACACCGCGAACGGCAGCGCCCCGTCGAGTTCCAGTTGCCCCACTGTGAGCGATGCGAGTTCCCCTCTGCGAAGCCCCGTCAGGACGAGCGTCTTGTAGATCAACGCCCGTTCGCACCCGAGCCGTTCCAGTTCGGCCACAAAGTCGAGATTGTCGGCGAGCCGTTCCCTCGCCCGTTCGACAGCAGTGTGAAGGGAATCGAGTGTCAGCGGCTTGTACGTCCAGTTCGACCGCTTGCGGCGTTTGCCGGTCGCTTCGGCTTTGCTGCCATCCACGGCCAGCGTCTCCCGCCCGAACTCGGCGAGCGGCCTCATTCGTGCCACTTGCAGCAGCTTCACCAGTTCGGCTTCCGTCATCGCCCGCCGTTGCCGTCGCCGGTCGCTCTTCTCATCGGCCTTGGCGATGCGAGCGAGTGGATTCGAGGTGAGCCGTTCGGTTTGAACGCACCACTTGCAGAACCCCGACAGCGACTGAGAGTACGAATTGCGAGTGCGTGCGGACATTCCTTCAGCTTTGCGCGTCACCAACCAGCGTTCGACCGGCGGTGACCCAACGTCCCCGAGTCGAGAGAATTGGCAATCCCTCGCCAGCCGTGTTGCCAGCCGTTCCGTTTCGATGAGATGCTTTCGAGACACGTCTTTCGCTTGCAGTGTGAGCAGGTACGAGCCGAAGTGATCGGCAAACGGCTCGCACAGATGATCGGCTGTCGCGGCTTCTCCCACCGAGATGACTTCGCTTTTGACCAATTCGGCCCGGCGTTCCAGTTTGCCGAGAACGGAGTGAGCGGCGTCCTCATCGCGACAGCCGGTCGAGACTTCGCAGACGTATCCCGAACCGTCCCGAAACTTGGCGAGGTAGGTTCCCGCTTCGTCGAGGATGCGTGGCGAGCCATCCTCACCCGTCGTCACCTTGGCCGTGCGCGTCTTGCCCTTTGCGGGCTTCCAACGGGCGAACGGCTGGCCGTTCTTCGTGAACAGTTCCGCCAGTTGCACGCCGAAGCAAGTGTCGGACTCTTCGCGCGTCGCCACGTCGAGTAGCTTCGGATTGGTGTGAACGGCTGATCTTCACTCCCACGGTGGATACACTGAACTCGACCGTTCGGCGGTAAGGCGTGTTTACAAGATGGGCGAAGAATCGGCATGGCCAATGATCTTCTCGGACGCAACGAAGAGTGGCGGCGGAAGCTGCTGGATCTCACGAACCGGAATCAGCTCATCAATTGCAAGATTGGGCCGCGTGCCGCAATCCGTCTGGAACATCCATTGCCCGGACAGGTTTGGAGCGGCCTACTCGGCGGGGCCGATCTGACGTTCGCGTGGAAACGCGAACTGGTGCCCGATGCGAATGAGTTCGGTGATGACAACAGCGCACCGCCGCAGTTATCGCTGTTCGCATCGAAGGGGGAAGGACTGCCACCTGTCGAGCCACGCATCACACTGGAGC
>JAYSQC010000387.1:0-9362 GCA_043721755.1 Schlesneria sp.
CTTCCGGGGGTGTCGCTTCGCTCAACCCCCGGCTAATCGCTGACATCCCTTCAGGATGAAGACACCGACCGACATCCGTATTTGATCTCTTTCAGTCGCCCCCCCAAAAACCTCGGATGAACCTATTCTGATCGATTACCTCCGTGGACAGGTTGCCGGCGTTGCCTATTTGGAGAGCCTGACTGAGCCACTCCTGATCTCCGCGATCACGGTTGCAGAACTCTATGCCGGAGTGCGCGAAGGAACGGAACGACAAGCTTTGGAGTCATTCGTGACCGCGTTCCATGTTGTCGCTGCCGACGAAAAGATTGCGAGCCGGGGCGGTTTGTATCGCCGTGACTACGGCAAAAGTCACGGTGTTGGCTTGGCCGATGCCCTCATTGCCGCCACCGCCGAGCGACACTCGTGACGTTGAACCGGAAGCATTTTCCAATGCTGGCCACAGTCACGGTGCCCTACACGAAATAGCATCGCGGAACTCGCTCATACGACAGCCCCAAAACCAGCGGAGTTTGGTGCTGTCTGTACCTTCAGCCATCAAATAGCCCAACGCGGCTTCACTTCGTGAAGCCGCAACCCCAGCGTGGCTCTTGGGCGTTAGCCCTCTTGTTGTTTTCGGAGCGGGGTGACACTCGAAAATCCCCACCTCATCTCCAAACTCGCCGTCTAAAATCTTCGCGCCACGCGAAGAAACAAAACGTGAGTAGTACACGGTTCAGCCCGGTGACGCGACATCGGCTTGAGTCAACTGGCCGTCAATCGTTCGCCAGAGTGAGCCGCTCGAATTCTTGTTGGCCAGTGCGGCGGGGAGGCGATGCGGGCGGATGCCGTCGTAGCAGTGGAGCATCGCGAATCGACGGACTGACGCGGGGATGCCGACAGCCGTGAAGCCGGGATGGCCCGTGGCGGGGAACGGACCGCCGTGATTCATGCTCGCAACGACGGCCACTCCCGTTGGCATCTTGTCGTTCAAGAGGCGTCCGACTTTCTGTCGCAAGACGGGAGCGATGCGATCGTGCAGTGAGTCATCGGACCCATCGGCTGCCGTGTAGAGGCAACCAGTCAGGTTCCCTTCGAGTGCTCGCGTCACGGCCATCAGTTCATCGTCGGAATCGGCGACCACGATGAGCGACGCGTTGCCGAACATCTCGGTTTGCAAGGCTTCCGCCGCCGCGAGAAATTGCTTGCCCGAGACGCGCAGCAGCGAGTTGTGGCAACTGAACCCAGTTCCGCCACCGGTTGCACAACCCGTCAAGACAGTCGCTCCGTGGGCGATGAGTGCCTTTTGACCGGCCTCCAAATGGGTGAGGACTCCGGGGCCGAGCAATGTTCCGACGGGAGCGGCCGCGAACCGGTCGGTCACTTGCTTGATGAAGTCTTCCGCTTCGGGAGCGGCCTTCACGACGATGAGACCGGGGTTGGTACACATCTGGCCCGTCCCCATCAGACAGCTCGTGGCGAACTGTTCGGCGATGGCGGCGACTCGTTCCTTCAACGCGCCCGGCAACAGATAGACCGGGTTGATGCTCGACAGTTCCAGATAGATCGGCTTGCCGACGCGATCGGCGGCTTCCTTGAGTTGCACTCCCGCCGAACGCGATCCCGTGTAACCGATCGCGCCGAGGAGAGGATGTGCGGCGAGTCGTTTGCCGTCGTCGTGACTCGTGCGATAGATGAGTTGAACGAAACCGTTCGGCATTCCGGTCTCGGTCGCCGCCAACTGAGCCTCTTCCGCCAGCAGTCGCGTCGTGCCGGGATGCGATGAGTGCCCCTTCGCGATCACGGGATTGCCCGCTGCAATGGCCGCCGCGAAGTCGCCTCCCGCGGCCCCGTTGAAGGCGAACGGAAAATTGTTCGGGCCGAAGACGACGACGGGACCAATCGGCCCGAGGACTGAGCGAATGTTAGAAGCCGTGTCGATCGTCGGCATCGCCCACGAACCGTCTCGCGCCGCGTTGGCTGCCTGACGGAGTTGATTCGTCGTGCGCGGCAACTCAACATCCTTCAGCCTCGGCGCGACGGGCAACGCGGTTTCGAGATTGGCGACGGTGACGATCTCGGCGGCGCGGGCTTCGATCCGATCGGCGAACTTGTCGAGGAACGCGGCGAACCGGTCGCCGCTCCAACCACGAACGGCCTCGGCGGCGCGATTGGCGGCGTCGAGTACCTGCTCCACTTCCGACCACGGACTGACGGGGTAACTCTCGGGGAGCGGCTCCGTCGTGCGCGGGTTGACCGCTTGGAACGTCGAAGTCCCCGCCGAAATCGTCCACTGTCCGTCGATCAGTACGCGCTGCACTGTCATTCGTTTCGCCTTTCAAGAAGCCAGCCAAGTCCAAGAGGCGGGCATCATGGCGTCGGTGGCGAGGAGGTTCAACGGTGAGGCTGGAGGTCGTTTCGCCGCGTGGGCAACGCCCCGCGCGTTGCTCGCAAAACAGCTTCAAACGTAGCATTCCACGCGCGGGGAATTGTCCACGCGGTGAAACGACGCAGCGTCGCCGCAACCAAAGTAGCCTTCATCGCTCCGCGTGAAGGTAGCCGATTGCAAGAAGTCTGCCGTCTCAACCAGAGACACCGAACTTGCGCACGGCTTTCTTCACGCGGAGCGATGAAGGCTACTTTCAGACGACTCACACACGGGCGTTCCGATGGATGGGGCCCTTGTGGGCGATGTTCGCTTGGCCGGGCTGGGCACGATACGTATGCTCTCTGCCCGCCAGCAGTCGTAGGGTAAGCGTCTCGCTTGCCCGTATTTCAACGGCAGGCACGGTTTCACTGCATTCACGGGCAAGCGAGACGCTTACCCTACGTTTTTCAACAGGCTACCAGACTACAGACACGCGGCTCGTTCGGTCGCTCCGTTCTTTCCTTCACTCACAGACGCTTCACCACCATGTATCGAGTTCTGATTACCGACGATCTCTCACCCGCTGGTCTCAAGATTTTGCGGGAGACTCCCGGCGTGGAGGTCGATGTGCGCAGCGGCAAGCACACGCCCGAGCAGGTGCGCGAGTACCTTCAGAACGCGGACGGCATCATCATCCGCAGTGCGACACGACTGACCGCCGAAATTTTGAAGGACCAGCCACGGCTGAAGGTGATCGTGCGCGCGGGCGTCGGTGTGGACAACATCGACCTACCAGCGGCCACGCGCGAAGGGATCGTCGTGATGAACACGCCGGCGGGCAACACGACCTCGACCGCCGAACAGGCGATGGCGCTGTTGCTCGCGCTGGCCCGCAACATTGCTCCCGCTGCGGCCTCGGTGAAGGCGGGCAAGTGGGACAAGAAGAGCTTCACGGGAACTCAACTGGCGGGGAAGACGATTGCCGTCGTGGGGCTCGGTCGCATCGGCCTGACGGTGGCTCGCCGGTGCAAGGCGTTCGAGATGCAAGTCCTTGGGTACGACCCGTTCCTGTCCGAGGAACGTGCCCGGGCGGAGGGAATCGAGCTGTACCGCGACATCGACGAGTTGGTCGGCAAGTGTGATTTCCTGACGGTTCACACGCCGATGACTCCCGAGACCGAGGGCCTCATCAACGCGGCCCGCATCGCCAAGATGAAGAAGGGCGTGCGACTCATCAATGGCGCACGCGGTGGAATCATCGACGAAGCGGCACTCGCCGCAGCCATTCAGTCGGGACACGTGGCGGGTGCCGCACTGGACGTGTTCGTCCACGAGCCGCCGACCGATTGGTCGCTGGCCCAGATGCCGCAGGTTCTCGCCACGCCGCATCTCGGAGCTTCGACCGATGAAGCTCAAGAGTTGGTCGCGGTCGAAGCGGCCGAGATCATCACGGGATACCTCGTGCGAAATGAAGTGCGGCACGCGGTCAACATGGCCCCGATCTCGGCGGCTGAGATGACCGACATGCAGCCGTATCTGGACCTCGGCCGCCGTCTGGGCCTGCTGCTGTCGCAACTCAATAAGGGTGGCGTTCGCAGTGTGAGGCTTCAGTTCAAGGGCGAGGCCGCCGACAAAAAAACGAAACTGATCTCGAACGCCTTCGCAGTGGGGCTGCTCTCCAACGCCTTGGCCGACAATGTGAACATCGTCAACGCCGACATGCTGGCCAAGGAACGCGGGATCGAGATCAAGGAAGAGCTGTCTCACGAAGTCGGCGACTTCTCGACGCTCGTCTCGGCCACGGTCGTCACGGATACGGGTGAACTGACGGCGGCGGGAACGATCTTCGGGAAGCAGTTCCTGCGGTTGGTCCGTCTCGACCAGTTCCATCTCGATGCGTATCTCGACGGACTGCTGCTGCTCTACCGCCATATTGATCGTCCCGGCGTGATCGGGTTCATTGGCACGGTCTGCGGGAAGTGCGGCGTGAACATCGCGCACATGGCACTCGGTCGCGAGAAGAACGAACCGGGTGGAGACGCCATCGCCGTGCTCAACCTCGACAACGAACCGGACGCTGCCACGCTGGAAGAGGTCGCTCAGAACCCGGCCGTGACGGGCGTACAACTCGTCAAGCTACCCAAGGCGGGCGAGCCGCTGCCGTGGTTGGTCAGTCGGTAAGGACCGGTCCAAAAACAATGTCGTCTTTCGCTCCGCGAAAGAACGCCCTTTCGCGGAGCGAAAGGCTGCCCATCGAAGCCTGACGCGCAAGCGAAGTTCTTCTTCGCTTGCGCGTCAGGCTTCGATGGGTAAGTCATTTACCAGGTGTTGCCTGATGTTTGACGGCGCTGGAAACGGGCCGAGATTTGAACTCGGCGCGCGAGACCGCAGACGGTTGAGGATGGCACATTGCACACTCACCCGAAGCGTAAGCGAGGACTGGTGTTGCCTCCTCGCTTACGCTTCGGGTGAGTGCCAGCGTGTACCGCGTGAGGTATCGCGTGGGAATTGGCCTTGGTGAGGCTGGTCGTTTCACTATCATCCGCCCCCCAATTCCTCTCCCAATCAACCTCTGTGCATTGGAGCTTCATCACGGATGATGAGCGACCTGTGGTGTCCGCGCGCCGTCTCAAGATGCCGTCTGGGCCTCTTGTGTTGGTGGCGAACGAGCGTTGTGATGTTCTGCCTCGCCCTGCCGATTTGTTCGGTGGGCTGTGGAACCACGCGCATGTCGGACACGCTGCGAACCGGCACTGAACAGGTCTTGATCTCGACCGCGATTGACCGGTCCATCAATGACATGGACTTCTCGCAATTGGAGGGCAAGGACGTTTACTTCGACCCGCAGTACTTGAAAGGGGCGTCCGACGAGGGCTACATCGTCAGTTCGATGCGTCAAAAACTGTTGGCGGCGGGCGTGTATCTCAAGAGCAATCGTGATCAGGCCACTTACGTGGTGGAGGCCCGTGCCGGAGCGGTCGGGACCAATCGTCAAGACGTGCTGCTGGGAATTCCTCAAACCAACCTGCCGACATCCGCCGTCATGGGGGGAGTCCCTTCGGTCATCCCCGAGATCCCGCTGGCCAAAAGCACTCATCAACGAGGCGTCGCCAAGCTCGCCGCCTTTGCCTACAACCAAGTCACCGGTCAAGCGGTCTGGCAGTCGGGATCGTATCCCATCACCGCCGACTCGCGAGACACTTGGGTGCTCGGCACGGGACCGTTCCAACGTGGCACGATCTACGACGGAACCAACTTTGCCGGTCAGCACGTGATGTGGCCTGCGGGGAGAGGCTCCAAGGATGAGCAACGGCCACCCGCACCGGGTCTGTCGGTGACCGCCTCGTCGATGTTTGGTGAGACACCGGGCCTCGTGCCGCCGTCTCCGCCCACAACATTTACTCAGAAGTTGGCGGGGCATTCCATCAGTCCCGCCTCGTTTACGCCTGCTGTTCCGCCAAGCCAACCACAGCCGGGCCGCGTCCCCGCTCTGACGCCTCCCACTTCGACAACCAGCGCTGGCAATTCGGGGTTCACCTCGAATACGTTTGGCAACGGGACGACATCCGACCCCAAGCTCGGCACGGGTGGCAGCGCGGCGGCTGCGGGACTGCTGATGCTGGGCAATGGTGTGCGCGAGTAAGGATCGGCGCAGCAATCGTTGTCGGGATTTGTCTGCTTAGGCGAGCGGCAGAAAAAACTTACCACTGCAACGCGCCCAGTGACCCGGACGCTTCGGAGCGTCCGGGTCACTTCGGGTAAGGCATCTCCTGCCGGTCGCCTTATACCTCGCGCGGCCAAGAATGAGGCCATTGGCTCGTTTAACCGCGTGGGCAACGCCCCGCGCGTCGAGCGATGTGGAACGCTGTTTTGCCCTCGACGCGCGGGGCGTTGCCCACGCGGTTAAACGACTCCGTTTCGGCCGCGCGAAATATAGATTTGGTGAGCCGTCCGTTCAGCCTTTGCGCGGCAAGGCTGCATCCGCACCTCGCTCATTTTGTTAGAGCACGTCGCAACGGGCAGAGGACGGGATCGATGGCCGCGCCCGTGCGGTACGAGTTCAGCATCGCGCGCGATTGCTCCGCCAGCATTCGGCGGACCTCGCGGCGCTGGCCTTTCACCCGCGCGATCTTCATCTCGTCGTAGCCCGTCGTTTGATGGCGCAGCCAAGCGATCACGGCCGACTCCGCACGGCGCTCGATCGGAATCCGTTCGGTTCGTGCCACGGTGCCGCTGCCGACGGGAGTCGCATGTTGCGTGACGGCCTGCGCGAGTTGAACGGCCAACTCGGCGTAGCGCGGTGCGAATCGCAGGAACTCGACCACGGCCGCAGAAAAATCTTCGACGTACTCGGTCTGCTTGTGCTCACGGCGGAGGGCACTCGACGCCATCCGCTTGGCGTAGGCATCGGTCGAACGTTCGATGGCCAACTCGGCGCGAATCGTCTCGATCCGCACGGTCGGTGCCCAGACACCGCGCGAGAACAGCTTGCGGCCTTTTTTCTCTTGCACGGTCCACGATGGACCAGCCGCTTTGACGCGCCGAGTCAGCCCGGCATCTCCCGGCGGGAGCAGACTCCAATCGACGGGAACGTTGTGGACCAGCCCATCCAGTGTGCGCACCGTGCGCTCTGTGGGACCGGGTGCTGCAATCAAAGTCAGGTCGGACATGGTGGCCTTGAATGAGTGGAGATTCGTGAAGTGACTGCGCGTCGCTGAGTATTACCAATATCAGACAGTCGGCGACCCATTGAGCGGGTGTAACTGGTCGATGCGTGGGAGTGAACCGGCAGAGGACTGCCCATCGACAGACCACACCTCCAGACCGGCCAGTTGCCCACCACAAGCAAATACGAATGCACCGCAAAACACACTGTCATCGGTTTTCCATTCGTAGTCTGACAGGATGTGCATCCCCGCATCGCTTAGGGGAAGGACTCCGCCGATGGCGAAGTCGATGCTGGCACAGCCGCATCCGCAGCGAGACACAACCCACGCATCGGCGAGTTGGGGGAGAAACTCGGCTGCGTCCGGATTTCCGTGTTCCAACAGCCACTTGACGAGCGACCGCTCCTGCTCTGTCAGTGGACGATCCTGCTGAGTTGGTACCGGTACGAATTCCGGCATCTCGATTTGGACCAAAGTCGCTGAGCGAGACTTCCACTTCAACGTATTCACGACGTTTTGAAATACGCTCTTCAAAAATGTGCCCCACGTCTTTGCCGGGCCTTTGTCCATTTCGTGCTTCACGGCTTACTCCCCACTCACCAAGTGTCGGCGACGGTCGTCACGCCTCAACCGCGCCCGGTTTGTCGCGTTCGACGACGAACGTCTTGCGTGTGACTAGCGGTGCGGCGGGCTTGGTCACGAACGGGACCGTTTGGTAGCGCGAGGTCCACGTCTTGGAAGTCACTTCGCACGAGACGTAGCCGCGTTCGGCGTTGAAGTATTTCACGAACGGGTTCTCGCTGCACAACTGTGGCGCGGTCTTAGGTTGATCGACGCCGTCGCCACCTGAACTGATCGACGTGCCGACGAACTCGGTCCCGACGACGGGTGACTTCTCGTCGTCACAGTTGACCTGCAAATCGTTGACCCAGTTCGTGTGGATGTCGCCGGTGAGCACGATCGGGTTGAGCGATTTCCGTTCGGCGAAGAACTTCAGCACGCGCTGACGGTTCGCTTCGTAGCCCGGCCACTGGTCCATGCTGTACGCCTTCTCTTCCCCCACGACGCGATCGACGCGAGCCATCATTACCTGTTGAGTCAGCACGTTCCACGCGGCGGGCGAAGCGTCAAGCGTCTTGTAGAGCCACTGTTCCTGAGCGTCTCCCAGCAGCGTTCCTTTGGGATCGAACACTCCGGGGCACTGTGGCTTGTTGCCGTCGCCGCACGGTTGGTCGGTGCGATACTGGCGCGAGTCCAGAATCTGGAATCCAGCGAGCCGACCGAACGCGACCTGTCGATAGAGCTGCATGTCCGGCCCCTTGGGAAGCTGTGCTTTACGGAGCGGCATGTGTTCGTAGTACGCCTGGTACGAGAACGCGCGGCGGAAGAGATAGGTCTCGGGAGACTCGTCAGGTTTCTCGGAGATCTCCCCCGCGCAGTTGTTGGCGAACTCGTGATCGTCCCAGGTCATCAGCCACGGGCACAGCGCGTGCGCCGCCTGCAAGAAGACATCGGTCTTGTATTGCGCGTGCCGAGTCCGATAGTCGTCGAGCGTGTGCAGCTCTGGACCGACGTGTTGCCGGACCTGCTTCTCTTTGCCAGCCCCTTCGTAGATGTAGTCGCCGAGATGTGCGATCAGGTCGAGGTCTTCCTTGGCCATGTGCTGGTACGCGGTGAAGTAACCGCTTTCAAAGTGCTGGCATGAAGCGAAGGCGAACCGCAGCCGATCGGGCAGTTCATCGGCGCGCGGTGCCGTACGTGTCTTCCCCTTCGGACTGACCTCACCCGCAGCGCGGAATTGATACCAGTACCAGCGTCCCGGCTGGAGGCCCGCGACTTCCACGTGGACCGAGTGCGCGAGTTCTCGCGCCGCGACAGCCGTACCCTGCGCGACGACCTTCGTCATCGCCTCATCGTCGGCGACCTGCCAATCGACGATGACGTTCTCGTGCGGCATCCCACCCCCTTCGAGCGGTTTCGGTGCGAGTCGTGTCCACAACACGAATCCGTCCGGTGCAGGATCGCCCGACGCGACACCGAGCGTAAACGGATAGCTTGGCAACTTCACGCCCTTTTGAGCAATGGCCGAAGTCGTTCCCGTGAGCATGGGCCACGCGGCAGCGGCGGCTCCACTGGCTAGCAGGAACTCGCGGCGTGACCAAGCGCGACCGGGTAGATGAAGACGTGGCAAGGACATGGTTCCGATTCCCAAAGTGGAGGAGCAATTCGTTCGACTAAGACGGCCACTCAATACCTCTCGCGGGAGACAATGAGACATCCGAGCGGGGCGGCGTAAGCCCCCCGGTTCTTGGGCGTCAGCTCGTTTTCAAAGAACCGGGGGGCTTACG
>JAYSQC010000388.1:0-35149 GCA_043721755.1 Schlesneria sp.
CTGTTGAAGAACGTAACTTGGACGCCCTCGTCCGAGTGATTTCGAGTTGAAAACGGACGGACGAGGGCGTCCATCCTACGTTTTTCAACAGGCTGCTAACCGTGGGCTAGCGCCCAACGGCTGCGGTCCAACACGAATGGCGGAGAGCCAGAATTACGGTTCCAGCCAATCGATGACGGTCAAACCGGGGACAGGGGCGAAGTCTTTCACGTTGTGGGTCACGAGAATCAAATCATGAACCAGAGCGGTGGCGGCGATCAGCAGATCGAGGACAGGAATTGTCCGGCCGACATCCAGCAGACTCGCTCGAATTTCCGCGTATCGAATGGCGACTTCCTGACCAACGTCGAGAAGCTGCCTGTCCTGATACATCTCGACGATGGCTTGCGACTTTGCCATACCGAGCGACGAACGGAGCTGCCAGACCTTCAATTCGGCAAAAGTGATGACCGAAACCGACAGGCCTCCTCCAGACTGCATGAACTTGTTCTGAATGCGAGCAGCCCCTTTCAGGTAGGCCGAGCAGATGTTGGTGTCGATCAGGTGGCTCATGTCTGTTCGCTGCCCCGATCATGGCAACTGTCCCAACGACTCGCCTCAATGAAGCGGTCCAAGTCATCGCCCTCTTCCTGAGAAAGAATTCCAAACGCCCGGCGCAGACCCTCGCCGGGTGGCAGTGGCTCGCCGGGGAGGGCCGCAGTATCGGGGAGCAGCAGCAGCACACGCACGCGCTGTCCGTCTCCGCACGGTAGCGGTTCGTCGAACTCGATCGTCTGGCCGTGAACTCGGCCATTCAATGTCGTGCTGGTGGTCATGAATTTGTCTCCTGGGGAACGGGGGCGCAATCACTTCCCGAAATGAAGCAGGCTGCCATCAGCCGCAGGGCGCTAGCCCCGGTTTGAGTTTGAGGGTCATCTGAACTTCGGAAAGTCATCCAAACCGGGGCTAGCGCCCAAGGGCACTGACCTTAGTAGCGGTACGGCGCGAGCCGTCCGGTTGAAGCGCGAGCAAACTCGACAAAACCGGGCGGCTTGCGCCGCTCCGCGACTCGATCGGTTCTAAAGTCAGTGCCATTGGGCTAGCGCCCGGCGGCTGATCGGGAAGGTAGCCCTGTCGCTCCGCGACAGGAAGCGCGAACGCACGAGTGGCGTCTGCCGTTCATTCGAGGTGACATTGATATACCCCGCGCGGCCGAGATTGACGCCGCGTCGTTTAACCGCGTGGGCAACGCCCCGCGCGTCCAACGACGTGGAATCGTGTTTCACCGCACGACGCGCGGGGCGTTGCCCACGCGGTGAAACGACGCGGCGTAGCCGCAGCCAAAGTCGCCTTCATCGCTCCGCGTGAAGGAAGCCGAGTGCGAGTCCAGCATCGTTTGGCATGATCAGCGTCCGCTCCCATCGGCTTCCTTCACGCGGAGCGATGAAGGCGACTTGTTGAAGACGGAAACGCGCGCAGGGCGACAAGAATCTCAGACCTAGGAGTCGAACAACTTGAGATTGCGGGGTTGTTCAACAACTAGCCCGCCGCGCAAGCGAGGGCAAACCGTTGTCGAAAGTGAAGCCCTCGCTTGCGCGGCGGGCTAGTTATGAACCCCTCAATACAAAGTTGTTCGACCACGAGTAGTACGACGCAGGCTGCTGATTCGGCGAGGCCTGGCGGCGCACCGTTCCACTTCCCGTGACCCTCACCGCTTGCCAACGAAAAGCCACCGGCCCGGTGAACCTTGCTGGTTGTCGCGGACTCAGCGCGGCAGTTCGCGCGGTCCTCAAAAATCTTCGCCGAGATCACTTGAAGTTTCCGCCGCACGTGCAAATCGGGCGCACAATCTCAATGTGTCTGCCACGCTACGCAGTCCCCAAACGCGACAGGAGAACACGGTCATGAACCCGAGTTTGACTTCGACTTGGTACGAGAATTCACAACACCCCGGATGGCGATTGGCACACGGACCACCTGCCAAAGCCCCTCGGGAGCCTGTGCCAGACTTCCGAATTCACCCCCGCTGAGCCGGATCGATCAGATCGAGAGGGATCGCCCCGCAACGACACTCGCGGCGTGGCTGACTAAAAAGAGTCAGCCCTCGCCGCGAGGTCGATGTCGCGGACGAGACCGAGCCTCGGTCATCGACACAACTCTCGCCCCGGTACTTCGGTGAGAGTGGCAGAACGATGGGGGCAGAATGATGGAAGACAGGAGTTGGTGTGTGAATCCGACTTCATCGTTCTGCCATTCCTGCGTAGAGCGATTGGGGCAGATTTCTGGCGAATGAAAGGCTGATGCGGAATTGTGTCGAGACCAATGGGCTGGCCCCGATCGGGGTTCGCTGGTTTGAGGACGAGATAAGGATCGGCGCATCAATAACTGTCGGGATTACGCATCGCGAAGTGTCCCGGACGCTCGGAGCGTCCGGGACACTGGCTCGGACAATTTGCGACAGTTATTGATGCGCCGATCCTAACACCGCCCTCGGAACGGGTCGCGGCTCAACGGAGTCCGTCGCGACCCACTCCGGGGGACTTCATGCAGGAGCGGCAACTCCGCCGCATCAATGACTTGGACAAGGCACACGGCTCGCCGGACACGAGCGGGATTCGCCACCGCGAGTCCCGCTCGCCTCCACCGTGCGCGCGTCGTGGATTCGGCCGTCGGCCTGTGGAGCGGGCGGACGATGATCGCGGAGGCTGCGCCGCACCGCGATTATCCGAATCGGCGTTCTCCCACCCACACGGCCCGGCCCGCATCTCGCGCGCCGGGCTTTTTTCGTGCGCGGCGTCGAGTAAAGTGCAGCCACGATCTCGAAGTCCGGCTTTTCATAAAGCCGGACTTCTCTTCGTAGGACGTTGCTCCAATAAGAAGTTGCTCCAATAAGAAGTCCGGCTAACAAAGCTAAGCTGGACTTCAGCCGTGGGAAATGGATTGACAGTGGTCGGTCACACCCCGAACTCCTCGACGAAAGCCCGTTCATGCGAACTCTGATCTCCGGTGCCACCTGTGTTCTGCCGAGTGGCCTGGCCCGCACGGATGTCCTGATTGAAGACGGCACGATTTTGGGTGTCGATCCGCCGGCGGGAGCGCGGGTCGATGAGACCGTGCGCGCCGAGGGACTGCATCTGCTGCCGGGCGTCATCGACCCTCACGTTCACTTTCGTGAACCCGGCCTGACGCACAAGGAAGACTTCCGAACAGCCACGCGGGCCTGTGCCAAGGGCGGCGTGACGACATTTTTGGAAATGCCCAACACGAAGCCGGAGACCGTCACTTGCGAACGGCTGGCCGAGAAACTGGCCCTCGCGTCGGGAAAGAGCCTCGTGAACTACGGCTTCTACATCGGAGCGACTCTGCACAACGTCGCTGAACTGCGGCGAGCGACGCGCACGCCGGGCATCAAGATTTTCATCGGCTCCAGTACGGGTGATTTACTCGTGGATGACCAGTCCGCGCTGGAACACATCTTCGCCGAGACGACGCTGCCAATCTGTGCCCATTGCGAGGATGAAGCGATCGTGCGTGCCAACCGCGACGCCATCGACGGAGGCGCGACGTTCGCCGATCACTCGCGCATTCGAGACGAACGGGCCGCCGTCGTCTGTGTGCGACGATCCCTCGATCTCGCCCATCGTCATCAGCACCGCTTCCACGTCCTGCACGTCTCAACCGCCGCCGAGACCGAACTGTTGCGAGACCATCGGGGGCTCATCACGGGCGAGGCGTGTCCGCATCATCTGTTCTTCAACGTGGACGATTACGAACGGCTCGGTTCGCTCGTGCAGATGAACCCGTCGATCAAGACCGCCGCCGACAACGCGGGCTTGTGGCAGGCGCTACACGACGGACGGCTGCAAGTCGTCGCGACCGATCACGCTCCGCACACGCTCGAAGAGAAACGGCAGCCGTACCCGAAGTCTCCCTCGGGATTGCCCGCCGTTGAGAACTCACTCGCGCTGATGCTCGATAGCGTGCAGCGCGGCCTCTGCTCGCTCGAACAAGTTGTGAGTTGGATGTGCGACGCTCCCGCGCGCGTCTGGGACATCGTGAACAAGGGCCGCATCGCCGCCGGTTACGACGCGGACTTGGTGCTCGTGGACCTCAACCGCCGCCAGACGATTCGCAACGCCGAACAACAAACCAAGTGCGGCTGGAGTCCGTGGGAGGGCACCACTCTGACCGGCTGGCCCGTCCGCACATGGGTTCTCGGGCAGACGGTCTTCTGTGATGAGGACATGCAGCCGAGCGCACCCGACTCACCCGTGCGTCCGTTCCAGCGCGGCCACTACGACGAGACCGTGCGCGGAGCCGAAGCTCAGTTCGATCACACACGCGGCGGCTACTGGCAGACGATGGATGGAAGCCGTCCGCCGAATTAGCCTGTCGCGGCGGAGGGTGAGAGGTTTCTGAGCGGGGCGGCGTAAGCCCCCTGACTCTTTGAAAAAGGGCTTACACCCAAGAACCGGGGGGCTTACGCCGCCCCGCTCAGAGGTCTCATCACGAACCGCGCGAGGTGTCGCCTGTCGCGATGAGGATGTAGGACGTAACGAGGCCGGTTGCCGCATCACACTTCCCGCTCTTCGCGGCGACCGTTTTCAATCAGGAGTCTGTCATGGCCCGTGTCGGAGTACTCGCGTTCATTCAAGAGTCGAACACATTCCTGTCGGGGAAGACGACGTTCGAGCATTTTCGCCAGGACCTCATTCTGTCGGGGGAGGAAGTTCGGCAGCACTTCGCGGCGGCGCATCATGAAGTGCGCGGTTTCTTCGACGGACTGGCCCGCGCGGGGATCGAAGCCGTGCCGATCTTCGCGGCGCGGGCCTATCCGTTTGGAGCGATCGAGCCGACCGCGTTCGAGCGTTTGATGCGGCTGATGCTCGACGAGTTGCAATACGCGGGGCGACTGGATGGGTTGCTCGTGGCGCCGCATGGAGCCACGGTGGCCGAGTCGTATCCGGACGCGGACGGACACTGGCTGACTCTCGTGCGGCAAGCGGTCGGGCCGCAGGTGCCGATCATCGGGACACTCGATCCTCACGCGAACCTGTCACCGAAAATGGTCGCCGCGACCGATGCCTTGGTCAGCTATCGCACCAACCCGCACATCGACCAGGAACAACGCGGCCTCGAAGCGGCGGAGCTGATGGCGCGGACGTTGCGCGGCGAAATCCGACCGACTCAAGCCGCCTGTTTTCCGCGCATGGCCATCAATATTGAACGGCAATGCACGACGGAGCCGCCGTTGTCGGGAGTCGTCGCGCAGTTTGAAGCGGCTCGCGGTCAGCGTGGCGTGCTGGCGGCGAGCCTGATGTTGGGCTTCCCTTACGCGGACGTGGCTGAAATGGGTTCGGCGTCATTAGTCGTGACCAACAACGATCCGATCCTGGCCCAAACGGTGGCCAGGCAACTCGGCGAGGCGATGTGGTCGCAGCGCGCGGGACTGGCGGGATCGTTCGTCTCGGTCGAAGAATCGGTGACTCAAGCGAGATCGCTCCCCGGTCCCGTCTGCCTGCTCGACATGGGCGACAACGTCGGCGGCGGCTCACCGGGCAACGGCACTTGGCTGGCTCACGAACTTCACCGGCAGGGCGTCGGCCCGTCGTTCATTTGCCTCTACGATCCGACCTCCGTGGTGCAGGCCGAAGCATTGGGAGTCGGCTCGCGCATCAGGCTGTCGGTGGGCGGACAAACTGACGATCAGCACGGCGCGCCGTTCCACGCGATCTTCGTGGTGAAGTTCGTCGGGGACGGACAGTTCACTGAGGACCAAGTCCGACACGGCGGCATCACGCATTTCGATCAGGGCCGCACCGTGATCGTGCAGACGGAAGATGGCCTCCTCACCGTGATGCTCACTTCACGCCGCGTCCCTCCGTTTAGCCTCAAACAACTGACGGCGTTCGGTCTCGATCCGCAATCGTTCCACGTACTGGTCGCCAAGGGCGTGAACGCGCCGCTCGCCGCCTATCAACCGGTCTGTCCGAGCATCGTGCGAGTCAACACGCGTGGCGTGACGACCGCCGACATGACGCAGCTCGACTACCAGCACCGCCGCCGCCCGATGTTCCCATTTGAACGCGATGCGGCGATGTAGCCCTCGCACGGCTTGAATTGACTCGTTTAACCGGGTGGGCAACGCCCCGCGTGTCGAGCGACGTGGAAAGCTGTTTCGCCATTCGACGCGCGGGGCGTTGCCCACGCGGTTAAACGACCGAGCGTCATTTCCGGCCGCACGGAGTATAGCCCGATCGCTCCGCGACAGGAGAGTCGAGGATCAGGGCGTGGTGACAAGCCGAAGCCCGGCTGACACTAACCCGAAGCGTCAGTGAGGATGCCGCTCACGTCCTCGCTGACGCTTCGGGTTAGTGTGAAATGCGTCACCCTGTCATCCATCACTTCCATCACTTCACTCACGGAGGACATCCCACCATGAACGACGGCCTGTGGCGATTTGCGGAATGGTTCGATCCGGTTCCGGCTGCGGCGCGGATCACGCTCGGCGAGGGGAACACGCCCGTCGTGAGATCGCGGCGGTTGGGGCCGAGCGTCGGGTTGAAGAACCTGTTCTTCAAGTTGGAGATCACCAACCCGAGCGGTTCGTACAAGGACCGGTTTGCCTGCGCGGCGGTCTCGGACATGGTGGCGCACGGGAAGACCGAGTGCATCGCAACCTCCAGCGGCAACACGGGAGCGGCGCTGGCCGCGTACTGTGCCGTGGCGGGGATCTCGTGTGAGATCGCGATCGTCGAGGGGGCACCCGCCGGGAAGCTCAAGCAGATGCTGGCCTATGGCGCAAAGCTCTATCGCGTGCGCGGCTTCGGCCTCGACAACGCCGTGTCGGATCGAGTCCTCGATTGCTTGCGTGTACTCAGCGCGCGGCCTCAGGCCCAGATGCAGATCAGCGCGTTCGCCTACTGCCCGGTCGGCATGAGCGGCGTGAAGAGCATCGGTCACGAACTGGCGGAACAAGCGCAGTCGCTCGACAAAGCCGCGTGGGATCACGTCTTCTGCATGGCGGGGGGCGGAGGCTTGGTGTTGGCGACGGCTCTTGGTTTCGAGCAGCTTCAGCAGGCAGGCGGATTGGATCGGCTGCCGCGCGTCGAGTGCGTACAGCCCGACGGAAACGACACGATCTCGGGACCGTTGCGTGCGGGACGGAACGAGGCGCAGGCGATTCAATGCACGAGCAAGATCAGCGGCCTGCAAGTCCCGTCAGTCATCGACGGGAATGAAGTCATTGCCGCGTGTCAGCGCTGCGGCGGAACCGGCCATCTGGTGAGCGACGACTTCATCTGGCAGACGCAATCACGACTGGCTCGCGAGGAAGGGATCTTCGCGGAACCGGCCGGTGCGACGGCGGTGGCCGGTGCGCTGCAAGCGGCCCGCGCGGGGCTGATCGATCCCCATGCGAACGTGGTCTGCCTCGTCACCGGTTCGGCATTCAAAGACCCGGCCGCGCTCGACGCGATGGTGCAGGGAGTCTCCGCGCCGCTGATCGAACTGGCGGACTTGGAACGACGAGTTTGCGAAGTGACATGAGCTGTTTGTCGGTTGCGGCGAGGAACACGAGTTCCGCTGAATCAACGCCCACCCCACGCGGTTAAACGACGTTGCGTCAATCTCGGTCGCGCGGGGTAGGTTTGCCGCTTCAGACCAGCGTGCGTGCGTTGGCGGCATTCAGTGCAAAGTGCAAAATCGCGGAGAACTCTCGTCCTGTGACACTTTGCACTTCTCACTTTGCACTCGCCCCACTGCACGCTCGCGTCCTCACACTCCGGCCATCTCACGGGTAGCCTGTGATCGAGCCGGTTCGCTCGAAACGTACTCGCCGTAGTGGCTGTAGCTGTAGCCTCGATCCTGACCGGGGATGACGCCGTTGGCGACGGTGCCCAGCACGGCGATCCCTTGGTTCTGGATCAGTTCGCGGACGCGCGCGGCCGACGTGCGCGTGTTCTTGCCAACGCGGGCCACGACCAACATTCCATCGGCGTGTCGCGCGAGGATGCACGGATCGCTGACAGCCAGCAGTGGCGGGGCATCGACGAAGACGAAGTCGAACTCATCCTTCGCGGCGCGCAGCATCTGAGCCAACCGCGATGACGACAGGAGTTCGGCCGGGTTCGTGGGCGAGCTGCCCGCCACGAGCAGACTCAGACGCTCCACGGTCGTCGGACGAACCGCATTCAAGAAGTCGATCTCACCCGACAGGACTTCGGTCACGCCGATCTCGCGCGAGACTCGGAACAAGTTGTGAACGGTCGGCCGCCGCAGGTCGGCGTCGATCAGCAACACACGTTTGCCCGACTGAGCCATCGCGATGGCGAGGTTCGAGACCAGCGTCGATTTGCCATCGCCCGGTTCGGGACTGCTGACGAGGACACACCGCGCGTCATGATTCTCGGCGGTGACGAGCAACGCCGTGCGGATCGAACGGTAGTTCTCGGCCTCAATGGAATTCGGAGCGTGCAGATAACGCAGCGCCGGATGTGGACCACGTCCCGAATCGTGCGGCACGTCGAACGCCGCCACACTTCCCAACACGGGCTGACGCAGGCAGACACGGATGTCGCGGACACTCTTGAGCCGCAGATCGCGCAGTTCCTGAACCAAACAGAAGGCCGCCATCAACATCACCAGCACGGACGTTCCGCCCACATAGAACTTCATCAGCTTCTTGATGGCCAGTTCATGCTTCACGGGCGCGAGGACTTTCATTCGGAAGCCGTTCGTGTCTTTTTCGTTCGCCACACCGTTCTGGACATCGAGCTGCCGTTTCCACGAATCTTGCAGCAGCACAATTTCCGCATGGAGATTCTGATCGGTGGCGAGATAGCCGGAGAACTCTTTGGCGCGAACGCCCTCGACCTGAATCATGCTCGCCAGTTCGCGGTCCTTCAGTTGGTGTTCGTCCACCTGATGGCGGAGCGAGTCGAGGTAGATCGCGACGAAATCGGTTTGCACACCGCGTGCGGCGGCAAAGCGATCGGCCTCGGCCCCCTCGGGGAACTTCAGACCCAACTTGGCGTAGGTCTGAAGAATTTTCTCGATGCTGCGCCGGACGCTGACCAGTTCATAGTTGTCGCGACCGACCTGCTCGGACAGCTCGCGTTCCCGGTTGATCAGCGGCAGCAGTTGTGACTGATAGATGCTGATTTGCATCTGGCGATCGGCGTCTTCACCGCTGCGACCGTCGGCGTTGAGGAACCGACGGACCTGCATTTCGAGTGCCTCTTGCGAGTCTCCCGCCGCTTGGGCATTGCGGATCGACTTCTGTCGCGACGTGAGTTCCGCCAGTCGGACGCGATTGCGATTCCGTTCCTCGCCCAGCGTGTGAATCACGTCCTCAGGCGCGATGTTCGACGTTTGCGTCGCATTCGTTTTCGGTCCCAGCACCGCACGGTATTCCTCGGGCACCGTCAGGATGAACTCGCGGTAGGCCGCTTCCGCCGCGTGCAGCTTGTCGAGCATGTCCTCCGTCGTGTTGTTGGCTTTGGCTTGCACTTCGGTCGATTCTTCGAGGCTGGCGTCCCGCAGATGCACGGCGTACTGCGCGATAATCGCCTCGACCACCTTGCGGGCGTCGGTCGCTTGAGGCCCGGAAAAGCGGATCTCGAGTACCGTCTGCACCGATCGATCGTTGCCCGCCACACGCTTGACCTTCAGTCCGTCTTGAACCGCTTCGACGAGATCCTGCTCGTTGGCAAACGTCGGCAGCTTTTCGAGTTCTCCGAGCTGAACGGCCTTGGCGATAAACGCGGGACTCAGAATGTCCGGGATGTGATCGCTCGGCTTCGCCTGACCGGTCAGCATCCGATCCTCTTCCCTCACGGGAGGCGGGTTCTTCTTCGTGACCTTCACCTGTGAAAACGCCGCGTATTCCGGGCCCGAGCGCACGTAGGCGAGATGTCCCAAGATCAAGCCCACAATCCCCGCCGCCAGCAACCGCCATTTGTGATGAATGGCGAGCTGCAGGTAGTTGATCGGCACGCCCTCGGCCTCGTCGTCCGGATGGACGTGACCGGGAAGAGCGTCGGCGTGGAATTCGAGATTTCGTTTCACGATGTTCACTTCTGTGAGAAGCCGTTTTGGTCATGCTGGTCATGAGAACGCATCACAAACCCCGTCTTTGCCTCGAAGCACTAGCCCGACGCGCAAGCGAGGGCTTCGCATTGATTGCACGCAAAGCCCTCGCTTGCGCGTCGGGCTGGTTTTGAAATGCGCTCGAGTCAAACACCGACGGAACAAAGCGGCACGATGCGGCTGCTGCTCCCCTGCTTCAGTTGCTGATGCTGGGCCACGTACCACGCGACCGTCTTTTCCAAGCCATCACGCACCGAAACTTGCACGCTGTAGCCGAGATCGCGTTTGGCTGCCGAGATGTCAGCCCACGAATGCTGCACGTCGCCGACGCGCGCCGGGGCGAAGTACGGCACGAACGGCACGTCGAGTTGTTCGCAGATCATGCGCAGCAACGTGATCAGGTCGAGCGATTCACCGCAGGCACAGTTGTAGACCTGGCCACTCACGTCGTCGGCCCACGACGCGAGCAGGTTGGCCTGCACCACGTTGTCGATGAACGTGAAGTCACGCGACTGGCTGCCGTCGCCATAAATGACCGGCTGATCGCCCGCCAACAGTGCCGCGACGAAACGCGGGATGACGGCGGAGTAGGGACTGTCCGGATCCTGCCTCGGACCGAAGACGTTGAAGTAACGGAGCCGCACGGTTTCGAGGCCATACGTCGAAGCGAACGCCTCGCAATAGAGTTCGGCGGCCAGCTTCGACGCGGCATACGGCGACAACACTTGCGGGACTTGTCCCTCGTGCTTGGGCATCGTGCGCTGGTTGCCGTACGCACTGCTCGAGCCGGCATAGACCACGCGACGGACGCCGTTCTTACGGCAGGCGTCGAGCAGATTGATCGTCCCCGTGGCGCAGGCGGCATGAGTCTCCAGCGGCGTCTCCACGCTGCGCGGAACCGACGCGAGCGCGGCCTGGTGAAAGACGACTTCCACACCTTGCACCGCCCGCGTCACCGCGTTCAGGTCGCAGAGGTCGGCTGGCATGAAGTCCACGCGCCCTTCGAGGTGCGCGAGGTTGCCCAGTGATCCGGTCGAAAGGTTGTCCAGCACCCGGACAACATGCCCGTCCTGAACCAGTCGCGTGGCCAAGTGAGACCCAATAAACCCCGCGCCGCCCGTTACCAAATACGTTGTCACGTCGTGTGCCCCTGAAATGATGGAGTGTGAAAATCGGATAGCCGTAGGACTGAATCGCCCCACCGGACTGGCTCCGGTGGCGAGAGTTTCTGGATGAGCCAAGCCGTTCACATCGTGAGGACTCGGGAGAGCACCGTCGTCCGTTGCCGAGAAACGACTGCGTGGAAACCTAGCATCGTTTTCCGACCCAGGCGCGAGGCGTTTCCACAACGCGGCCAATTCTTAGGCGAGCGGCCAGAAAAAGCGTACCCCTCGAAGCCTGACGCGCCAGCGAAGGACGCTCCGCAACCGATCCTTCGCTGGCTCGTTTTGAAGTTGCGCTTTTCGCTCACATTGGATCCATTCCCGCGGACACTTCTGCGGGATTCTTCCGGGCTTCATCCGTGCCCCGGCTTTGCCATCCGTGCTATCCCTCACGCGGCGCAAAGTGAGAGGTTTCCGAGCGGGGCGGCGTAAGCCCCCCGGTTCTTGGGCGTAAGCTCGCTTTGGAAGAACGGGGGGGCTTACGCCGCCCCGCTCAGATGTCTCACTACTGACCGCGCGAGGTATATCCCGTCGAAGAGGACATCGCACGGATGGCAAAGCCGGGGCACGGATGAAGGCCAAAACGCGAGGGAGCGACATCTTCACACGGCCTTCATCTGCCAAACAGCGCAACTTCAAAACTGGCGTGCCTGGCTTTAGGAACGGGAGCGCAATCACTTCCCGATCTGCCCGGTTTTCCTCCCTCCCCTCGGCGGGGAGGGCCGGGGAGGGGGGAGGATTGTCGAGTTGATTCGCCACACGCCCCCCTCCCTAACCCTCCCCGCCGAGGGGAGGGAACAAGAAGGGAACTCGGGAAGTGATTGCGCTCCCATTCCTGAGTGAGCTGTTTCACCGCGACCCTCTGGGGAGCGTGCTGGAGTTGCGAGTCGCCCGAGCAACGCGTTCCTCAGTGGGTCGCGGTGAAACTTGCAAACGCCTCATTCTTGGCCGCGAGAGGTAACGATCACAGTGACGGCTGTTGCCCGACTGGCGCGGTCATTACGATGCGACCATGCCCGCCACACCTCATCGCACGCGATCCACGAACACTTCGCCGACGCGGCTTGGGGGTTCCGCCGTCGTCGTTTTTCTAGGGACGTTGCTCGCCACAAGCGGCGTGCAAACGTGGCTCACCTTGCGCAGTCTCGCCACGAATTTCGTGAGTCCGTCCGCGTGGCGACAACTGGTCCGGTTGCCTGTGGGCGCGATGCCGAATGCGGATCAAGGGGAAGTCTCCTTTGGCTCGATCGCGCTGGTATTGGGAGCGGTCTCTAGCGTGACGTGGCTGGTTGGCGCGTACTGGATCGCACGGCGACGCGGTTCGAGTTTTCTGGAGTCACTCGCGACGTGGGGCCTGGTGGGTTGGGGCTGGTGGTGTCTGATCGATGTCTGGGAATGGACGTGGATCGGCGCGGGGCTGATGGGGGCGACGAGCCTCTCGGGGTTGCTCGCCGTGTCGCCGCAACTGTGGCTGACGGGTTGTCTGGCGGGATGGTTGACGACGCTGCTGACTCTCGCGCGGGGTGGCTCGTCCCGCGCTGTCCTGGCGAAAGACTCCTCGCTCGATGAGAGCCACGCGGCTCGAACGGTACGAACACCGCGTTGGCTGTGGCTGGCCTGTGGTGTGTACGTCGTCGTGTTCACAACGCTGAACTGGCGACTCTACTTCAACCTGCTGATGCCTCACGGCGACTCGGTGATGTACGAGGAACACTTGTGGAACGTGCTGCACGGCAAGGGCTTTCGCAGCTATCTCGATCAAGGGCTGTTCTTCGGCGAACACATTCAGTTCGTGCATCTGTTCCTGCTGCCACTGTACGCCTGCTGGCCATCGCACTTGCTGCTTGAGCTGTCTGAGTCCACGGCGCTGGCTCTCGGTGCGTTCCCGGTTTACTGGCTGATGCGACGTGGCCTGAGCCGTGCCCCGGAAGGTTTCATGCCGGTCGATCCGTTTGTTGGAACCGGACTTAAAACACCAACCCGCAGCGTGAGCGAGGGCGTCGGTGTGTCGAGCGTGGAATCGTCCTCGCTCACGCTGCGGGTTGGTGTGGAAGCGGTCTCGCGTGACACACGCTTCCCGCTTCAAGCCGACACCCTCGCGCTGGCCGCTGCGGTCGCGTACCTGCTCTACGCACCGATGCAGTTCCTCGACATTGAGATCGACCTGAAAACGTTCCGGCCCGAGGCATTTGGCATCCCGCTGCTGCTGCTCACGCTGGACCAACTCGAACGGCGGCACCTCATCGGAACGTTGATCGGTTTGGCCTTCACACTGACCGTGAAGGAGGACTACGCGATCCTCTTCGGGCCGCTGGGAGTCTGGATCGCATGGAGTCGCCCGGCGGGCGACGAGGATCGCGCGACAGGTGTGAAGCCCGCTCTGATTGCGTCACTGCTTCCGGCGAACCGCAACCGCTTCTGGGCGGGGATGGCACTGTCCGTCTTCAGCGTCGTGTATCTCTGGGTGGCGACGCGCGTCGTGATGCCGTGGTTTCGATCGGGGGCGGAAGTCCACTACACGCGGTACTTCGCCAAGTTCGGTGAATCGCCCGAGCAAATCGTCGGGACGATGTTGTCCAACCCCGGCTTGTTGTTCGGCGAACTCTGTTCCACGGCGACGGTCCTCTACGCGCTGCTGTTGCTCGCGCCGCTCGCCTTCATTCCGCTGCTCTCACCGGGGCGACTCGCCGTCGGCCTGCCGCTGTTTGGCATTCTCTGTTTGAACGAACTGGCCAAAGATCCGCGACATCAGTTCCACGCCCCGTTGGTCGCGGTGATCTTCTGGGCACTCGCGGGAGGAATGCCACGCGCGATCTCACTGGTTCGCTCATTGCTCGCTTGCGGGACCGCGGCCCCCGCAGCAAACGACGAACACGACTCCACGTCGCGCACGATCTGCACGCATCTGATTTGGACGGCCTCGCTCTGCACCGGCCTGTTCCTGACGATCAGTCCACTCGGCTGTCCCTTCTGGGACGCGGGATCGAACTGGCACTGGCAGACGCTGTACGGACCAAGTCGTCGCGGTGAGTTGTTCGCTCGCATACTTCCGCTGATCCCGCGAGACAGCCGGGTCGCCTCGACCGACTTCGTACATCCCCGGTTCACGCATCATGAACGGTCTTACGACTACAGCGGCTACCGTCGCAAAGTAGCCGGTGATCGCGTCGGTGTCCCCGACGACACCGACTTCCTCGTCATCGACACGAACCATCGCTACAGCGAGATCAAGTCTCCCGCCGAAGTCCCCGAATACCGCGACCACCCCGCCGACTGGGAACTGCTCCCCGATGAGACCGAAGGCTACTTCATCGTGCTGAAACGCCGACGATGAATGGAGGGGCTGTGCCTCGGAAAACTAGTCCGACGCGCAAGCGAGGGCTGGACATTCGATGACAGTAAAGCCCTCGCTCGCGCGTCGGGCTAGTTTTGAAATGCACCGTCACTCCGCGACACGAGACCATTGCTGATCGAGCCGCTTCTCCGACACGGGCACGGCCGTCTTCAATTCTTGGGCGAAGAGCGACACACGGAACTCTTCGGTCATCCAGCGATAGGCTTCCAACTCGGGATCGTAGAGTTGTCGTTCGCGATGTTGCTTCAGCCGTTGAATGCCGCGCGGCCAGTAAGCGGCGATCAGAGGCAACTGTTGCAGGTCGCGCGGCCCCGCTCCGCTCGTCAGCTTTTGCAGACGCAGCACGATTCCCTTCGAGTACCTCGGGAACTGTTGCAGCCACGGCCACGGTGTGCGGACGAGAAAGCCGGGCAGGAAGAGTTGCCCCAGTTGCGCATGGACATCCTGCCGCGTCGGCTGCCATTGCGGAGCCGCTGTTTTCTCCCACGTCTTGCGGATTTCGGAGAAGTTCACGAACAGCGGCGCGAGCAACTGTGACACCTCCGCCGCCGCCGTTCCCAGTCGTTGCGTTCCCGCTCGCAGACAGGCCCGGAACTCGTCGTTCGATCGAGGCAGCCTGGCATCGGGAAGGAACGCGCGGTCGGCCAAGAGTTCGGTGAGTTGCTGCCGAAACGGAAACGGTTGCGGGAACGTCTTCGAGAGCAGCGTCCAGTTGTTGAGCTGCGGGTGACGCTCGACGTGTGGCTTCAGTTCTTTCGCTGCGGCCAGCACGATCAAGCGCCGGACACCGAACCGTAGTTCGTGATTGGCGCGCGCGGGGGCATCGACCAGACGCAGCGAGGCGTTGTCGAGGCCGTTGTCGATCAGCGTCGGATAGCCCTTCATCACGATGCCGCCGCGCACCACAGTCACTTCCGGCGGCAACGTTCCGAAGTCCCACGTCGTCACCCGATCACGACTCCACCGCACATCATCGACGGATGAGAAGCTGCTCGCGGCGGCCGCTCCGAACGCCTTCCGCATCTCGACCAGATCGCGTCCGGCGGCGAGCGTCTTCCCCTCCGCATCGATCACGCGAATCTGCATCCGCAGGAAGTACGGCAACCGGTCCTCGCGCAACTCATCGCGCGGCAGGGAGACTCCCGTAATCTGTTCGATCGCGCGGGCCATCGCCTCGGCCACCGAGCCTTCACCGAACCGAACAACCTGTGCGACCCGCGCGGCCGTCTCGGGGATCGGGACCAGCGACCGCCGCAGGTCTTTCGGCAACGACTTCAACAGCGCCGCGATCTTCTCTTCGATCAGTCCCGGCACGAGCCAGCCGAGCCGTTCACCATCGAGTTGATTCAAACCTTCCTGCGGCACGATGACGGTCACGCCGTCCTCACCGCCACCCGGATCGTGGCGATACTCCAGCGGCAACGACAACCCGCGCATCTGGACTTGATCGGGATACGCCTCTTTCGTCGAGGGGATCGCTCCCGCTTCCAGCACATCCGCCTCGGTCATGATGAGTCGCTGCCGCACTTCGACCGTCGCCGTCCGCAGCCACTGCACCAGATGGACACCATCGAGCACATCAACGGGGAGCCGCGCGGCATAGAAGTCGAACTGCGCATCGGGGTCGCGCAGTAGGTTCCCCTTACGAGATCGCGACTCCAAATCTTGCAGCCGTTGGACCAGCTCCATGTTCTTCACGAGGAACTCCGGCATCGGAGCCGTTCCGCGCGATTTCGTGGGTGAGTGCGGGCTGGCTGCTGAAGGCGCACTTCCTGTCCCCTCGCCCCTCGCCTTGGAGGTGAGAGGACTAGGGTGAGGGGTTCTTCCTTTGGCAATCCGTTTGGCGTGGTCTTGTTCCAGTTTGGCGGCACTTCGGTCACTGCGATCCACTCGATGCCCGTGTTCATCCCGCTCAGGCTGAACACGGCCGGACTCATCACGCCCCGACTCGGCCGCGTTGGAATCCTCACCCACGCCCCACTCGCCATGCACCAATCCCTGCCACAAAAACAGCTCGCGCGACTTCACGGCATCGATTCGTCCGTAGCGAATCTGTCGGCGCGGAACGATCAACAGCCCGAACAGCGAGACCTTTTCGCTGGCCATCACCGCGAGACCTTCCGGATCCCAGACCGGTTCGCTGTAAGTGCGAGTCAGCAGATGCCCGGCCAACGGCTCGATCCAGTTCGGGTCGATCCGTGCGACGGTTCGCAAAAAGCGTCGCGTCGTTTCCAACAACTCAGCCGCGACCAGCCACTTCGTTTTCTTGCTCGCCTGACCCGATCCCGGCCAAACAAAACCCTTCTGACCACCCGCCACTTGGTATTCGCTCGTCTCCGTCCGCATGGCGATGCTCGACAAGAAGCCGGTCAGCAACGCGCGGTGAATCGCACCAAAGTCGTTGCGCCGCGTCCACTCGTTTGAGGCGACGGCTGGCGAATCGCTCTGCTCCCCTTTCTTCTGAGCGGGGGACATAAGTCCCCTGGCTCCGCTCCCCTTGTTCGCGGCCAGCGGTACGGACTTCGCGACCGCAGCCAGGGGACTCACGTCCCCCGCTCGGACAGAGGTCGGTCCCGCCGCATCAACGCTCTCGCGCACGATCTCGGCCAACTCCGCATGGACCTCGACCCACTCGCGCATCCGCGTCCACGACAGAAAGTTTTGCAGACACGCCTTCCGCAACTGGCTGTGCGACAGCCGCGCCTTCAGCCCGTGGAAGAAGTCCCAGATTTTGAGGTAGCTCAGAAAATCGGACTCTTCATCTTGGAACTGCTTGTGCGCTTCATCGGCCTGCTGCTGTTTTTCGAGCGGTCGTTCGCGCGGGTCTGGCAGCTCGAGAGCCGACGCGATGATGAGGATTTCGGCGAGGCAATGTTCATCCCGCGCGGCCCACACGATGCGCGCGATGCGCGGATCGACCGGCAGCCGACCGAGCTTCCTCCCAAGGTCCGTCAGCTCGTGGCGGTCGTTCACTGCGCCGAGTTCAAACAGCGTCTTGTAACCGTCTCGAATCGCGTCGGACTTCGGCGGTTCGAGGAACGGAAACTCTTCGATCGCTCCCAGTCCGTGCATCTTCGTTTGCAAGATCACATCGGCGAGATTCGACCGGAGAATCTCGGGCGGCGTGAACCGCTCGCGGCTCGCATAGTCTTCTTCCGAATAGAGTCGAATGCACACGCCCGGTCCCAGTCGTCCGCAACGACCGGCTCGCTGATCGGCCGACGCGCGCGAGACCGCTTCGATCGGCAGTCGCTGCAACTTGTTCTTCGGTGAGTACCGACTGATCCGCGCCGTGCCGGTATCGACGACGTAGCGGATGCCCGGCACGGTCAGCGAGGACTCGGCCACGTTGGTCGCGATGATGATCCGTCGCGTGGACGACGTTTGAAACACACGTTGTTGCTCAGCGGCGGAGAGCCTCGCATAGAGCGGCAGCAAGTCGATCTTCGAGCCACCAAACGTTCGGCCGCGCAGCGTCTTCGAGGCTTCGTGAATCTCCCGCTCGGTCGGCATAAAGACCAGCACGTCACCGGGACCATGCGCCGCGACTTCCGCCACGGCATCGGCCATCGCGCGCTGGATGTCCGGCTCGTTCCCTTCGTCGTCGTTCTGGGGTGGCCGGTAACGAATCTCAACCGGGTACGTTCGGCCAGAGACCTCCAGTACAGGAACCTCACCTGCGACCGAGCGAAAGTGATTGGCGAACCGCTCCGCGTCGATCGTGGCCGACGTGATGATGACCTTCAGCTCGCGCCGCTTCAGCACCAGCCGATGCAGGTTGCCCAACAGAAAGTCGATGTTGAGCGATCGCTCGTGCGCTTCATCCACGATGATCGTGTCGTACTGATCGAGCCATCGGTCGTGCTGGTTCTCGGCCAGCAGGATGCCGTCGGTCATCAGCTTGATGTACGTCTGCGGCGAGGTCGCGTCGGTGAACCGCACCTTGAACCCGACCTCGCGCCCGACCGTTACGCCGAGTTCCTCAGCCACACGTGCCGCAACCGAACGCGCCGCGATGCGTCTCGGTTGCGTGTGGCCGATCAAGCCGTCGATGCCGCGTCCCAGATCAAGGCAAATCTTCGGCAATTGCGTGGATTTTCCAGATCCCGTCTCGCCACAGACGACGACCACGCGGTGATCGCGAATGGCAGCGGCGATCTCGTCGCGCCGCTGGCAGACCGGCAGTTGCTCGTCGTACTTCGGGATCGGCCGCGCTGCCACACGCTGCTCACGCCGCTGGCACGACTTCGCCAGTTCTTCCTGCAACCTCGCGAGATTTCGGTCACACACCTGCTGCTTGCGCAGAGCCTCCTGCACGCCACCCCACATCCGCCGCAACCGCTGTCGATCGACCATCATGGTCCGCGTAAGAGCCTCTTCGATTTTGGTCACATCTGGATTGGTCACGTCAGTCATCAGCAGTGGTCTCTCGCTTCGGTTGGGAACGCGATCTCATAGTGGTCGAAGTGGCACACCGCAAGCGGCCTTCGTTACGCAGATCACAATTCAAAACTAGCCCGACGCGCAAGCGAGGGCTTCACCGTGATCGAATGTTCAGCCCTCGCTCGCGCGTCGGGCTGGTTTTGAAATGCGGACTAAGACTTCGACCGGTTCTCAGGACGGCGACCTCGCCAGCATTCAATTCCGCTGAATCAAGTCGTCGGGGTCTCCCGACGGCATCAGCCACTCGCGCAAACGCACCAACCCTTCCTCCACACCAACTCGCGGCGCATAACCGAACGCCGCGCGGGCCGCATCAAGCTTGAACCAATGCGACGTGGCGAGCTGCCGCGCGACGAACCGCGTCATCGGTGGCTCGTCGGTTCGACCGAGCAACGTGTACGCCAGTTCCATGGCTCCACCAATCCAATAGGCCGCGCTGGCCGAGATGCTCTTCGTCACGGGTGGTTCACCGGCACAAGCCAGCATCCGGTCGATCACGTTCCACAGTGGCAACGGTTCGCCGTTGGAGATGAAGAACGCGCGCCCGGCCACCGCTGAGTTCGGCAGCAGCGCATCAGCCGCTTGAATGTGAGCCTCGGCGGCGTTCTCGACATAGACCGTATCGACGAGGTTCGCGCCCGAGCCGACTCGCCGCAGCTTCCCTTGTCGCGAGCGCTCGATTAGACGCGGCACGAGGTGATTATCGCCCGGTCCCCAGATCAAGTGAGGCCGCAACGCGACAGTTGCCAACGGATAACCGCTCGCCGTCATCGAACCATTGGCCGCGAGGACCGCTCGTTCGGCCATCGCCTTGGTTTGCGGGTAATGCGCGAGATATCGCGATGGGTACGGAGCCGATTCGTCGATCCCCGCTTCATCGCGTCCATCGAACACGACGCTCGGGGAACTGGTGTGAATGAGCTTCGGAGCACTCTCAGACAGACATGCCGCGATCACGTTCTCGGTCCCGATGACGTTCGCGCGATGATAGTCGTCATACCGTCCCCACACGCCCGCCTTCGCTGCGACATGAAACACCGCCTCGCAGCCACGCGCCGCCGCATTCACCACCGCACGATCGGCGATGTCCCCGGCGACACACTTCACACCCAACGCCTTCAACGCGGGATAGTCCCCGCGCGACAGGCTGCGCACCGAGTCGCCGCGTGCGACGAGCTGCCTCACAATCGCCTGCCCCAGAAATCCACCGCCCCCCGTCACCAGAACGCGCATCGTTTTAAGATCCTCACAGCACGGAGGTCAGAATCAGTCCCAGCAACACGGCGGCGACAATCACCACCCACAACGGCGAACGCGGTTTGTTCGCGCTCCCGTCCGTGATCCAACGGTCGCACGCCGGGCAATAGTCGGCGTCTTCCAGCATCGTCTCACCGCAATGCGGACACGGGATGTACCCGTCGTCGTCCCAGTCGTTGTCGAACTCGTCGCTGTCGTCGTCGCGCGAACTGCTTCGCATGGCATCCCCTTCGACCGATGGCTCGCGGTTCGCTGCCAGAAAACAACAGGCCCAAATCATTCTTAGTTTGTACTTCGCACGGTCGGTAATGAGATATCTGAGCGGGGCGGCGTCAGCCCCCCTTCGCTGGAAGAACCGGGGGGCTGACGCCACCCCGCTCAGAAATGTCTCACTTTGTCCCGCGCGAGTTATAAACGAGCCGATCCGACTAAAAGTGTTGCTTAGCTGCCCACACAGCCAGCTTCTCGCGGAAGATTTTCGAGTTGTGGCGGATGTCCACCGGAAAGGCCTCGTGGAAGAGGATCGTTTGGATCGAGCGAGTCGTCTCGAACTTTGCCCCCAGTGCGAGTAGCGATTCCGTCAGCGTTGTCTTCGAGACGCGACGAGCGGCGACTTCGCGTTCCACGCACAGCACCGGCTGCATCAGGCCGTTGCGGACAACGCCGACGAGTGCCGTGCGGAAGATTTGCGGATGCGTGTTGAAGACCCCTTCGATCGGCTCGGTGAAGTACGTCCGATCGGGCGTGACGACGCGATGCGACTTGCGACCGCAAAACCAAAGTCGGCCTTGCTCATCGAAGTAGCCGAGGTCTCCCATGCGGTGAGCGATGTCGCCAAGACGTTGCTCACCGTCGCGGTACTCCACTCCGTCGTAGGATGGGCACTCTTGCCCGTCCTCTTCGCCTTTCACCTTCACTCCGTCATTCACCCTTGAAACATCACCGACGACGACGGGCAAGAGTGCCCGTCCTACAGGAGGCATCCGAATCTTCGCGAGCGCCGTCAGGTCGGGCCGGTTGAAATACTCGCGCGTGACTTGAGGGCCTTGCACGATGATCTCGCCGATCTTGCCGCGCGGCATCAGCAGCGAGTCGTTCCAGGCGAGGATCGGTTCGTCAGTGATCCGGATGATCGAGACGTGGACGCCCGGAACCGGACGCCCCACGCACGTTCCGGCCCCTTGCGCTGTCTTGGCTCGCGTCTCATCGAGGACTTCGCGGCTGCCGATGACGGCGACGGGAAGAGACTCAGTCGCGCCGTAGGGAGTGAAAATCTGTCGGCCCGGTGCGAGCGTCGCTTGGAACCGGCTGATGATCTCGGCCGAGACGGGCGCGCCCGCCGAGAGGACTCGTTTCAGCGACGGCATCGGTTCCGCAACCTGTCCGTCGATGCGGCGGCTGGCGTACCGACCGACCGCGTTGAGCAGCGCGGGCGATCCAAACATGTTCGTCGCGCTGTATCGCTGAATCGGCTCGATCACCTCGCGCGGGTTGACGCGCGCGGGCCGCGTGAAGTCCATCCGCGGCACAATCGCCGTCATGCCGAGCGCCGACGCAAACAACGCGAACAGCGGGAACGTGCAGAGATCGATCTCACCCGGCTCGATGCCGAAGACTTGCTTGAGCAACTCCACCTGAGCCACAAAGTTTCCGTGCGAATAGACCGCCCCTTTCGGCACGCCCGTGCTGCCGCTGGTGAAGAGAATCGCCGCCACGTCGGACGCGGCGGTCTCGACGATGGTGCTTCGTGGTGGAACGAGGGCTTCGAGATTGTGCATTCCCGGCGCGAGGCCGTCCGTATCGACGGGCGTCATTCCAGATGACTCACACATCCCCTGGCCGACACGCATCAGGTCACGCAGTGTCATTGACGAGTTGTTGATGCTCATGTAGCTCGACTTCCATCCGCCAACACGCACGAACTTCGTCAGTGATCCCTTTCCCCAGCCGAACAGCCACCGCGCGATGTGAGCCTTCGTGATGCCGATGAAGCCGACCGGCTCGGCTTCGGCCAGACATTTGCCGATGTTCTTGAGGCCCATGCCCGGATCAATGAACACCGGAACGGCACCGGCTTTGAACAGCGCGAACGTCAGCGAGAAAAACTCCAACGACGGCGGAACCATGAGGGCCGTCCTCACCCCGCGACCAATCCCCATCCTCGTGAGTCCCGCCGCGATGTGATCGCTCTCGTCATCAAGCTGTCGAAACGTGAGGCTCGTGTACGCCGTGCGCCCGGTCGCGTCTCGCGCCGCAGGAAACATCACCGCCATCTGCTCCGGTCGCTGCCGAGCCATGTCCTTCAAGTGAGTGGCGATGTTGATGGTGGGCATGGGAAGGAAGCATCAGGAGTCAGAGGAGAGGAGTCAGGAGTCAGACCGCGCGCGAACCAAGTCCGCCGAGTACCACAGCGCGGCCTGAACGTCGTCGGCAACGAGCGTTGGATACTCCTTCAAGATCGCGTCCGTGGGAACTCCTGCCGCGAGGTTGTCGAGAACAACCGTGACCAAGATGCGCGTCCCCGTGATGCACGGCCTTCCGTGACACACTTGGGGGTCCGCGCTGATGCGGTCCCTCCAGTTCATGTTGCCTCCCGTCCTACTCACATTTCAATTCTTGTTGGCCGACGCAATTTCTTCTGCTTCCAAGTCGCCTTCATCGCTCCGCGTGAAGAAAGCCGTGCGCGAGTTCGGTGCCAATTGTTGAAGCGGTTGTCTACTCGCAATCGGCTCACTTCACGCGGAGCGATGAAGGCGACTTAGCTTGCGGCCAACGGCCGCGCGGGGGACTTCGAGCCGAGCCACCAAGTGGCGCGGCGATGGTTTGGCCCGCTTTTCCATGCGGACTGCGTCACAACGAATGCCCATCGAGAAATGTGCGGATCAGCGGGATCAACTCGTCGCTCGCGTCTTCCAAGATGTAGTGGCCGCAGTCGGGATAGCGATGGAGTTCGGCGGCGGGGAAGCGAGACTGCCACTCGCGCAGAAAGTGCTCGTCGAACACAAAATCCTTGTCGCCCCAACCGATGAACATGGGGAGGTGCTCAAGCTTTTCGAGGTTGTTCCCAACTCGTGTCACCAGATCGTAGCCACGGTCGTCCGGTTGGAGCGGAATGTCCTGTACGAAGCGATGGACGGCGAGTCGGTTGGCCCACGAGTCATACGGCGCACAATAGGCCCGCGCAACATCCGGCGGCATCGGACGGCGCGTGACGCACGACTGAACCGCTCCGCGACTGAAGGCATTGAAGCCGCGAACCAGCAGCGCCCCGAGTGGGCTGCGTGCCAGCTTCAACTGCCACGGGGCGGGCTTCGTCACGGGAAGGTGAAATGCACCCGTGTTGAGCACCACGAGTCGCTTGATGCGGTCGGGATGCTTCGTCGCGTAAGCCATCCCAATCATCCCGCCCCAATCGTGGACGACGAGCGTCAGGTTGCGAGTTGCCTGCAACTTGTCGAGCCACGTCTCCAGATCGGCCACGCGCTGACGCAGTGAGTATTCGTAACGCCGATCACCCGGCTTGTCCGACATCCCGCAACCGATGTGATCCGGCACGAGGCAGCGATACCGATCCCGCAGCGCCACGACGAGGTTGCGGTAGTAATACGACCAGTTCGGATTGCCGTGCAGCATCACGACGGTCTCACCCCGACCTTCGTCAAGATAATGCATCCGCATCCCGCCCAAGTCGGCGTAATGGTGAGTGAAGTCGTAACCGGGCAGTGTTGAGGGAGGAACCACGTAAGGCACGAACCACACGAAAAGAGGAAGGAAAAATCAAAGGCAGCGGGGAACCACGAATCTCACGAATAACACGAATCAGAAAGAAGAGGAATCAGTCGAAGAGGGAACCACGGAAGTCACGAAATAGCACGGAATGAAAACGGAGCGATCCGAAGTAAGGCGACTCTGCTCTATTCAATACTTTTTTGTCTTGGTCTCGCCAATCTTCTCCCGTGCATTTCCGTGACTTCCGTGGTTCATATCTTGCGGCTTCTTCCGCCCTTCTGATTCGTGTTATTCGTGGTTCACACTCGTCACCAATCCAAAGCCAGCATCAAACAGTTCAGGCCGCTGCCGATGCCGAGGAAGCCGACTCGGTCGCCTCGGTTGAGGAAGCCGCGTTCGTCGGCGATGGCGGCGGTCATCGGCAGCGAGACGGTCCCCATGTTGCCGAGATACGGGAACGTGCAGAAGTCTTTCTCCGGCGAGATGCCGAGGGCGTTCATCACCTGCTCGCGGTGGCCTTTGCCGACCTGATGGCAGATGACCTTGTCGATCTCATCCGACGAAAAGCCGATCTTGGTGAGGAACGACTTCCAAGTGTTCAGCCCCAGATCGACACCGTGTTTCAGCACGCTGATCGAATCGGTCTGCATGAACTGCGTGAAGGCATGAGACACGCGCGCTGGCAGCAGACCGCTCACTTTTTGCTGGACCAGTTGCGGCATGAAACTGCCAAACTTCGTGTGCGTGATCGACTGCGGCAGGATCGCATCGACTTTTTGCACGGCGGCAGGTAAGAGCGACTCGAAGCCCCAGCGGCAGAGGGCATGATGTTCGGGAGCCGCCTTCGTCACACCGCCCAGCAGTCGATGCTGTTTCTCGCGCGAGAACGATCCGTCCGTGAGCAGTACCGCCACCGCACCCGATCCACCGGTGAGTGTTGCCAGCGATTTGGTCAGCGCGTCCATCGTCATGTCTTCGAGCAGCCGTTGAATCGTGTAGTCGATGATTTCACGAGCCGTCTCGCACGAGACAACCATCCCCGCGCGAATCTGTCCGAGTTCGATGCGGTTCGCGATATCGACCATCCCGTTGAGAACGCCCAAGCACGCGTTGCTCACGTCAAACACTGACGCATCCGGACTGATCCCCAAGTTCGCTGCGACGCTACACGCGGTGGCCGGTTCAAACTGCTCACGACAGACGCCCGCGTAGATCATCACGCCCACATCGCGCGCGGCCACGTTCGAGTGTTCGAGCGCCCGTCGCGCCGCCTCGGTCGCCCCGTCGCTGAGCCGATGGCCGGGTGCCCACCAGCGTCGCTCGGTGATCCCCGTCCACGCCTCAAGCTGCCCGGGGGCAATCTTGAGCTTGGAATACAACGGCTCAAGCCGCTGCTCGATTTCCGCCGAAGTGACAACAACGGGAGCCAGTTCGTAACCAATGGCATCCACATAAACGCGGGAGTATTTCATGAGGTTCGCTGCTGGCGACTTACTGTGTGAGGGTAGTTAGGAACTGGCTCGAAACAACTTCCCGCTTTCCTCCCTCCCCTCGGCGGGGGGAGGATGGTCAGGTCGATTTGCCACTCGCCCCCTCCCTAACCCTCCCCGCCGAAGGGAGGGTTAGGGAGGGGAACTCGGGAAGTTGTTTTGAACCGATTCCTTAGGGTCATTTGGACTTCGTGCGAAACGGATTGTAAACACGGACACCGTCGTAGTCCTGCCCTTCGCTCATGTCTTCGCTGACGACGGTCGTGGCGCTGGCGCGGCGTGCGGTCGCCAAAATCAACGCATCCCAGTATCGAAGCTGACAGCGGCGGTGCAACGCGATGGCGTCTTCGATACTGGGATGCGTCAATTCCGACGACTTCCAAGCTGCTGAGAGCACGAATGGCGATGGTGGCCATGTCGCATGTCAGCAGTTTGCAACGGACGACAGTCGCGTGGAAGAACTCTCCCAACACCTGAACCGAAATGGTGCCCACCTGTTTTGAGGCGGCGTCTCGTAACAGATCGCGGGCGATAGCCTGTTTCGTCGGTTCGGTGTCGTCGTATGCGTAAACGACGACGTTCGTGTCGAAGAAAAGTTTACCGGTCATAGAGTTCATCTCGGCTGCCCCACGGCTTGCCACCCAGCGGGCGGCTCACCACGCGGAAGGACTCTTCGAGCAATTCGACAGCGGCTCGACCGCGTTGGCTCTGTTCTGTTGCCAGTTGTTCAATGTACTCGCCAACCAAATGATCGAGCGTGGTGTTTCGCTCGGCCGCCACACGCTGCGCGATCTCCACGGAGGATTCATCCAGCGTTAGAGTTAGTTGAGTCATTCTCGTTCTCCTGAAACGATCCGCCCCCCAGCACCGTACTGAGTCGATCATGAAATTGACTGCCGAAGGTGTCGCCCAATGTAGCCGGTTTGCTGTGTGAGTTCAGCCGTTCGCGGCTTCGACACAACCGCATACCAATTTCAGATGGGACGCCAACTTCAACAAACCTCACTGCACCGTAGATCGATCAACACAATCCGGTAGTCCTCGCATGACGCGACTTGTCGAACGACTCGATGAGTACGTCAGGCATGACGTGCTCGGTGTTTGGCCATTGCTCGCTGGAGTGCCGCATTGGGTTTTAGCGGAGACTTCAGCAAGGCGAGAAACCGATCACGGTCGGCGTTGGTCAACCGTGTGAGCGACTCTTCGATGAACTGCGGCTGTTCGTCACAGCCATCGGAGGCCAGTCGAATCCGCACCTCGGACTCGTTGATCTGCTGCACGATGACGGTGGCAAATGCTTTGGGCAAAGTGACGCGGCCTCGATCATCCGCCGTGCGAGTCAGTGATGTGGGCATGTCCGTTCGTCCTGTGTTCGCGCTTCAAAAACATGAGCCGGCAAATTAGGGCTGGTTCAAATCGTGACTCGACTGGGTCGCAGCCAGTCGGTGTCCTCCAAGTCATCGGACTGTTTCCCAACGACAGGTCGCGTCCAGAATGGCGATCCCGGTCTTTACATTCGCGCTCCCCTCAATTCGCGCGGAAATGATTCCGCGCGAATTGAGGGGAGCGCGAATGAAAACAGAAACATTTTGAGGACGGTGCTGCCATCCGACTTGAACCAAGCTGCAAATTGCGGTGCGGGAGTGTAACTGGTTCGCGTCCCGAGTTCAGCCGGATCGCGGTTCTGGCAAGACTTCGACAGCGCGACCGCCCAATTCATTCGCCGCTTCACACGACCGCCAGCGTGAAACTCTTCATCTGATAGATTACGCGGCCATCGACCGACAGAAAACCTTCGGCGGTGAGTTGTCGCGTCGCGTCATCGACTTCGCGGATGACGGCCGTGACGGTGACGAGAGCGTCGCGCGGGACGACTTGGCCTCGGTAGACCCATTCGTGGGGTGTGGGGGTTGGGAGTTGTGGCTTGGCCGGAGAAGTCGCACCCGTCTGCAACGTCTTCACCTGCCCACTGCCCACTCCCCACTGCCCACTCCTTAAAGACGGCGTTTGGAACACGGCATCCGCTCCCAGCCGCCAGCGGGCCGCCGCGTAGAACTTCATCAGTTGGAAGAACGACTCTAGGCCGAGCGAGCCGGGGACGACCGGGTCTTCGTAGAAGTGAGCCTTGAAGAACCAGGTACTCGGATCGACTTGCATCGTGCCTCGAACGTAGCCGAGTCCGTGTGGGCCGCCGTCGAGCAGCAACTCGGCGTGATCGACCATTTGGAACTCAGCGTTCGCAAACGGTGCGGCGTCGGGAGCGTTGAAGCGGCTCGCGCGGGCAGACTCATCAGCCGTCGGGACGAAGACTTTCGCGTCGCGGATGCCAACTTGATGAGCCAGCGATTCCTTCGAGAAGAACCCGAAGTACGTGTCGCCGACATAGACCGGCTCGCCGTGGCAGCTCAGGTGGTAGTCGAAGTTCTGGATGATCATGCCGCCCGATTGCGAGACCTTTGTGATCTTCACCTTCGTCGTCAGCGTGCCCGATTGCGGCGTGACCTCGCGGTACTGAATCGCCTTGCCGCCGAGGTTTCGGAACGACAGATCGGTCTCACTGGTCAGGGCCGAACCGAGATAACCGGCCAGCCACCCGCACGGCTGCAATGCCGTCTCCAGCAGCACCGCGAAGGGCATCGTCGGCTGACGGTTTGCCGCGAAGTACCACGCCTCGACGGGGATGTCGTACTGCGCGACGATCTCGCCTCCCGCTTCCAACTTCCACGGCTGACAGTTCTCAATCGAGACGACTCGGTCGAGGAACTGAAACGGCGGCCCCGGCAACCGCGCGATCTTCCGCTCGGCATCGAACACTCGGTACTTGTCCCCAAACGCCACCGATGGCTTGCCAATCGCAAACGCGGTGATGCGGTCGGTGTCGAAGATCGCAGGACGGAGATCGTAGGAAGAAGGGGTCAGGGGACAGGGGACAGGAGTCAGTGAAGAGGAGGAAGCCGGAGCGGTGTCTGTCAGTTTTCTTTCTGACTCCTGACTCCCGCTCCACAGCCGCTCGACCTTCTCGCGTGACAGTCCCGTCAGCCTGACCGACATGTCGGTGATCTCCACGATCGGCTTGCCATCGGCGTACATCAGGGCATCGGCGAGGCAGTAGGCGTCCGCCCCGTACCCGACCTCCTTCAGTGTCACCTCGTACCAGACCTTCTTCGTCGATGAGAGAACCTGACCGCGACACTTCAGTCGGCTGCGGACTTCGATGATCGGCTCGTAGACAATCTGACCGGCCTCACCGACCCAGCCCATTCGCAGCAGGAAGATGCGCAGCGTGTGCATGCAGCACTCGTACATCAGCGTGCCGGGCATCACCTGATCGTCACAGAAGTGGCAGGTCAGGAACCAGTCGTCGGGATGGATGTCGAGTTCCCCGAGGATCGTCCCCATGCCGAACTTGCCTCCCACCGGGTCGAGCTTCAGCACGCGGTCGATCAGCCACATGCGGGAACGGGAGGAAGTGGTGAGTGGCGAGTGGTGAGTGGCGAGTGGAAGAGAAGAGGGCACGTTGGTTTGCGAGGCTTCTCTGGCACTCGCCACTCGCCACTCGTCACTCGTCACTTTCATCAACCCTGGAATCGTCACCGGCTCGCGCAACGACAGGCCAGCGAACGCGGGACCGAAGCAGGTGGCGAGGTCTCCGCAGCGCAGGGCCAGCAGTTGCGAGTCGTCATAACTTTCGACGGCCATTGGAACCGGATCGCTCCAATCGGCGGGCCGCTGGCCGGGGCGAGGCCGCTTGTCGAGAGCCGTGTGAATGATCCCTTTGCCTCCCGCCAGTTCGGCCTGAGTGAAGAAGCCCGCACAGCCTTCACGCATGGTCAGCAGCGGTCGGCCATCGACGGTCGCATCGAACTCGAATCGGAAGAGGTACGTGTCTCCCTGCCGGAAGAAGTGCAGCACGCGGATGTCGTAGTTGATGGTCTTGCCCGCTTGAGGCAACTCATCGTGAAAGGTGACGACCGCGTCGAGCAGCCGGTAACTCGCGAGGCCCTGCGTCTCGAAGTCGATCCCCAGCCAGCCCGACAGGAACAGGTCGGCCTGCCCGGACTCAACAGCAATGCACGTTGGGATGCGACCGCAGTCGAGGTACCACGCGCCGGGATGAATGTCGTGTTCGGTGACGACTCGCCCGGAAGTCATCGACAGAGGCTCGCCCTCGATCGTCAGGATGCGGTCCACGAGCATCAACGGCTCGTCGGGCAGGCGGACTCGCGTGGGATGCTGGTCGATGTCAGAGAACATCGTCCCGAGACAATCGCCAATTTTGCCAATGGCGAATGTCAGGCACTCGTCGCGGTTGAGCGATCGCGGCGGAATGGTGCGTTGGACGAGGGGCGGGGAAGGCAGATGGGACTGATCGGTCGGATCGGTCGGATCGGTCGGATCGGTCGGATTGGTCGGATTGGTCGGATCGGTCGGATCGGTCGGATCGGTCGGATCAGTCCTGTGACTTCCCTCAGTGCCGCGCCCCCCCTGAGCCAGCACCGCTAGGTGCTGCGCCGCCAGTCGTTCAGCCCGCGCCGAGAACCGAAGAAACGTGTCGTGAGCCTGCGTGCGATGGTCGGTCATGAGTTGAAGCTGGTTGAAAAGGTTGAGGGTTGAAAAGTGACGAGTGACGAGTGGCGAGTGGCGAGTGCCAGACAGGAAATCGTCTTCGTTTGAATCATCGTTTAACCGCGTGGGCAACGCCCCGCGCGTCGATGGGCCAGACGACGCTGAATCACACTCGACGCGCGGGGCATTGCCCACCCCATCGACATCAAGTTGCGCCACCCCACCGGGCTTGCCCCGGTGGCTCGCAGATTTCTGCACTACTGAGGAAGGCAATGCTTCTTCCGGAGCCAATACTTCGGAAGCCAAGTCAAAACGAGTAGTGCAAAGACCTGACTCCACCGGGGCAAGCCCGGTGGGGTGGCGATTCAGCAGATGGTCGAGCGAGGTTGTCTCAGCAACCATCTCGCGAAACGTCCAACCTCCCGGCGGAGTCGGAATCTCAAACGGAAGTCCCCCCACCCGCGTGACGATCTCGCGAACAGGCGTCTGTGATTCTTTGCTGCCCCTCGCCCCTCGCCCCTCGCCCCTCGCCCCCTCCCCATACAGATACGACAAGTCCACCGGCACGCCCTCGGCAATCAAGGCCGCCAGCAGTTCGAGGAACGTCTCGACGGGACGCGACGTGTTGGGCAGGGCGGCTCGCGCAAGGTGTGGTCGGTCGCCGAGAATCTCATCAATCATCTTCGTGCAGGACGAACCGGGGCCGATCTCAACGAAGACTCGCACGCCGTCGGCATACGCCTGTTCGATGACGCGCGGAAAGTCGATCGTCCCCACCGCCTGAGCGACAATCGCCTCGGTAGCTGTTTCGCGCGTGAGGTCGTACTTGCAACCCGACGCAGCACTGTAGAAGTCGATCCCAGCCGGAGGCGTCGTCCGCATGCGATGCAGTTCGCGATACTTGGCCTCTACCTCGCGAAGGACTTCGCAGTGAACGGTGCTCGGTGCCAAAAACGGCACAAACGTGGCGGACATGTCGCGGGCAAGCCGTTCGACGGCCGATCGCTCTCCCCCGATCACGCACTGCGTCGGCGTGTTGACGATGAGGAGGTAGACGCGCGGCGCAACCGCCGCCTTTCCCCCGCCACTCACTTCGGAGGGAAGAGGACCATCTTCGCTGGTTCCCTCCCCTCGGCGGGGAGGGTTAGGGAGGGGGGCCGATTGAGAATCGACGCCTGCAACACCATCGCCCCCCCTCCCCGGCCCTCCCCGCCGAGGGGAGGGAGAAAGAATGAAGTCGCTCATGATCGACGGTGCGTCCTCAACACTCGCCCCCCTCACCCTAGCCCTCTCCCCCGAAGACGGGGGCGAGGGGACAAGAGAGGCCATCGCAGCGCGGACCTGATCCGCCGAGCGGTCGATCGCTCCCGACACCCAATCGACCGGTTCACCTTCGGGAACACTCCACGCCTTCCGCGCCGCATCGAACGGTGCAACGAGATCGCTGCCAAACAACGGCGACTCTTCCATCCGACGCAACATCTCATCGCGGTCGGTCCATGCCCGCAGACCAAACAACGCGGCGGACTCACCGAGGCTGTAGCCGATGCTCGCCGACGGCCTCACGCCAAACAGAGCCAGCAGATCGCAAACCGCCGTCCCGATGGCGACCTGCCCGAAGATCATCGCCTTGTGGTTGGCGAGCAAATCGGCGTTCGACCGTCCCTCCCAAATGAGGTCGGGGCGGTACTGATCGCGCAGCCGTTGGTTCTCGGTCTCTTGGCGACGCAACACGTCGGGGAATGCGGCCAATAGTTCACGGCCCATTCCGATGAAGGCGTTGCCCGAACCGGGAAAGACGAAGGCGACTCGACCTGACTTGGCAAGCGGTCTGCGCCAGCCTGCCGATGACCCAGCTTGCGGGCCGGGTGCATCGGTCGCATTGCGCCAAAGCTCCCATGTGGAAGCGGTCGCCGCTTCCGGGCGGAATTTCTTGAGCGGCGACCGACCACACACAACCCCACCGGGCTTGTCCCGGTGGAGTTCGGTTTCTGCACTATTCATGCGATCCATTCGCGTGGCTGGTGTGCGGCAGCGAGTAGTGCAGAAACCTGATTCCACCGGGGCAAGCCCGGTGGGGTTGTGGGTTTCTTGGGGCGTTGGAAATTCACCCGTCGGCGGAGCGACGGGACGACGGTCGATATCGACATCGAACACGGCGTGGACCCGCGTTCCCGAACGATGAGCATCCTCAAGCCGCTGAAGGACGAAGCCAATCGCTCCGTCTTGTGGCTCATCTTCCGTCGCACCGACGAGACAACGAACATCGCACGGCAGATCGACCGCGCCCATGATCGCTCTGTCCAACTCGCCGCGTCGCAACATGCCGACCGCGACATCGAACGCCACACGCCCCGAGTCACCTCCCGCCGAGATCGTGAAGCTCGGCCCGCCGACATCGAACTCGCGAGCCAAGCGGCTGGCGACGATGCCGCCGAGGTTGCCCATCACGCGGTTCGGCGTGAGCGGCGGACCGGCGGCGGCCTTGAGTTGCTTCGTCCACTCAGTGAGTTCGTCCGGCGTGAGGTCGAGGCCCAACATCTCAGCCCAGCGCGGGGCGTCTTGCTCGATGGACCATCTCAGGTGGAAGTTCGTCGTGTTGGGATCGAGTTCGATCCCGATGAAGACGCCGGTGCGGGAAGGGTTGAGGGGCGAAGGTTGAGGGTTGAGGGACGGAGAAGTGGCGAGTGGCGAGTGGCGAGTGGCGGTTGCCTCCGGGCTTCCTCCCTCCCCTCGGCGGGGAGGGTTGGGGAGGGGGGACGAATGTGTGTGAACGTCATCCAATTCTAAGACATCGCGATGGAGTTGCTGCTGTGTTTCGGAAGTCGCGCGACCATCCTCCCCCCTCCCCAGCCCTCCCCGCCGAGGGGAGGGAGGAAGAAATGCGGTTTGATCGCGGTGTGACCCCGCGTCGCGCAGCGCTTCGGCAGCGACCTTCAGCATGAGTTGCTGCTGCGGGAGCATGTCCTGCATTTCGAGCGGCGGGATGCGGAACTGGCCCATTGGCATCCGGACTTCTTGGATGCTGTGGCCCACCGGAACGTGGGGCAGGTTTGGAACCTGCTCATCAAGGGATTCGCGCCGGAACCAGTCGGTCTCCTCGACGCCCCACCAGTTAAGTCGCGTCCAGTCGAGCGGCTTTCCTTGGAAGTCGTGTTCTTGAAAGGATTGCTTCGAGTCCCGATTCCCCGCGTGAACGCCAATGCCAACGACGGCCACAGCAGGTTCGACTGACGTTGTAGGATGGGCACTCCTGCCCGTCCGCTCTTCGCCTTCGCTACGAGCCTGTGGTGGTGTTGAACGAAGAGGACGGGCAGGAGTGCCCCTCCTACGGGAGTCGCACCATTCTTCGATCAGCACATGCGCGTTGATGCCACCGAAGCCGAAGGCGTTGATGGTCGCGCGGCGCGGGATGTGAGTGCCGCCTTCCTGCTGACCCTCCACCCTCAACCCTCGACCTTCAACTCTCTCCACCCACGGCTGCGCTTCGGCCAGCACGCGGAACGGGCTGTCGCCAGCGAGCAATCGCGCGGCGGGTTGCCGATAGTTGGCGGTCGGTGGCAGCGTGCGGTGCTGGAGTGCGAAGAGGACTTTCATCAAGCCGGCGGCTCCGGCTCCCGTGAGCAAATGGCCGACGTTCGACTTCACTCCGCCGATCACGCATTGCTGAGGCCGTGCGGATTCGTGTTGCCAGAGTTGATGCAGCGACTCGATTTCGACGGCGTCTCCAACGGGTGTTCCCGTGGCGTGGCATTCGATCAGATCGACATCGCTCGGCTTCCATCCGGCCTGTTCGTAAGCGGAACGCATCGCGCGGAGTTGGCCTTCGGAATGCGGGGCCAGCAGATTGGCTCCGCGATCGTTCGAGAGGCCGATTCCGGCGATGACGCCATAAATGTGATCGCCCGCCGCGACCGCATCGCTCAGACGCTTCAGGATGAAGACGCCCGCTCCCTCGCCGACGACGAGTCCATCCGCTTCACCACTGAGCGGCGCACAGCGGCCACTCTTGGATAGAGCCTGAAGCTGAGCAAACCCCATCTGCGTGTACTGGCAATCGGGCCGAGACATCCCGCCCGCCAGCATCGCGTCGGCGCGATGAGCGAGCAGTTCCTCCGACGCGAACTTCAGCGCATAGAGCGACGATGCACACGCCGCATCCAACGTGAAGGCCGTCCCTCCCAAGCCCAGTCCCTGCGCGATGAGGCTCGACGGAAGACCGGCTGCGAAACGGTTGAGCTGATGCCAAGAAGGTTGAGGGTTGAGGGTTGAGGGTTGAGGGTCAGAGTAGGAGAAGAGGTTCGTTGGCGGAGATGCGCGGTGAAATGTTGTCTTCAGTTCTGCCGCTGATTTTCTGGCACTCGCCACTCGCCACTCGCCACTCGCCACTTCATCGATCAACTTCTCGACAAACGTCCGCCCGAGCACATCGCGGCAGATGGCGGAGGTCGATTCGGTCGGCAACGCGATGTTGCCGAGGATCACGCCGATACGCGCGAGGTCAATGCCTTCTAGTTGTCTCGCGTCTCGAAACGCCGCCCGCGCCGCGTGCAGACCGAGATGGAACATCGGATCGAGTCGTTCCAGCAACGAGCGGTCAAGACTCAGTCCCTCGGGATCAAACTGAAAGCCCTCGATGAAGCAACCCCACGTCGAATAGACGCGATCCGGTTGCGGAGGCCACGGGGCGTAAGCCTTCTCGGGCGACAGATACCAGCGCCCGTCAGGCACATGCCGCCCGCAGTCGACTCCCCCCGCCACGTTGTTCCAAAACGTGTCGAGGTCCGGCGCACCGGGAAAAATGCCACCGACGCCCACGATGGCGATCCGTTCAGGCTGATCAGAAGCAGGCATGAGGCATCCGGGGGCGTGGCGGCGGTATGTCGAAGTCCGGCTTTTCGGAAAGCCGGACTTCACTTGGGCGGTGGGCGGTTTGAAGAGAAGTCCGGCTAACAAAGCGAAGCCGAACTTCGACAACGGGGCGGCATCATAGTCCCCGCCGATTGCGCACTCCATTCAATGCGCACGGTCGAAAGGAAACTGTGTCGGCAAACAAGCGGCCTCGTGACGGAACGGCT
>JAYSQC010000389.1:0-8293 GCA_043721755.1 Schlesneria sp.
TTCCTCCCTCCCCTCGGCGGGGAGGGCCGGGGAGGGGGGAGGAAGGTCAAGTTGATTTGCCACTCGTCCCCCCTCCCTAACCCTCCCCGCCGAGGGGAGGGAACAAGAAGGGAACTCGGGAAGTGATTGCGAGCCCGTTCCTAAGGCGAGCGGCAGAAGAGACCTTACCCGAAGTGACCCGGACGCTCCGAAGCGTCCGGGTCACTGGGCGCGCTGCCGTGGGTAAGTTTTTTCTGCCGCTCGCCTAAACAACCAGCTCGGCGCGGGGAGGATCGTGACAGATCAGCTTGCTGTCGGCCAGTCCGGCATTGTGGCCAAAACGGTGCTGGACGCTTCGTTCTCTGGCAGACGCCATGCCTGTCTCTCGTGCATCGGCCCGGTTCTATGCGCGAGAGGTGGGCAGGCGGGGCGGCTTCGCAAGTCTATTCGCTGACAAAATGATGAGCTGTCGCGGGCTGATCCTACCAAAACGCAACGGCGTGCTTATGATGTCCGCACTTCCGGTGGCTACGTGTGCGGCTTTGTGGCAACTATGAGAGAAGGCAATGAAACCATGAATGGATCCAACTCCACATCCAGCGGTCGTCCGAACGCTCCGGTTCTGGACGGCATGATTGGTGACGGCCCGGCGATGAACGATGTTTATCGTCTGACACGGCAGGTCGCGACTACGACTGCGACCGTGTTGTTGCTCGGTGAGACGGGGACCGGCAAAGAGCTGATTGCTCGGGCGTTGCACGAACTCAGCCCGCGTTCGTCCGGTCCATTCATTCGCGTGAACTGCGGGGCACTCAGCGAAAGCTTGCTAGAGAGCGAACTGTTCGGCCATGTGAAGGGAGCGTTCACGAGTGCTCACGAAAATCGGACCGGCCGGTTTGAAGCGGCTCACGGCGGGACGATCTTTCTCGATGAGATCAACTCGATGAGCTACACGTTGCAGGTCAAACTGTTGCGCGTACTCCAAGAGCAGGAATTCGAGCGAGTCGGCGACACGAAGACGATTCGCGTGGACTGCCGCATCGTCGCGGCGACCAATCGCGACTTGCTCGATGAGATCGACGCGGGCAAGTTTCGCGAAGACCTGTACTACCGACTCAACGTGATTCCGATTTATCTCCCGCCACTGCACAAACGCCCGGAAGACATCGGGCCGCTGGTGACGTTCTTCGCCAAGAAATACGCCGCGGCGAACAATCGCTCCGCGCCAAAGGTCGCTCCCGATTTGATCTCGATGTTGCAGACGTATGCTTGGCCGGGCAACGTGCGTGAGCTTCAGAACTACATCGAGCGGGCCACCGTACTCTGTATGAGTGACACACTGACACTCGACTTGTTCCCGCCCCATGTGCGTGGCTTGGCCCCGATCCGATTGAGTCGTTCTCGCTCGGGTGGGATCGCGACGCAGTGCAGTGAACTCGTGACGCTCGGGTTGCTCGAAGCAGGAGAAGAGGCTCAGAATGTCCATGAACGCATCATCTCGTTGGTTGAACGCGAGCTGATCCAGCAGGTTTTGAAGACGTGTCAGGGAACTCAGACGAAGGCCGCCGCCAGACTCGGTATCAACCGCAATACGCTGCACAAAAAAATCAGCGACTACGGACTGGAAGCGGCCCCGTGATGACGGCCGGTTTCATGGCGAGGGGCTACGCGACAGCGAGACTCTCCAGTAAACTCCGGCCAGTTGTTGCGGCGTTCGGTCAGACCTGAAACCAACGCCCTCACCGGGGCAAGCCCGGTGGTATCTACACAATTCCGCATCAGCCTTTCATTCGCCAGAACTTTGCCCCAATCGCTCTAAACAGGAATGGCAGAACGATGAAGGCGGAATCACACACCAACTCCTTTCTTCCATCGTTCTGCCACTCTCACCGGAGTACCGGGGCGAGAGTTGTGTAGAGACCAATGGGGCCAGCCCGGTGGGGTTCGCTCGTTTGAGAGTCAGTACGACGGACTGGTGCGAATGCCACGGAGCCTTGCGACATGCCAAACGTGAACCTGTTCTGTTTCCTCTTGAGCTACCTCGTGGCGTTCGGCTTGGATGTCGTTCGGTTGCGCTCCAAGTTGGCGTGGAGTCGCTGGGCGGCGATCCTGTTTGGCGGCGCGGGGTTGCTCGCGCAGACGCTCTATCTGTTGCTGCGATCGAGTCAGTCACAACTGCCGCCGCTGCTGAGTTCGGCTCACGACTGGCTGCTGGTGTTGGCGTGGCTCGCGGTGTTGACGCATCTGTTTGTCTCACTGCTCGACGCGACCATCGCCTCGGGACTCGTGGTCTGGCCGATCGTGTTGGCGCTGGTTGGAGCGTCGCACTTCGTCACTTCGTCATCGAGCCAAGTCCTCGATTTTCATCGAGGCTGGAAGATGCTGCACGCGGCGATGCTCGTGCTGGGAACGGCCACCATTCTGCTGGGCCTCGTGCTGAGCCTGCTCTATTTGTGGCAGCATCGTCGCTTGAAAGGGGGGCAGATGCGGAACAGCAGGCTGACGCTGCCGAGTCTCGAACGATTGGAGCGATTCAACCGGTGGTCGATTCTCATCTCTGTGCCACTACTGACGTTTGGAGTCGCGACGGGAGTGCTGTTGTCGTTTCTCAGTCACGACGATGCCCGTCTCGCGTGGGCCGACCCGGTGGTCTTGGGCGGGAGCGTGATGTGGTTGTTGATGTGCGGCCTGTTTACCTGGTTACTCACGGGGAAACGAACTCCCGGACGACAGGTCGCGTGGTTGACCGCATGGTCGTGTGGGTTTCTGTTGTTCATGATGGTTGGACTGCAAGTGCTGACCGAAGTGATGCGGATGCCGTCGTTGCACGGAACCGGTGCCGCGCGGCAAGTTCGTCCGATCGCAAAGTAATCGATGGAAGTCCGGCTTTTCTTAAAGCCGGACTTCTCGCTGAGAGGCAACGTCCAGAAGAGAAGTCCGGCTAACAAGGCTAAGCCGGACTTCAGAGACCTGATCGCCTGCACCTCGACACCCACCCGTTCCTCCACGCCCAGAGAATTTGTTCAGTGAACCTGCTCGCCCTGTACTGCACCCACCAGACGACGCCACTCGCCATTCGCGAGCGGTTGGCGTTTGCCTCGCGCGAACAGCTCGCGAAGGCGTATGCCGAACTGCGGCGACGTTGCCCGGAATCGGAAGCGGTGATTCTCTCGACCTGCAACCGAGTCGAGCTTTATCTCGCGCAGCCGGGCGACGACACCGATCAGACGCGCCAGCAGCTCGCCCAATTCTTGTCCGAATTTCACGCGGTGCCGCTCGACGAATTCGTGGGTGAGCTGAGGGCGGACTCGGGTGCGGAAGCGGTGCGGCATCTCTTCGAGGTCATCTCGTCACTCGACAGTATGGTTCTCGGTGAGCCGCAGATCGTGAATCAAGTGAAGGAGGCCTACCGTGCGGCGGAGGAACACGGCGCGTGCGGGCCGCTCGTCCATTCGCTGTTTCAGGGTGCAATTCGTGTGTCGGGGCGAGTTCGCACAGAGACGAAGTTGTCCGAGGGGCGAGTCTCCATCGCCAGCGTCGCCGTGGGAGATTTTGCGAAGAGCATCTTCGATCACTTCGAGGACAAACTGGTCCTGATCATCGGTGCCGGAGAGATGGCCGAGGAGACGTTGCGGTATCTGAAGGACGAGGGCGTGCGCGAGATCGTCGTTATCAACCGCAACCCCGAACGCGCGGAGCGGCTCGCGCGGGAATGGAGCGGCCACGCGGAGCCGTGGGCGGACCTCGACCACTGGCTCGGCCTGGCCGATGTCATCGTCAGCACGACCGGTGCGGAGCGACCGATCATTGATGCGGCTCGGTTTCGCAAGGCCCGCGCGGCGGCGGCGGTCGGTCGGACGGCGTTCATTCTCGATCTCGGTGCGCCCCGTGATTTTGAACCGGCCGTCGGCGACCTCAATGACGTGTATCTCTACGACATCGACAGCCTGCGCCGTACCTGTGAGGAGCATCGTCATGCGAGATCACGCGAGATCGAAACGGCTCGCCAAATCATCGATACTGAACAAACAAAGTTCATGGCAGAGTTCCATCGTCGCGCGAGTGGCGATGTGGTCTCGCGCCTGATGCAGGACTGGCACGGCGTCAGCAAGTCGGAACTCGACCGCCTGTTCGCCAAGCAGCCGCACCTGACCGCTCAAGACCGCGACGCGATCGAACGCACCGTCGAACGGATCGTCAACAAACTGCTCCATCCCCCGCTCGAAACTTTGAAGCACGAGTCCCGCGATGGTGAACCTCACGGACTGATCGACGCTCTCAAACGCCTCTTCCGATTGGATGGCTGATCGCAGCGAATAGCCAACACGATGCCATCCGGACATATCAACCCGAAGCGTGAGCGAGGACGACTTATGGATGCACAAATCGGATCGCCGTCCTCGCTCACGCTTCGGGTTGGTGTTGAATGAATTTGAACGCACGCCCCAGAACCTACGCGACACATCCTTCCCACTCTTTTAATCAGACCGCCATGTCCGAACTCATTCGACCGCTGAACCGAACACATCTTCCGCGTCTGGCCGTCATCGACTTCGATGGCACGCTCAGTCTGATCCGATCAGGCTGGGTCGAGATCATGGTGGAGTTGATGGTCGATGTGCTGCAACCGCTTCCGGGGACGACAGAGTCCGACGCGGACTTGGCGGCCTATGTCACAGACTTCGTGCTGAATCTCAACGGTCGGCCGACGATCTACCAGATGGACTTTTTTGTCGCAGAGGCGACGCGACGCGGCGGCCATCCGCTTCCGGCTGAGACCTATAAACAGCAGTTCCTCGACGGGCTGTTTACCAAGTCAAACCGCCGCATCGCCGCGTTGCAGGCGGGGCAAGTCACGACCGACGACCTGCTCGTCCCCGGCACGCGAGCCATGTTGGACGACCTGCAAGCGCGCGGCATCCAGCTCACCTTGGCGAGCGGCACGGCGGTCATGAACGTCCGCCACGAAGCGGCCCTGCTGGGGATCGACCACTATTTTGAAGGCCGCATCTTCGGGCCGGGCGATGATCCGCGTGAGTTCTCGAAGCTGGCCGTCATGCAACAGATGCTCGCCGAAACGAAGGCTGATGGCGCTGCGTTGCTCGGGTTCGGAGACGGCTTTGTCGAGATCGAGAACGTCAAACAACTCGGCGGTGTGGCGATCGGTGTGGCCAGCGATGAAGAGCATCGCAGCGGGCGTGTCGAAGAGTGGAAACGAACCCGTCTGATTCAAGCCGGTGCCGACGCCATCGTTCCCGACTATGCCCGCTGGCCCGCGCTGGCGGCGCAGTTGTGGGGTTGAGTCAGGCAAGCGGCAAGAAATCTCGATCTGTAGGATGGGCACTCTTGAAAAGTAGCCTTCATCGCTCCGCGTGAAGTCAGCCGAGTCACCAGCGACCCGGACACGCGGGATACAGCGTCATTCACCGTTCGGCTAACTTCACGCGGAGCGATGAAGGCTACTTTTGGCAGGCGCATCATTCTTGCCCGTCCGGCTTTGGCGCAACCCGTTTGGCTTCCAAGAGCGGACGGGCAAGAGTGCCCATCCTACATTGCGGCCTTCCGCGCTGTGTTCCGTCCACCGACTCCGGCTCGAATCGTCACGCTCACCCATGCCGCATTTCTTTCTCAATCCGTGGATGTTGCTGGGTCTGGCAGGCGTGCTGTTGCCCGTGCTGGCTCATCTGCTGAGTCGTAAGAAGTACGACATCGTGGAATGGGGGGCGATGCAGTTTTTGGAACTCGATCCGAGCGCGCGACGGAAGCTGCGGCTCGAAGAGTTGTTGCTGTTGGGCGTGCGGATGGGATTGGTCGCGCTGCTGGCGATCGCGCTGGCGCGGCCGTGGCTCGGCGGCGCATGGCTGGGACGTTTCGGATCGACTCAACCGCGCGATGTCGTGCTGGTGATGGACGGCTCGTACAGCATGGGTTGGGAGGGCCGCGCTCTCACGCCCCATGCGAACGCCTTGCGACTGGCTCGTCAGTTTGTGGATGAACTCCGGCCGGGCGACAGCGTGATGGTCGTCGATGCCCGTGAGCAACCACTCGCCACTTTGGCGGGACTCACTCGAGACAAGCAGCGCGTCCGAGAAGCTCTCGAAAGCCTGCCATCACCAGCCGGGACGGCCAACCTGCACGCGGCGATTTCCAAAGCGGTGCAGTCCCTCGCCAGCGGCACCAACCTGCAGCGCGAGGTGATCGTTTTCACCGATCGACAAGCGTTGAGTTGGAAACCGGACGACGACGCCCTGTGGACGCGGCTCGACGATTTGAAGGAACAATCACCGCAGCCGCCACGTTTATGGGTGATGGATGTCGCGGACGGGCAACTCGGCCAGTCGGCCAACTTCACGATCGAACGATTGCAGCTTTCTCGCGAGTTGACTGTTCCCGGTGTACCGGTGCGGATCAGCAGCAAAGTCCGTTACAGCGGCGGTGAAAATGCAATCACACGCAAAGTGCATCTCGAAGTGAACGGCCAACGACTGGCCGATCAAACCTTACAACTGAAGTTGCCGCCGAACGGCGAGGCGACCGTCGAGTTCGAGCGGCGGTTCGAGCAAGTCGGTTCACAGTTGATCGGTGTCGTTTTGGAGAACGATGCGCTGCCGGGTGACAACCGATCCGAGGCCGTGGTCGTTGTCGCCGACTCTCTGCCGATCGTCCTCGTGGACGGTGACAAGCGGCTCGATCCGACACGCAGCGAAACGTTCTTCGCTAGGGCGGCACTCATGGCGACGGGCGGGGAAGTCTCCCGGATCAAACCGACGATCCTCACGCCCGACGCGATCAGCGCCGAATCATTGCGCGATGCGGCGGTTCTCGTGCTCGCCAACGTCGAGGCCCTCTCGGCGGAACAGTTGAGTTTGCTCGACAGGTTCGTGGCGAGCGGTCGCGGTCTGCTCTTCGCCCTCGGAGACAAGACGCCGCCAGCCGGTTTCGCCAACGAGAGCGGTCAGCCCGGCGCGGGACTGTTGCCCGTTTCACTCAAGGCCATTGGCACGGTGCAGACAGCCGCTGAGGCAGGCAAGTCGGCGCTGGGCGTGCTGGTCGCAGGCAACAGTCTGGAACTGCCGTGGCTCAAGCCGTTTCGCCCGGACAAGGGGGGCACTCTGACCGACGCACGGTTCACGAAGTGGTGGAAGGTCGAGGGGAAGGAGTCAGGGGGCAGCAGTCAGGAGTCAGGAGGAGCGGCGACTTCAGACCCTCAACCCTCCCTCGGCACTGCCGTGACGATCGCCAAGTTGACAAACGGCGATCCGTGGTTGGTGACGCGCCGGTACGGACGCGGCACAACGGCGGTGCTGACCTCGCCGCTCGATGCCGATTGGAACACGCTCCCCGCGAAACAGGATTACGTGCCGTGGTTGCACGAGTTGTTGTTCGCACTCGCCTCGCCCACAACGAGCCGCAACGTGGACGTGGGGACGCCGCTGTCGTTGAACATCTCGCCGCAAATGAACCTCAATGACTTCGAGTTCCTCGCTCCAAACAACGCGCCGCTGGCGGCCACTCTCATCGACGATGATTTCCAACCGGGGGCGCGTCTGGATTCCGCGACGCTTCCCGGCGTCTATCGCTTTACGGCGAAAGCTCACGCGGGCCAACCGTCTCCCACCGACGAACTCTTCGTAACGAACTTCGATCGCGGTGAGTCGGACCTCACACCCCTGACAGACGACCAGTGCGCGACGCTGGCTGGCACGGATCGACTCACATTTGTGACGGACCTCGCGCAGTTGCAGCGTCAGATGTTCGCCGATGGTTCTCGCACCGAACTCTGGTGGCTGCTGCTCTACGGGTTCCTCGCGTTCCTCGCGTTCGAGGTCTGGCTCACGCAGCGCATGCTCAACGGAGCGACCCGCGAAGTCCCTTGAATCAGAATCTATCGAAGTCCGAGTCCGCATTTCAAAACCAGCCCGACGCGCGAGCGAGGGCTTCGTACTCATCGAACGTCCAGCCCTCGCTCGCGCGTCGGGCTTGTTTTCCGACTACATAAAACACGGGGTTGATGTTGAACAGGTTCTAAGAACTTGTCCAAGAACAGCCCCATCGCGATCGCGAGCCACAGCCTCGGCGTGAGGGAACTTTGTTCCACCGAGCAGCGTCTGTCGCCGCGATCTCTCTGTGCCATCGGGGCCTCGCGATACCTCGCGCGGTCAGTGTTGAGACATCTGAGCGGGGCGGCGTCAGCCCCCCGGTTCTTGGGCGTAAGCCCTCTTGGGAAGAACCGGGGGGCTGACGCCCAATGGCACTTACTTTTAACATAGCTATTAGTAGAAGGAGTAGGGAGCGCAGGTAATCTTAATCCTTT
>JAYSQC010000390.1:0-4872 GCA_043721755.1 Schlesneria sp.
GTGTCGCGGACGCTCAACCCCCGGCTAATGGCTGACATCCCTTCAGGATGAAGAATCGGGCAGACCTCTGTTTTGCTCCAAACTGTGATCCCCCCAAAAACTCGGATGAACCGAAATCCCCGGCACAACGGTGGCGCGAAGACCGGGGTGATCTTCAGCGACAGGCACATCCGAGTCACTCGACCAAAGCTGTCGGGCCACTAATGAGCCCCTTGAAAGACCGTGCCGTTGTCGAACTTCGCATAGCGCGGAAGTCCCACCTCACGCCAATGCTCCCCCAGGCGATCGACCGTGAATTTCGCGGTGACTTGTGCGGCCGGCCAAGCCGCGCACCGTCCGCCGTGCAAGCTGATTCCGGTCAGGACATTCACATCGATCCCACCGCGAATGACCAAGTCTTCGATGGCATCGAAGTTGTCCATCTCGGCACGCTTGTCGGCGACATCGGACAGGAACCATCCCGGAGGCGGAGCCTTTCGCCGGACGCGCTGGCAATCATCCCAGGCCCCGCGTCCAGACAAGATGCGCGCGATCGTGGCCACGGCCGGGGTCACTCGCTCACGGCGCTGTTGCCGCGCGCGCTGAATGGCCTCCGGACCGTACTCACCCAGATCGCTCTTGGTCCGCAGTTGCCGTCGAATGACGAGCATGCGCTGCTCGACACCCGCCTTGGTCCGGCGCGGCGACACACGACACCCCGCCGGACGAGCCACCCAGTCCACCTCGTCCAACGGCAAGTCCCCCGCGCGAGCCACCCAACGCTGCACGGTGCTCAGCGACACTCGAAACGAACGCGCCACGGCTCGCGGACTGATCCCATCACGAACTTGAGACACCATCCTCCTCCGACGATCAACGACCGTCTCTTTTTTTCACAAGCCCAACTCCAACAGTGATTGAAAACCAACAACAGCCTCCCAGTTGACTGACCTTGGATCACTGAGAGTCACACGCCGCCCCCCAACGCGAGTGACCTCCGATTACTGATAACTGGCCGTTGAACGATCACTCCGGAACTGGATAGGCTCGCCGCCCGAACTGGCGCTCGCCGGGATCGCGTTTCGCTCGACATCACGTAACTCTTCATTCGAGTACCCATCATGCCCATCCAGGTTCCGGGGGCGAGCAGAACGATGGGGGCAGAACGATGTCAAGAAAAGCAAATTCCGATTCTTCATCGTTCTGCCCCCATTGTTCTGCCAATGTTTGTTGGCCGGTTTGAGGACCGCCCACGACAGCAAGTTTCCACGGTTGAACGATCACTCCGGAACTGGATAGGCTCGCCGCCCGAACTGGCATTCGCCGGGATCGCGTTTCGCTCGACATCACGTAACTCTTCATTCGAGTACCCATCATGCCCATCCAGATTGCGTGTCCCGACTGCGGCAAGAAATATCGTTTCGCCGATGAGCGAGCCGGTGAAACGGTCGAGTGCAAAGATTGCGGGTCGGACATCGACATTCCCGGCGGTCGTCGTCGTGGCGCGAGCGGCGGCAATAAGCGGAAGCAGCAAAGCTCGGGTGTCGGCGTGGGGGTGATGATCGGCGGCGGAGTCGGTGCCGTCGTGTTGCTCGGACTGGTGGCCGTGCTGATGATGAAGGACGGTGGCCCACCACCCGCACCTCCCGCGAACAATGCTCAACCCGTGGCGAGCAACCCGGTCGTCCCCGGTCAGGGCAACGCCGTTCCGAACGTGACGACCCCACCGACCCCGCCGCCAGCGAATCCGGCCCAACCCAATCCGACTCCGCCGCCAGTCACTGTTCCGAACGTCGCCACGAATCCGGCCTCAACACAGCCCGGCGCGAACGCCATCCCCGCGCCCTCCGGCCCGCCAGCGGCCTCGGGCTTCAACGTCGGCAAAGGATCGAAGGGCTTCAAGCCACCGAAAGACTGGAAGGTTCAAGTCGATCCCTCGGCCGAGCCTCCTGTCGGCGAAGTCACGAAGAAATTCAACATCCAGACGACAGCCGGATTTTTGCAGGACAGCTTCGTCACCTACCCGGAAACACCCAGCCCGTTCGTACTCGTTGGCCAAAACATGTCGGACAACGATTCCCGCGAGGTTTGGAATCTCGTGACGGGAACGAAGGGGGGCGTCATCAAAGGCCCGCGTATCAGCAGCCGGTTTGTTGGCTTCAGCCCCGATGGCAAGCTCTTCGCTTGGCTGCTATTTGACGGTGGCGGAGGGATTGAGGTCCGCGACATCGCGAAAAAGAGTTCGCTGGGCGTGCTGTCGCTCGATGTCAGCAAATTCAATCCGGCGGCGGTCATCCTACCCACGTCGAAGCGATTGGTGGCCGTGTCGAATGTGAATCGTTCGATCATCTCGTGGAAGCTTCCGTCCGGAAACATAGAGCAACAGATCACTCTGGGAGACAAGGGCCAGCCCGATACTCGGCGTGCGTTCAGTCCGGGCGGGCGGTACTTGGCCGTCGTGAGTGACTACCTCAAGAAGTCGGTCGATATTTTCGACTTGGACAAAGGTGAGTGTGCGGGCACGATCGCGTTTGTGGACGACAACGTGACCACCGATCTCATGGGAATGGCGTTCTCACACGATGGCAAAGAGTTCGCGCTGGCTTACGGACAGTCGCACTCGAAAACGTCCGAACGGATTGTGATCAGAAACGTCGCGGACGGTTCCGTGGTGTCCGACTTTGAACTTCCCGATCCCGATCAGCGCGCGCACGATGTCTTGACGAGCAAGACCAGTTTGCAATGGTTCCCCGATGGGAAGCGGCTGCTCCTGAGTGGTGCCTACGTCATCGATCGCGAGGCACAGCGTGTGGTGTTTGCGTTCCCCAAAACGTCATTCGACTTCGCCACGTCGCGCACGCGCCACGTTGTGACCGACACGATCGTGGCGGCGTGGGAAGGGACCAACAAATCGGCAACTCTCAGCCCGATCGAGGTCAAGGCGGAAGACATCGCGCGGGCCAAGGATGTCGCTGCGGCGGGGGGACTGTTGTTTGACGCGAAGCTCCCCAAGCTGACCTCGCTTGATCGCGAGCAGGCGGCCGATCGGTCGAGCATGGGTGGCGAGTGGAAGGCTGCGGCCGATCCGGGGCCAGGTGGAGCGAAGCTGGGCGATTCGATCCCGCTCAAGTCGGGTGACGGTCGTGCGCGCGAGCTGCATTGTTCGCGGCCCGACGTGGGCCTCGTCTGTGTCCGCATCTCGGACGAAGAAGACGAATCAAAGGCGGGCATCTCAGGCTTGACTCCGAAGTCCAATTACATCGTTCGTGGTGGCCACAGTCGAACGCGCACTCTCGTCCCGCCCGTCCCGTGTCGCAAGAACTGGCTGGAGCTGTATGACGCAGCCAAGCGTGCGCCAGCCGGTCGGATTGATGTCGATTTCCCGTGTGAATTGCTCGCCGTTAGCCCCGATGGCACGCGCGTCCTCGTGCAGGCGATGGGTGGCGAAGGGCGGCTCGATGTCTTCGCGGCGGAGGGTTCGCACGTCGCCGGATGCCGCCCGTTTCAAGACGAGGTCGAGACGAAGAACCGCGAGATCGCCTCGGCCTTGTTCCTCGATACGAACACCGTGGCCGCGTGCAGCTTTGATGACCATCTGATCGTGTTCCGGCTGCCGTCGTGCGAGCCGGTGTTTTCGGTGGCCGATGCGGGAGTCTTGGCCGTCTCACCGGGCGGCAAACTGATCGCGACGTGCGGTGAGAAAAAGGTCGAGTTGCGCGACGCGGTCACCGGGGAAGGGCGCGGCATCGTTTCGTGTGACGGCGATGTGCAGGCGATCTCGTTCTCGCCGAAGGGCGATCGGCTGGCCATCCTCGCCAACGGCCGCAAAGGGAGCGCGGTGAGCGTCGTCGATCTGGCCACCGGTTTGCCGACCAACGTTCCGGTTCCGCAGGCGTCCGCGCCGCTGGTCTGGTGCGGTGAGAACGAACTCCTGCTCGGCAACCCTCAGTCCAGCGGCATCGCGGCTTCCGGCAAGGGAGTGAATGTCGATCACCGGCTGACGTTGGTCGATCTCAGTCGCAAGGCCGTGTTGTGGTCGTACGTCTACGGCACGGCGGACAAAGTGACGTTTGGACAGCGGACGTTTGACGGTCGCTTCTGGATGGCCGGGACGACAGGCAAAGGAAACAGCCGTCAGCTCACCGCTGTCGAGCTTCCCGAACCGGCCGCGAAGAAGCAGTTCGGCAGCAAGAACGTCGAACAGCAGGCCGTCGTCAAACCCGGTTCGTCAATCAGTCTCCAGTTCGATGTGGCCGAACCACCCAACACGCCCGGCTATGCCAAGCAAGCTCGCGCCGCGGTTGAAGCGGCGATTCAAGAGAACGGCCTGACAGTGAAGGATGGTCAGTCGGTAAAGCTCGTGGTGACGATCGCGACCGCTCAAGCCACGGGCACGATGACGCTCCGATCGCTCGGTGGAGGACGGGGGGGAGTCAAACCGCCGGATGTCACCGTTCAACGCAAAGCCGCCGTGCTGCGCATCGCCTACGAAATGAGTGGCAGCGCGATCTGGGAATCGAAGCACGAACTGAGCAACGACACCTTCGGAATCACGATCCTGTCCGAGGGCAAGGACGCCCAGACGGTCCTCGACGAAAACATGTGGAAGCGGGCGCTGTCACTGTTGGAGGGAAACCTCCCGCCATCGCACGTCTTCCCGGCGAGTGCCGCCAACGGATTCGGAACCTCGCGGCTGACCGGCAGTGGCCCCGTTCCCGCAGCGCGGTGATCCACCCCGCGCGGGAGCAGCGGATACTAAGGAATCGGTGCAAAACAACTTCCCGCGTTCTTGGTCTTTCCTCCCTCCCCTCGGCGGGGAGGGCCGGGGAGGGGGGAGGATGGTCCAGTCGATTTGCCACTCGCCCCCCCTCCCTAACCCTCCCCGCCGAGGGG
>JAYSQC010000391.1:0-9165 GCA_043721755.1 Schlesneria sp.
AATCAGGTCTTTGCACTACTCGGCGTCACCGAAATGAGGGAGTAGTGCAGAGACCCGTAAACCACCCCGACAAGCGGGGTGGGGTTTCAAATCAGAGCCTAGCTCGACGCGCCAGCGAGGGCCTCACCGTCGTCCAATGTTTCGCCCTCGCTTGCAGAGGCGAAAACAAGTTTTGAAACGCCCTCTAGAACGCTTGGCCTTTGAAAGTTGATGTGAATGAGTCAAGTTTGGAGCAGCTTTCAAATCACGGCGCGGCTCAAGCGGGGAGGCAACGTCCATCACACGCTGTTTTCGTCTTTCATTCGCGCTCCCCTCCATTCTCGCGGAAATTGATCCGCGCGAATGGAGGGGAGCGCGAATGAAAGAATGCATTCGGGTCTGTGGGCATCTCAACTCGTCGGTCTGAGGCAGAGCCTCGCTAGATGTTCCAACCAATCACAAAACTATTAGCCGGACAGTTGTGGGATGACACAGATAAACAGATAAGACGAACACAAAACAGTTGGAAGGAAAGTTTGGACACTTCACGCACTCCTCTTCCGGTCTTCATCCGTGTGATCCGTGAAATCCGTGGTTGGACTTTCGCTTCCTTCGCATCCGCGGTGCCTCACGTTGGCATTCATCTCGCTCACAGTCGGATTTCGCTATGACGACCTCGGCCATCACTTGTCTCGTTCCCACTCACAATCGACCGCAGTTTTTGCGACGGTTGCTGAAGTTTTACGGACAGTTCCCGCCCGGCTTCGCGATCTCGGTGGTCGATTCGAGTCGTCCAGACACCGCCGCCCAAAACGTCGCCGCCATTCAAGCCGCCTCGCCCGAGTTGACCGTCGATTACCACCACTTCGACTTGGACCTCATCAGCAAGTGCGTGCAGCAACTCGAACAGATCGAGACTCCATTCGTCGCCTGCTGTGCGGACGATGACCTGCTGTTCCCCGAGGCGGTCTCGAAATGCGTTGAGTTCTTGGAGCGATCTCCGGACTACATCACCGCGATGGGACGAACCGCCGTGCTAAACGTCGATCACCCGAGTTGGCCGTGTCGCATCTTGAAGGGTTACACGATCGACAACGAAGAGCCGTTCGACCGCTGCCGCCAGATGGCTTCCAACTGGATGTCCAACTACTACGCCGTCTATCGAACGGAACCGTTGCTCGACCACTTCCGCAGCACGGCCGCTGGCAGCGACGCGCGACTGTCCTATCACGTCCCCGAGATGATGCTGTCGCAACTCAGCGTGCTGCACGGCAAATCCAAGTCGCTCCCGACGATGTACTCGCTCCGAGAACGACACCGCGCGAACGCCGGTCGAGGCCAACGGAGCGGCGAGCGACCTCACGCGGAAGAACACTATCAACGGTTCAAGTCGGAACTCGTCCAACAGTTCGTGAGAACCGGGATCGAGCAAACGCAGGCCGAACAGTTCATCGACGATTGGTACGGCTACTTCCGCGAACCGAGCCTCACCCGTTGGCGACGGCGACGGTCGATCAACGACATCGTCCGGCAATTGTTGAACGGCGCGAAAGACCGCTGGCTCGACTTCGTTCAAAATGAGGGAACTCGCCACCGACGATTCGTGCGGTCCAGCGACTTCGTCGGTTGCGAGTCCATGTGGGACGCGGCGGTCAAACTGATGCGTGAGTTCCCTCAAGGCATCGCAGTGGAGACATCGCAGACTCAGCGTTGCGCGTGAGTGACGTTTCGTTAAGATTGCCAAGCGATAACTTCGGACTACTAGTGGTCCGACAACTTGAAATTGCGGGGTTATTCAACAACTAGCCCGACGCGCAAGCGAGGGCAAACCGTTGTCGAAAGTGAAGCCCTCGCTTGCGCGTCGGGCTAGTGATGAACCCCGCAATACAAAGTTGTCACACTACTTCTACTGTCTGAGTTTGCCAGATGTAGGGTGGGCTGTGCCCACCAATCCGCAACCCATTGTGGTGGGCACAGCCCACCCTACGGGAAGTCAGACAGTCGAACTACTAGGTCTCGAAATCATGTCGTGCGGCGTGCATGTCGGTCTTCAAAAAGTAGCCTTCATCGCTCCGCGTGAAGAAAGCCAGGTGTGAGTCCAACATGGAATGGCATCGTCAGCGCCCACTCCCCATCGGCTTGCTTCACGCGGAGCGATGAAGGCGACTTTGGCTGCGGCTACGCCGCGCGGTTAATCGATCTGCACGAGAGGATCATCATGGCGGCTTGGCCGGAATCTTGGTCGGAGAATTTTTATCGACTCGCGGCGAGTGGCTGGTTGCCGCGCCGTGCATTTGGTCCCGAGCCGCCTCGCGCCGATCAACTTCCCGCGCGAACCGGGCCGCTCAAGTTGGAGATCGTCAGCCACTGTTGGAAGTATTCGCATCTGCTGGCGTATCAACTCAGTTCGCTCGTCCTCTATCCACCGACGCGGCTCTCCGTGCAGATGACCATCTTTCACTGCCCCGAGGATCAGGCAACCGTCGATCTGTTGGAGTTCTTCCGCACGCAGTCGGCTCGCAACGTCACTTGGAACTGGTGGCCGCTCGACCGATCAAGGCTCTTCCGGCGCGGGATCGGTCGCAACTTGGCGGGCCTCGCAACGCAAGCGGATTGGATGTGGTTCTCAGACTGCGACCAGTTGTTTCAGCGCGGCTGTCTCGACGCGCTGGCCGAAGTGTTGGAAGGCCGCAGCGATCCGTTGGTCTTTCCCACTCGTGTGAGCTGCACGCCGTTGCTCGAACAGAACGACGCGTTGTTACAAGCCGGCTCGCGCCCGCCGGGTCTCGTCGAAATCGACCCGACTCGGTTTGAACCGGTCACGCACGAGAAGGCGGTCGGTGCCCTACAAATCGCGCACGGCGATGTCGTCCGCCAGCTCGGCTACTGCAACAGCATCCCGTTCTATCAGCGGCCAGTCGATCGCTGGAAGAAGACGTTCGAGGACCGCGCCTTCCGCTGGCTGATCGGCAGTCAGGGTGTCCCGATCGACATCCCCAACCTCTTCCGCATCGAGCACATTCACAAGGGCCGCTACGAATCGCACGCCAAGTCCGCGTGGCTGCGTCAGATGATCCGCCGCCTGCGAACACGGTGACAACACGCACGAAAGACGCAGACAGAATCATGAGGCCAGCAGCGGCGTGTCATTCCGTTCTCGAACTGCACTTAGGGTCTGTGCATCATTTACGTTCGAGAGTGAGCGATCGGTCGCGTGGTAGGGTGGGACAAGCTCGCTTCGAGCGCAGGCCCACCACTCCGTACTCGTTGGCTGCGAAACGGGTGGGCCGGCGCGGCGAAGCGCCGCTGGTCCCACCCTACGTTTTGTTGGCCACTCTCGGACGTGGTAAATGCACAGCCCCTTACTTTTCATCACCGGCGTACGACCAGGGGTCGAGCGAGGCGGAGTGACTGACGATCTCTTCGGGTTGGAAGTAGATCGGGATCTCGCGTGCGGCCGCTTCGGGACCGTCGCTGCCGTGGACCAGGTTCATTTGGCGGCTGAGTCCGAGATCACCGCGAATGGTTCCCGGCGCGGCATCGCGTCCGTTCGTGGGGCCGAGCATCGTGCGGACGACACCGATCGCACCGGGGCCTTCCAACACGAGTGCGATCACCGGGCCGGACGTGATGAACTCTTCGAGCATAGGATAGAACGACTTCGAGACGTGTTCGGCATAGTGCCGCTTGGACAGCTCGGGTGTGACCTTGAGCAACTTCAGGGCGATGGTCTTAAGGCCCTTCCGCTCAAAGCGGCCGAGGATTTCTCCGGTCAACTTGCGGGCAACAGCATCGGGCTTGAGCAGGACGAAGGTTCGTTCGAGAGACATTGAGGATTCCTAATTTTCTGGCGTGAACTTCTGAATTTACTGGCGTGAGCTTCTGAGCGGGGGACGTTAAGTCCCCCGGTTCTTCGTTGGCGGGTGCGTAGAGTGGTTGTCAGTGAAATAAAAGCCAGGGGGCTGACGCCGCCCCGCTCAGAAAGAGAAGACGGGCTAACGCCCAAGAAGAACGTTCCTCAGGCTGTCGTCATCAGTTCGCGGAACGACTCGAACAGATAGTTACTGTCGTGCGGGCCGGCTGACGCTTCGGGGTGGTACTGGACGCAGAAGGCGGGGAATACTGTGTGTCGCAGCCCCTCGACGGTTTGGTCGTTGAGGTTGATGTGAGTCACTTCGAGGCAACTCGGCAGCGTGTCGGTGGCGATCGCGAAGCCGTGATTTTGCGAGGTGATCTCGACGCGACCGTTGCCCTTGTTCAGAACCGGTTGGTTACCACCGCGATGACCGAACTTGAGTTTGTAGGTGGTCGCTCCGCACGCGAGGCCCATCAGTTGGTGGCCGAGGCAGATCCCGAACATCGGCACTTGGCCAAGCAACTCGCGAATCGTTGCGACCGCATACGTGAGCGGCTCGGGATCGCCCGGCCCATTCGACAGGAAGACGCCATCAGGTTTGAGAGCCTTCACGTCGGCTGCCGTCACGTTGCCGGGGACCACGGTGACGCGGCAACCGAGGTCGCGGAGATGTCGCAGGATGTTCCACTTCATGCCGTAGTCGATCGCGACGACGTGGAACTCGCGGCCATCTCGTGCGGGCTTGGTCGGACCGAAGTGCGTCAATGCGGACAGGCCCTCGGTCCACTCGAAGGACTTCGCGGGCATGACCTCGCGCACCAGATCGCGGCCGATTAGTGTGGGACTCGACTGAGCCTTCTTCACCAGCGAGGCATCATCCAAATCGACGGTCGAGAGAACGCCGGTCATCGCGCCGCGCGTTCTCAATCGTCGCACGAGTGCTCGCGTGTCGATCCCTTCAATCCCGAGGACGTTCGCCTGACGCAGGTACTCGTCGAGCGACATCGTCGAACGAAAGTTGCTCGGCGCACGACACAGTTCGCGAATGACGAAGCCTCGAATCGAAAGCTTGCCGCTCTCAACATCTTCGGGGTTGATGCCGTAGTTCCCGATCAGCGGGTACGTCATCGTGACGATCTGACCGCAGTACGAGGGATCGGTCAGAATCTCTTGATAGCCGGTCATGCTCGTGTTGAAGCAGACCTCGCCGAACACTTCGCCATCGGCTCCAAAGCCGGTTCCCGAATAGACCGTTCCGTCGGCCAGAGCAAGCTTCGCGGGCTGGGACATGTTGGACCTTGCAAGCGTGAAAACCGTATCGATCGGAAGCTTTCAAGCGATCCGAAAATCGCGAGGTTTGTAACACAGGTCACGGGCAAATTGAAGGAACGAAAAAAGAAGAGACCGCTCGTTTCCGAGCGGTCTCTCGTGATCATCGGTCATCTCTAAAAGAGCGATTCAAACTACTCGTCTTTGGTCACAACGAAGCTCTTGAAGCGGAACTCGTCGCGCTTCGGATCGCTGATCGTCGAGAAGAGTTCGCCCATCAACAGGTGGAAGCGGTCTTGGCAGACCGAGTAGAAGTTGTGCTTGCCATCGCGGCGTGGCTCGATGATGCCGGCCACTCGCAACAGGGCGAGGTGATGGCTGACAGCGGGCTGGCTTTGGTTGAGCATGTCGCACATCGCGCTGACGTGCATCTCGCCCGAGCGGAGCAACCCCATCAGAATCTTCAAACGGGTCTCATCGGCCAACAGCTTGAAGACTTGAACCAAGTCCTTCTCCAACTGCTGAGACAACTCGGGGAACGGAGAACTGGCGAGATTTGCGCCAGTTTGTTCGGTGCCCATCTGTTCGGTAAACGGGGAATCAATCGTCGAAATCATTTGCATCTCTTTCTCAATTGGGGACCGAGCCGCATCTTCCGGGACTCGATCAGGATCCTTACTTGGATCGGACAACGGAACCATCCTTTGGCAGGAGCAATGAAGACCGACTAGAGTTGGACACTGAGCGCCGGAAACGCTCGGAGCCTTCGTCAGGTCGGTCACAAGTTTTTATAAGGTGAACGTCAGGACTGTTGGGACGAGGGTGAGACTTGAAGCCTCAGACCACTGCAATCTGCACGCAACAGACTCGCTTCAGAACAAGCGAGATTCGAGAATCAGGACCAGCAAGACGGGGCAACAGCAGGTGAGTCATTTCAGCTTTCGAGTGGCCAGTTACCAGCCATTTCCTATTCTAGCTCATAAGTCGGCGACATTATGGGTGGGACTCGAGTGTCCGTCAACGACCTATTTGAGATTTCATTTCCCGCTCACAATCGACATAACTCGTTGTCGGCCAATGTACGCCGAGCATTGAGTCACGCCGAAATAAAAACTTACCGAGTTGTCAGCGACCATCATGCTGCTTCTATGCGGGTGCCGATCTCACTATTGAAGTGCCGTGATTCGTCGCTGGAGAGCAAACGTCGAGCCTTCGGGCAACATTTTCTCGCGACGTGCTGTAACCATCAGCAATGACCAAGATTTCTGACATTTCATGACTCAACAAACTGAGGTGGCGTGTGTCCAGCTTTGGCAATTTGACAGGCAAGCGTGCAATTGTGGCGGGCGGGTCGAGCGGCATCGGCCAAGCTATCGCTCTCGAATTCGCGCGGGCCGGAGCGGACGTAATCGTCCATTTCGCGAAGTCACATGCTGCCGCAGATGCCGTGTCAGGGGAGGCTCGGCGGTTGGGGGTTCGCTCGGTCACGCTGGCTGCCGATTTTGCTGACGGCAGCGAAATCGAAGCGTTTCTAGAGCGTGCCTTTTCGGTTTGGAACGGCCTTGATATTTGGGTGCAGAATGCGGGCGTCGATCTGCTGACCGGTGGCGCGAACAAACTGGATTACGCTGCCAAGTTGGATCGGTTGCTCGACGTGGATGTTCGCGCGGGAATGTTGTTGACCAAGCTGGCGGGTGAGCGGATGGTCCAAGCCGGACGAGGCGGTTCCATCCTCACCATCGGTTGGGATCAGTCTGACCGAGGGATGGCAGGCGACAGCGGCGAACTGTTCTCGGCGGCGAAGAACGCGATCATGGGGTTCAGTCGGTCGCTGGCGATGAGCCTCGCGCCGACCGTGCGAGTCAATTGCATCGCGCCCGGCTGGATCAAGACGGCGTGGGGTGAGACGGCCAACGACTCGTGGCAGCAGCGTGTTCTCAACGAAACGCCACTCCAGAGATGGGGACAGCCGGAGGACATCGCGAAGCTGTCGCGATTCCTCGTCAGTGACGACGCGGCGTACATCACGGGTCAGGTCATCAACTGCAACGGCGGCGCGGTGCGTTGACGAATCGTAGGGTAAGCGTCTCGCTTGCCCGTCGTGTTCGTCATTTTGAAAACGTGAGAAGAGAAAGACGGGCAAGCGAGACGCTTACCCTACGGCGACACTCCTTCATGCCCATCGAACGCATTCTTTTCGTGACCGGTCGCTTGGCCGAGCCTTCGTTGCGCGAGATTCTCGCGCCGTTGGCTGTTCGTGCGAAGTTCGAGTACGAAGTGGCGGTGCTGGGCATTTCGGTCGCCGCTCTGATGCGAGCCGATTGGATACGACGCAAGCTAACGGTTCCAAGCGGCATCGCGCGCGTGATCGTTCCCGGCTGGTGCGGGGGTGAAATGGAGTCGCTCACCGCCCACTTCGGTGTCCCGTTTGAACGCGGCCCGAAAGACTTGTTCGATCTGCCAGAACACTTCGGCAGTGGAGGCCGACCAAAACCGACGCTCGATGAATACAGCATCGAGATCCTCGCCGAGATCAATCACGCGCCGAGGCTGTCGTTCGACGAGTTGCTCCGTCAGGCGAACAGCTACCGCGACTCGGGGGCCGACGTGATCGATCTCGGTTGCGTGCCGGGCGAGACCTGGGCCGAAGCGGCTGACGCGGTGAGGCGGCTCAAGTGTGAGGGCTTTCGACTTTCGATCGACAGCTTCGATCGAGTCGAAGTCGAAGCGGCGGTCGAAGCGGGTGCGGAGTTGGTGTTGAGCTGCAACGTCACGAACCGCGAGTGGCTGTCGCAACTGAACGTCGAGACGGTTGTGTTGCCCGATGAACCGAGCGACCTCGCGTCGTGGAACGCCACGCAAGCTCTGCTCACCGCGAATCGTAAAAAATTCCGGCTCGATCCGATTCTCGAACCGATCGGCTTTGGGTTCGCGGCGTCGCTCGCGCGGTACTACGCGGCGCGGCAACAGCATCCCAACGCGGAGCTGATGATGGGGATCGGCAACCTGACCGAGCTGACCGAAGTCGATAGCGCGGGGATCAATTTCCTCTGTGCCGCGATTTGCGAAGAACTGCAAATTCGCAGCGTCCTCACAACGGAGGTCATCAACTGGGGACGAACGGCGGTGCGCGAATTCGATCTCGCGCGGAAGCTCGTCCGGCACAGCGTGGCCAATCACGTCCTGCCGAAACATCTCGGCGGGCAGCTCGTGATGCTGCGCGATCCGAAACTGAGGCAACTCGGTGACGACGGACTGCGCCAATTGGCGGGCCGACTGACCGATCCCAACTTCCGCATTTTTGCCGAGCGGGGCGAACTTCACATGATGAACCGCGACGGCTACTGGCATGGCGACGATCCGTATGAAGTCTTCGACCGCATGGCCGCGAGCGTCGGCCCGCTGACCGCCGCTCACGCCTTCTATCTCGGCATGGAACTCTGCAAGGCCCGCACGGCGTTGACGCTTGGCAAACAGTACATGCAGGACGAAGCTCTGCGGTGGGGCTTCCTCACGGTCGATGAAGTCAGCGCGATCCAACGTCGAAAACATCCCGCCTTGCCACCCGACTCGACTTCAGGCACTTCGTAAGACATGGGTGAACAGAAGCAAACCAAGGGAACGAAGGTGGGAAGGTCTGTTTTTGGAGAATGCAATGAGGTGTCCGCCAAAAGTAGCCTTCATCGCTCCGCGTGAAGTGAGCCGAATGGGTGCCGACGCCATTTCCCCAAGTTTCAGGGTCGCTGGTGACTCGGCTTTCTTCACGCGGAGCGATGAAGGCTACTTTTAGCGGCCCGTCAGGAAGTGAATGCGCCGCAACAAACGCCTTCTTTCGTTGACGTGTCCGACAAAAGTAGCAGGCACACTCCGTGTGCCGTCCGCGAGACCGTGATTCGCCGAGGAATATCGGTGAACGGCACAGGGAATGTGCCTACAACTTGGACTTCTGTCGGACACGTCTTCGTTAGCAGCCTGTTGAAGAACGTAACTTGGACGCCCTCGTCCGAGTGATTTCGAGTTGAAAACGGACGGACGAGGGCGTCCATCCTACGTTTTTCAAC
>JAYSQC010000392.1:0-13037 GCA_043721755.1 Schlesneria sp.
GCTCGACGCGCGGGGCGTTGCCCACGCGGTTAAACGACTCAATTCCGGCCGGGCGAAGTATAGATGATCCCGCCACGCGATCTGACTCACGAAAGTTCCTGCTCGCATGACTGCTCCTGATTCCGCGTCTGCCGCCCCGCAACTGACGGTCGCCGTGATCGGCAACCCGAACACCGGTAAAAGCACGCTTTTCACCGCGCTCACCGGAGTCCATTCGCGGATCGGGAACTATCCCGGCGTGACGGTCGAAAAGAAGACCGGGCGGTTCACTTTTGAAGGTCGTTCGGTGCAGTTGGTCGATCTGCCTGGAACGTACAGCCTGTCGCCGAGGTCGCTCGATGAAATGGTCTCGGTGGAGGTGCTGCTCGGGCAGCAGCGCGAGGTCGGAAAGATCGACGCCGTCGTCTGCATTGCCGATGCGTCGAACCTCGAACGGAACTTGTACGTCGTCAGCCAGGTTCTCGATCTCGGGTTGCCGACCGTGTTGGTCCTCAACATGTGGGACGTGGCCGAACAGCGCGGCATCGTCATCAACGTGGCAGAGCTTCGCAGCCGACTGAACATCCCGGTCATTCCATGCGAAGCCCATCGTCGTCGCCACATCGAAGAGGTGAAGCAGGCGATCGTCTCGGTCGTATCGCAGCCGCCTCCCGCCGCACCCCGCGTCTTTCCGCCCGAGTTCTATGACGAAGGCCTCAAACTCCAATCGCGGCTGGCAGATTGGGGCGAGACCAACGTCCCGTTCTACGTCGCCGAGCGACTGCTGCTCGACGTGGGCGGGCAGTTTGAAGCGACGTTCTCGGTGAGGCACTCCGAAAAACTGCCTGCCGCACTGAACGAGGCGCGCGAGCGACTCAAGGCCATTGGTCTGAAGGTTCCCGCCGCAGAAGCCAAAGCACGCTACGCTTGGGCGCGACAAATACTTAACGGAGCGATCAAACTCCCGACCGAGCGGACTCTGCATCGCAGTGATGGGCTGGACCGTTGGCTGACTCACAAAATCTGGGGACCGGCCGCGTTCGTGGCGATCATGTTCGTGGTGTTTCAAGCGATCTCAACATTCTCCGCTCCGCTGATGGACCTGTGCGAGGCTCTTCAACAGGCCGTCGGTTCTCAAGTCGGCTCGCTGCTGCCGCCCGGCCCGTTTCGCAGTTTGATCGTGGATGGAGTCATCGCGGGCGTCGGTGGCATCTTGGTGTTTCTGCCTCAAATCTGCTTCTTATTCCTGTTCATTGCCCTCTTGGAAGACTGCGGCTACATGGCGCGCGCCGCTTTTCTGATGGACAAGTTGATGGTCAAAGTTGGCTTGTCGGGGAAGTCATTCGTGCCGCTGATGTCGTCCTTTGCGTGCGCGATCCCCGGCATCATGGCGACGCGCACGATCGAGAATCGGCGTGACCGGATGGTGACGATCCTCGTCGCGCCGTTGATGAGCTGCTCGGCCCGCGCCCCTGTTTACGCACTGATGATCGCCGCGTTCTTTCCGTCGGTCGCGTGGGCCGGAGGTTGGATCACGCTGCACGGCGTGATGATGTTCGTGATGACCTTCTTCGGCGCAGCGGTCGCGATCCCGGTTGCTTGGCTCTTCAAGAAGACGCTCTTCAAAGGTGAGACGCCGCCGTTCGTGATGGAGCTACCGAGCTACAAGTGGCCGTCACCGAGGATCGTCGCCAGCCGAGTCTATGACCGCGCGCGCGCCTTCGTGCTGAGAGCCGGTTCCCTGATCTTCGCCACGTCGATCTTGGTCTGGGCCGCCAGTTATTTTCCCGGCGATCACACGTTGGAACAGCAAACGAGCGTTCAGATCGAACGGGTCGAATCGAAGCTGGCAGACGATCCGAGCCTTCAACCCGAGCGGGACGAACTGGTCGCGCGGCGCAATGCCCTCTCGGAACAACTGCTGGAAACCAGCTTCCTCGGTCGGTTCGGCAAGGTCATCGAACCGGCTGTGCGACCACTCGGTTGGGACTGGCGGATTGGAGTCGGTGTTCTCGCATCGTTCCCCGCGCGAGAAGTGATCGTCGCGACGCTCGGCACGATTTACAGCTTGGGCGGCGATGTCGATGAGTCCGACTCGGGCTTGCAACAGGCCCTGCAGAACTCAAAGTGGCCCGATGGTCGGCCCGTCTATTCGATCCCCGTCGCGCTGTCGATCATGGTTTTCTTCGCTCTCTGCGCGCAGTGTGCTTCCACGCTGATGGTCATCCGCCGCGAAACCAACTCGTGGGGCTGGCCGCTCTTCACGTTCGTTTACATGACGACACTGGCCTATCTCGCCGCGTTGATCGTGTATCAGGTGGGGACCGCGATTGGCGGGTGACGAGTGCTCCGCTCGGTAACGGCTTCAAACGAGAGGGCAGTTCAAAACCTGTTGCTGCCCCGACAAACTAGCCCGACGCGCAAGCGAGGGCGGAACATTCGATGACGTTGAGGCCCTCGCTTGCGCGTCGGGCTAGTTTTGAAATGCTCGCTTTTGAAATGTTCTCTCAAGGACCGACACCATGAAGATCGTCGAAATTGAAGTCATCCCGCTGACCGGAGCCACCGTCGATGGAGGCTGGCCGCAGGGGCATGAGGCTCAAGAGAACCTGCATACGCTCGTGCAAGTGCGAACCGATTCGGGGCTGTACGGGTGGGGAGGCTGCTTCACGTCGGGAACGCTCGTCGAGGGAGCCGTGGCTCTCCTCTGGCCACTGCTGAAAGGGCAGTCGGGCGTCGAACCCGAGCGGGTGTCCGAGACGCTCCGTCAGGCAAGCTTCTGGCAGGGTCGAGGTGGCGCGGTTGAGCACGCCATCAGCGGAATCGATATCGCCTTGTGGGACATCATGGGAAAGGCGTGCTGCCAGCCGGTGTCGCGTCTGCTGGGAGGCAACTACCGCGACCGGATCAAACCGTATGGTTCGATCTTGTTCGACGAACCCGAGCCGCTGAAGAAGATGCTCGAAAGCGTGGTGGCGCGCGGGTTCAAGGCGATCAAGATGGGTTGGCGTCCGTTCGGCCGACGCGATCGCGCGTTCGATGAGCTGATCGTGCGAACGGCTCGCGAAACCGTAGGCGATGGCGTCGAGTTGATGGTCGATGCGGGCGGGAGCGAACAGTTCTGGCCTCACGGCACGAACTGGGCGCGCGAGACGGCGAAGATGCTGGCCGACTTCAACATCACCTGGTTCGAGGAACCGCTGCCTCCCGACGACATTGAGGGCTACATCGAACTGACGCGCGTCTCGCCGGTGCCGATTGCCGGATGCGAAGTGCTCACGCGGCGACAGAGTTTCATTCCGTGGATCGAACGCCGCGCGGTGGACATCCTCCAGCCCGACTGCACGAAAAACGGTGGCCTGTCCGAATCGAGACGCCTCGCGTGGCTCTGCTTCGATCACAACATCACACTCGTCCCGCACGGTTGGAACACGGCGATGGGCCTCGCCGCCGACCTGCAATTCAGCGCGGCGATCCCCCGCGCGCGCTACGTCGAGTACCTGACGCCGTGCGCCTACATCGACGACCTCACCACCGAGCCATTCACCATCGACGCCGAGGGCAACCTGATGATCCCAACCAAACCGGGCCTCGGCGTGGACATCGACCCCGAGAAACTCAAACGCTTCGCGGGCAAGCGGACGGTGTTTCGATGAGTCCAACCAGGGGCCATCGCATTGTTGGGACTGCGCAAGCTGTAGGGCGGGACAAGTGGCGCTTCGCCGCGCCGGCCCACCATGATTTCTCGACGTTTCCGGATGGTGGGCCGGCGCTCGAAGCGAGCTGGTCCCACCCTACGTTGAAAAAGGCGATGGCCCTGTCGGCGAGCCTATCACTGGAGCGTTTGTTGAACAACCCGATGCGCGTTACTACACTGCCGCCGGTTTTGGGACGGCTCCGTGGCGCTGACTGGAAATGGTCTGTCATCGGTGAAATCCGCAGTCCTCCGTTCGTGAGATGGATCTCAGCATTCGCCCGGCTCTTCGAGCAATCGCCTCCCCCTGATCGACGCAGGTTTCTGATGGTTTCGACCGCGTTCTTCGACACCTGCCACACACGTAAGGGCCGTTCATGGGCCTGATCCGCTTCATCGTTCATCCGGCGTCGGCGATCGACGATTTGCCGGAGGCGTACCGAGGCTACCTGACGGGTGCCGATGGTCGAGTTTTCTCGACCCGGATCGAGGTCGAAGACAACATCATCGGTTGTCGGCGGATGAGTTCGGAGAGCAGCAAGTTTCATGTGGCTTGGCCTGTTTCCGGATTCGGTCGGCCGGTGATTGCAACGGCCTCGCTGCCCGAGCGTGAGCAACCGTATCTGCTGCCGGTCGAGTTGGCACGTGGGAAGATCGTGCAGGTGAGGAATCAGGCCTCGCAGTGGGAACTGTCGGGGATGCGTGTTCCTCCGGAATTTGCAGAACCCTCACGGCTCGCCCATCGCGCGTTCTCGCGAGCGGCCTCGTGCCAAGATCGGCCAGACGAAGCAAGTCAGCTTGCTAACGAAGCGCTGCATCATGCATGCGCCGCCGCCGAGATCCTGACGAAGGGTTACGCCAATCAGGCGTTGCAGGGGCGACTGCAGCGCTTTCAGGGCTTGCCCGCGTCAATCGGCTGCGAGCTGCAAGGTTCGATACCGAGTGCCGACGCGAACGAACTGTTCGCGGCGGCGTTCAACTCGGCCACCGTCTCCATCCCGTGGAACAAGATCGAAACGGTCGAAGGGGAGTACAACTGGGAGCCGTGTGATCGGCAGTTGGAATGGTGCGAGCAACAGAAGCTGATTGTGCGTGGTGGTTCGCTGCTCGACCTCGGCCCCGGTGGCCTTCCCACGTGGTTGGCTCGTTGGGAACACGACATCTTCAACCTGCAAAGCTTCGTGTGCGACTTTGTGGAGACCGCGATCTCGCGCTACGTCGGTCGCATTCGTCTGTGGGAGGTCGCCGCGCGGTTGAACAGCGGCGGCGCACTGGCTCTGACCGAAGCCAATTTGCTGACACTCGCCGCGCGCGTGTTGGACGTGGCGCGGCAGGTCGATGAAGAGGCCCAATTGCTGATTCGCATCGACCAGCCCTGGGGCGATTATCAGGCGCGCGGGCAGCACCGCTTGTCGCCGATGCAGTTGGTCGATGCGTTGCTCCGTTCGGCGGTCGGACTGGCGGGAGTCAACATCGAGTTGGCGGTCGGTTATCTGCCGCGCGGCAGTGCTCACCGCGACCTGCTCGATATCTCGCGGTTGATCGACGCCTGGAGCGTACTCGGCGTGCCGATCCACGCGACGCTCGCGTGTCCGTCCAGCAGTGATGACGATGGGCTGGCCGGTCCCGAATGGGAGGTCGAGCCGCGCATGTGGGCGCAGCCCTGCGATGAAGCGGGGCAGGCCGAGTGGATCGACCGAGTCTTGGAACTGCTCTTGGCCAAACCCTCGGTCGCGGGTGTGTCGCTCAGCCACTTCAGCGATGGCGATCCGCACACGTTCCCGCAAGCGGGATTGCTCCGTCCCGATGGCACGCCCAAGCTGGCTCTCGAACGGATCATCACGCAGCGCCAACGGCACAAACGCCGCGATTGAGTGGCCGGTTGAGAGATCGTGGCACGGGCGGCTCGCCTGTACATTTCTACGGGAATTCCGAGCAGGCAAGCCGCCTACTCTACGTTTCTCAACAGTCAGCTTGGCTCGGCGAATCCCTGTCAAATCGACGGGGTGTTGCTAAACTGCCGCCCGGCCTTTGACCCCCTCATCGGCCCTTCTGAGCTGCCTCTGTCCCGGCCGATTCACAATCGGCCGGTCTCTTTTTGAATTCACACGATCATCACGAAGCAAGGATCGGCCCGATGTCGCTCAACCCGTATGACCTCTGCGCCTGCGGCAGCGGAAAGAAGCTGAAGTTTTGTTGCCTGAACATCGCCGACGAAATGGACCGCATCGTCCGGTTGTCCACGGGGAATCAGCCTCATATCGCCTTACAGCAACTGGAAATATTGGCTCGCAAGTTTCCGGCCAACCCGTGGGTTGGCACGACACGCGCCATCATCCTGCTCGAACAAGGTGAGGCCTCGACTGCCCGCGACGTGCTGCGTGCGTTGGTCGAACATCAGCCGGACCACGAGTTCGTGATCGTCCTGCTGGCCGCAGCCCTCTTTCAAGCCGACGGTTTTGATCCGGCCAAGAAGGCGATCCATCGCGCGTTCCAAAAGAGTGCGAAGAAGTACTCCTCCATGGTCAGCGGCATCGCCGCTTCAATGGCCATGATCCTCATGAACCGTCAACAAGTGATGGCCGCACGCGAGCATCTGGGTCTGGCCTTGAGGCTCGCCCCCGAGAAGCAGCGGCAAGAGCTGTTCGTACAGTTGCTCGAGTTCGATGGCGAGGAAGGCATTCCTTACCCGATGCGCGGCACGCACCTGCTGCCCAGCATTCAAGGGCCTGAGGAACTGCAAAAAGAGATCAAGAAGGCACAGAAGTATGCGGCGATCGGTTGCTGGAGTACCGCCGCCGATTTGTTTCTGCTGCTGACCCGCACGCTGCCCGAATCGGCTGAGGCATGGCATTCGGCCGGTCTGTGCCGCGCTTGGGATGGTGACGAGGCGACCGCCGCCGAGGCACTGCATCGGGCCGCTCAGTTGTACGGAGACTTCGCCGCCGCCGTCGAATGCGAAACGCTGGCTCAACTGTTCGACCGGCACACGACCAAAGACGTGATCGATATCTGCACCTACGAAGGCCAGGTGGAATCGATCGGTCGGTTGCTGACGGTCCTCGACGAACAGCCCCGACTGGTGCGAGTAACATTGCCTCCCGCCAATCCCGACCAACAGCACGCTCCCGTCGCGGGCTATCAAATTCTTGATCGCCCGCAGTGGACGGGAGACGACTTCACGCAGTTGACTCTCGATTCGCTTCCTCGGTTGCAGTCGCACCTGTCCATCTACGATGCGAACCCGAACGACAACGAGCCACCGACGCTGTTCATCAGCGGCGATCGTGGATCCGCCTTGGAAGAGGCGCGATCGCTGATCGAATCGGTTTCCACGGGACTGTTGCAGTGGCGAACGGACAAGCCGCAGCCCGAAGTCACCGGGGGCGTTCCGGCCGAGTCGATGACTCTCCGTTGGAGTTGGTCCCTGCCGAAGGGGACTCCCATTCGAGTCAGCCGCAAACTTCGGGACCAACAATGGCAAACGATCCTGAACGAAACGTGGCCTGCAGCGCCGTTGAAAGTGTTGGGAGGCCGTTCACCGAGCGATGCCGCCACCGATCCGAAGCACAAGGTCGCACTCACCGCCGCCGTGTTCATGCTCGATGCGCATTGCCAACAGCAGGGGCACGAACTGAAACTGGATGCGATGCTGGAAAAGTTCGGCCAGACCCCACTCGCGCCGCTGGATGTCGATGAGCGGACACTGCTCAGTGGTCAGTCGGTCATGCAGATGCACCGCCTGCCAATCGAACGGCTGACGGACGCGCAGCTCAACGCGGTCGTGAATCGCGCGCTGCTGACCCGCCACGACCGGTTCCTGTATGCCGTGTTGAAGACGGCACTCGCGCGACCGGCCTGCGAAGCGGAACTCGATCTGCCCCGCGTCCACCGCGCGCTGGTCGAACTCTGCTCGCGACATGGTCGCCGCGAAGAGGCTTTGCAATGGATCGATGTCGCCCGCACGAAAGTCCCCGAAGATGGTAAGAGCTTCGAGCACCACTGGAACTGGGACATCAACGAACTGACCGTGCGACTCGAAGAACCGAGCGATCCGGGGCTTCAGCCGTTGCTCGACCGGTTCGTTAATTACTACTCGCCCAAGGTGCCGCAAATGCGCGGGTACGTCGAACGCATGTTGGAGTCGGTGGGCGTTCCTTCACCGTGGGAATCGATCAACATCGTCACGGCGGGCAACATCCCCGCACAGACGGGCGGCGTCTGGACTTCGGGAACTCCCGCCGCAGCGACCGCCGGCAACAAGCTGTGGCTACCGGGGCAATGACTTTGCCAGTGTCATGTCACTCCACCACGAGTGACATGTCCTAGGAGCCAGTCTTCGCAACCGAGTTTGGCGGAATGTCATTGTCATTTCGCCGAGGCGATTGGCTGCGGCTACGACTGATCAGGCCGGAGCGGTGCGTCAAAGTTTCAGATGGTTGGAAGACTTCTGTTCTGGGTGTGGGATCGCCTCTCGCGGCTTGATCGGCGAAAACGTCCGCGTTAATCGTCCTCGGTCGCGGATCCTTCACTCGTGCGTTGTCAAACCAAGATTTTGGGGCTGACTCTGTGAGCGGCACGGCGCTAGCCGCCGGTGGTGAACGAACGGCGGCTAGCGCCGTGCCGCTCACAGAACCCCAATTCTTAGGGATGACGACGCACTAGGCTCTTTTCTTCCCCTTGCCCTTCGGTTTCGCGGCGTCACCGTCGTTCTTTGTGGGCATCGGGGCCTTCACTTCGGCTCGCCACGCGACGAGTGACTACCTTTGACTGACACTTGGCCACTAAGGAACAGGAGCGCAATAACTTCCCGGCACCCGTAGTCCGGACCCCTTGGTCCAGACGAGTCGCAATCGCTGCCGTCACCGACAACTTCGTCCGGACCAAGGGGTCCAGACTACATCACCACAGTTCGGGAAGTTATCGCGCTCCCGTTCCTTAGTGAGCGACTCGTTCGCTGTTAGGCGCGCGGCAAGAAAGAGCGTACCCATCGAAGCCTGACGCGCAAGCGAAGGATGCTCGACATCCCAAGCTTCGCTTGCGCGTCAGGCTTCCATTGCGGGGATGACAACTTCTGCCGCTCGCCTGACGGCGTGCGACTCGCCAATCCCGCATCTGGATGCGACGCGGCTTCCTCACCGAGTGAAACAGGTGTTTGGCGCATCACGATTGCCGCCTGCCTCAGCGCCGCGAATTCCACACGACCGCCGCCGAAGGGACGGGTGAGAACATGGAGGTCCGTCGGGGAATCGCGTTCACGTCATCGGCGGGCGTCGGGACGGGCCGCGACGACGGGGAGTCGTACTCTTGAGAACGACTCGATGAAGCGCCCCGCGCGGGGACCGTCTGCCACTGTTCGGCTGGCCTCTCCGTAGGGGCGAGGGCCGTTTGTGGGACGGGAACTGTGATGGCGGGCATGGTCGGAATGGCGGCCGTCAGCGGAGCACCATAAATGTACGACGGGGCGTAGCTGACTTGCGGCGCGTACCCAAACTGTTGCGACAACATCGGCATGTTCATCGCGGTGGAACCGTGATCGCAAACATTGCAGGAGGTTGCGGCCGACTGGAAGGCCACCGGAGTGAAAGTCATGGGAGTGGGGACGGCCATCGTGGTCATGACCGGCACCTGCTCGGTGATGTGCTGCACCGTCTGCACGGGAATCATCTGGGTCGAAACCTGTGGAACGCGGTGTGTCACTTGGTAGGGAACGGCGCGCGTCTTCACCTGTTGTTGTACGACGGTCTGTGCGACTTGCTTGGTGACCGGTTTGGGAACCCAGACCATCTGATAGCCACCCTCATCGACTGTCACGTTGCGATAGGTCGTACTCGGAACATTTTCGACGACCGATTCGTTGCGTACGCGTGTCTCGGTCACGTCGCGATAGATCGTGACCTGCTGCGGCCGCAGTTGCGTCTGGACGACGGGACGGGTCCGCGTTTGCATCCGCACCTGAGTTTGAACTTGGGGTTGGACATGAGCCTGAGTGCAACTGCACTGAGCCTGCGGCATCTCGCAGGTTTCGCAACAGTTGTGGAATGGTCGAGTGAAGAGTTGTGCCTGCGTGGCTTGCGGTGCCGAAGCGGCGAACCCGGCCAACAAGAGACATCCCCAGAAGGATCGTTGCATGGCACCCACTCCTCAAGAACGTGATCAATGCGCGTGAAGTGACTGGCTCGAGAACAAACCCGATCATCTGATGAGGTCGGCTCGCATGGGGTGGCTGCTCCAGTAAAAAATCGAGTCAATTTGGACGCTGCGGCAGTTCGTGCGACAACACGAACAGGCGAGGTCGCCGCGCGGCGGGCCATCGGTTCATTGTGATGCCACGACCAGACATCGAACAGATGACACAAGACTTTTCTTGTTGGAGTCCGTTCCTTGCGAGAATGTTGCCCACGGCGGATCCCACCCTCAAAAACCAATTGCTTCTTGAAACCGTGAACTCGAAACGCGAAGCTTCGACATGTCCGAGTCCATTTGGCACACGATCCGCAGAGCGACTGCTACTCGAACAGTTTTGCTCGAAAAGTGCTTGGCTCACAGGAAGGGGTGAATCATGAAAAGCTGGAAACAAAGTTGGCTGGTGTTGAGTTGCCTGTTGGCGGGGTCCATTTCCGCTGGCGTCGTTGCGTTTGCGAAGGACAACGAAAAAGAGAAGCCTGCACGAGAACAACCGGCGGCCGCAAAGGCTCCTGCTGCGAACCGTGCCGAGTCGAACAACAACAATCGCGGCGGCGGTCCCAAGGCCAACGACGCACCGCCGAAACGTGCCGAACCTGCTCCGCGCGTGGAACGCCGCAATGACAATCCACCCCCAGCCGCCAACAGGCCCACTCCACAGCCCAACATTGGAAATAGTCCCTCGAAGCGTGATGACTCGCCGCGCGATAATCGCGGTGGCAACAATGCTGGACAGGGAGCGAATGCGCGCTCCAACCAGATTCCTCGTGTTGACCTGAACCGCGCGAATGCCAATCCCGCCGGACAGAACGATGCCCGCAATGATCGTCGGGACCGCAACACTCCCGGCGCAGGCAACCCGGTGCCGAGCGGCAATGTCGGTGGTATTCAGCCGGCGGCCGGTTTGAGGGACGACAAGAACAAGGCTGCACAACGCCGTGACGATCCGAAGCCCAGACCCAACGCAGGCGGCAATCCACCTGCGGGCAACAATGCTCCTCGGGCGGGTGGAAACAACGTTCCGAAGATTGGTGGCGGTGGAAACAACCCACCAGTGATCCCCAACGCGGGCGGTGCGGACAACAAAAACAATCGGGAGGCCCGCGACCGGAATAACATCCCCAAGAATGAGCCGGGGCACCCCAATACGAATCCCGGCGTTGGCTCAAAGCCTATGATTCCTGGCGTAAACTTGCCCGGTGGGTCCATCGGCGGGAACGCCAACAAGGATGGAGTCGACAACAACAAAGGGCGTGACCGTCGTGACGACAACGACAAGAACCGAATTCCCAAATTGGACGGTGCCAAAACCGACCTCGGGGGAAACGCCCGGACGCCCGGTCTCGATCCGAAGGGCGATCGAAACAAGAACACGCCGACCATCCTTGGAAACGGCACGGTCATCGGCAAAGACGCCAATCGTCCGCGACCGACTCCGGTTCGAGTCGAGAAGAATGGCCACGCCTCGAAGCTCGACTTGCAGAAGCCAGCCGTGCGCGACGTGAAGCCCGAGATCAATGAAAAGCTCGTCAAACTGCGTGAGACTAAAGACCAGAAGGAGTTTCACAAGCAGCTCAAGGAATTGCAGGGTGCGCCCGATGCGAAAGCCAATCTGCGATTGGCGGGCGTGAAGCTGGATCGGGTGAGCGGTGTCTACCAAGATCGGATCGGGAAGCAGGACTTCCATCACCTGCACGATTCAAGTGTTGGACGAAAGCACAATCTGGATCGCCAGTTCCAACTGCATCGTCATGGCGATCTCTCGCGCCAGATGAATCTCGGCCCGGCACTAATTCAGCAGGGGGGCTGGAGCCACCGCCATCACGGTGTCGTGGTCTCCTCGTTCACGCAGTCGTCGTTCAGTTGCTGGTACGCGGGGGGCGGCTATTACCCGACGTACTGTTGGACGCCGCGCTGGACGCCGTGGGTCGATTGGTGTTGGTGGGATTCGTGCCTGCCCATTTACGATCCCCGTCCGTTCTATTGCCGCCCGATCCAATACCATCCGTGTCCGACGTGGGTCGTTTATGACTACCCCGTTTGGCAGCCGCTGCCTGTCGTGACCTGCGGGACGTGGGTCGATGTGCCACCCGTGGTTCTCGATTCGGGGACCGACCTGCAACTGTTGGCGACACGCTTCGTGGACAACGGTCATCCCGACCAGAACCTCGGTCCCCGTTATCGCGTTTGGTTGCGAAACAACGGGCCGCTCTCCACAACGGTCCCATTCAACGTGCTGTTGATCGCCGGAAACGATCTCGTTCCGTCGGTGGACCTGCCTCAAGCGGGGTCCATTGTGAACGGCATCGAAGCGGGTGAGACTCAGTCGGTGGACATCCGCCTGCCGCTCGCGGCCAATCGTTTGGGTGTGACCCCCGAAGGACTGCGGATCCCGTTCAACTACTTGCACGTCCTCGTGGACAGCCATCGTGAGTTGCCCGAATCGAACGAATCGAACAACGGGTCAGTGGTCGCTCGCAACGACATTCTGCCGGTGGACCCAGCCACGTTCTCGTCGGACGTGTCGGTCGGTGCTCCGGGAACAATCATCAACATCGCGGGTGAAGGTTTCGGCCCCGAACCAGGCCAAGTGATCGTGTCCATCAACGGCCTGCAACTTCAGGCGGAGATTCATGGTTGGTATGACCTCGGCGTGCGGATCGCCTTGCCGAACATCGCTCTGGCCGGACCGGTTGATGCCGACTTGCTCATCATTCGCGGTGACGGTGCCGCCGCGAACCCGCTCGACTTTGATCTCGTCCCCGCGTCGATGATGGACGAAGCCTCGCTGCCGCCAATTCCCAGCCCGTAACGGAATTGGACCGACGCGATCCGCGAAAGAAAGTGGCCCGACCGGGATCTCCCCGGCCGGGCCGCTGTCGTTTTGGGGATCCTACTCCACCAAGATCGAAGGCTACCTCAAGGACACCAAGGGCGAACTGGCCACCGCCAAAGAGCAGGCCGCCAAATTGGAACAGAAGTAGACGGGATCATGTTGCGTGCGTTGAGACTTCATAACGCACCGCAAATGTTGTCGCAGTATTCCTGCGCGACTCTGGCCTGAGGACGGCGAGGTGTTAGGCGACCGGCAAGAGAAAGTAGACCGGTCACTCCGTGACCGGAACCTTCGAGTCACGGAGTGACTCGTCTACTTTGGGGTAAGCTATTTCCTGCCGCT
>JAYSQC010000393.1:0-2292 GCA_043721755.1 Schlesneria sp.
TCGAGCGACGTTCGAGTCTGTTCCCCATCCACGCGCGGGGCGTTGCCCACGCGGTTAAACGAGGTCAACCCCTCAAGATCAAGTTGGCGGACCACTAGCGCCCTGCGGCTGATCGGGAAGTTATTGCGGCCCCGTTCCTAAAGATGATCAGGCTGCGGGTTCCGGGCACCAGCGGGAATCAAGCGGCCATCACGACACGCACTTGCTCAAAGAATCCATCACGGCGTTGTGATTGGGCGTGTCACGTTACTCAAATGTGACTGTTTCGTCGCGCGGGTAACGAGGTCGCGCCGCTCACATCACCGAGAAGTAGTTGGCCACCGCGAAGTCAAACGCGGCGGCTGTCAACTTGCGGGGAAGCTGCTTGTAGGCGCAGAAGTTCCGCACTTGGAGCAACAGATCGCGTGGCTGGCACGAGCGGAACGGGCGTTCGGTGCGGCGGTAGTGTTGCTCAATCAGATGCTCCACCGCTGCGTCGTCGTACTGAAAGCCGAGCTTCGGTGACAGGCGGCGGATGATCTCGCGGAACTCGATCTCGGTCGGGTCGGGGACTTGAATTTTGTAGGGGATGCGACGCAGGAAGGCTCCGTCCACCATGTCGCGCGGCTCGAGATTCGTCGAGAAAATGATGAGTTGATCGAACGGCACCTGAATCTTCTTGCCGCTCGGCAAGTTCAAAAAGTCGTACCGTTTTTCGAGCGGCACGATCCAGCGATTGAGCAGTTCCGAGACCGGCATGCGCTGGCGACCGAAGTCGTCGATGACCAGTGTTCCGCAGTTGCTTTTCAATTGGAGCGGCGCTTCACAGATGCCCGTCTGTTGGTTTTGACAGACTTCCAACTCTTCCATCGTCAACTCGCCCCCGGCGATGACGGTCGGACGGACGATGCGGATCCAGCGCGAATCGACGCCCGACAGATCGAAGATTCCGGCACCGGCTTCATCCATCACTTCTTCGTGGACACCGGGGTCATAGAGTCGAATCACATCTCCGTCGATTCCCAGCGTGCGCGGAATCCAGATCGACGAGCCGAAGCAGTGAGTGATCCGTTCGGCGATGCTCGTCTTGCCGTTGCCCGGCGCACCGAACAGGAACATGCCGCGTCCCGAGTTGATTGCCGGTCCCAATTGGTCGAGCAATTCGGGACTGATGAGTAAGTCCGCGAACGCCTGTTTGAGGTCGGCTTCGGTGACCTGTTGCTTGGCGATGCTCTGCCGTTCCATCGCCTTGAGATAGTCACGCAGGTTGACGGGAGCCGAGCCAAAATACGTGCATTCGTCGGAGTAACGCCGCGCCCGCTCGCGCCCCATCTCGGTGATCGAGTACTCGTAGTCACCCATTTCTGCGGTGCCGACGAACGTCAAAAGCTGGTCGTACTTCAAGCCCTTCAACAGCGGATCGACGATCCCAAACGGCAGTCGCACTTGCTGGGCAACCGCGCGACCGGTGGCTGATCCCTTCGCCAGCAAATATTTCAACGCCAGCCGCTCGATGTCGTCGGCCGTCAGCCCGGTCTCCTCAAGTCGTTCGGGAACGGGCGGAAAGAACGGGTCTTCTTCGGAAGCGGTCGGCGTCCCGAGCAGGGCTTCCACACGATCGAAGAGCGCGGACAAATGGGAGTCACCACGAGCCGCGTCGGGGACGTGACGCTTCGGCATCCAAGTTGTCGCTCCCCCCGTTTCTCTGGCGGGAGTCGAGGGAGCGCTGGCGACCGCCTGTTCGGAAACAGGCAATGACAGACCGGTCCCCTCCGACTTCGATGATCGGGTGGATGAGACCCCAAAATCGGCCAGCAATTGAGACAAACTGCGCGGAGTAGCGCTGGCAGGTTTGCGGCCATTTCCCGACGAAGGGACGGCAGATTTTGAAATCATGATGCAGCGGAGACCACGAGAAGACCGGCTTATGCGCAGGGTCACATCCATGAAGACCAAGTCCGGACGGAGGGCACGCCCGACAAGCCAACTGAAACCTAGGTCAGGCTAGGCCGTGAAGCAAACGCAGTATGGATAGCACAACCGGGAGTCGTTCCCTCCGTAGCAGTTGTAGGGGTTGAAGTCCGGCTCAGCCTTGTTGTACCCCGCGCGGCCGAAATGGACGTTCCGTCGTTTAACCGCGTGGGCAACGGGGCGCAGTCGTCAATTGGTGGTCCCCCAACGAAAGACTGCTGGGCAAGTGATTCCGCGAAGGTCGCCCTGTCGCTCCGCGACAGGAAGCGCGATCCGCAAGGGGGCGTTGATCTGCCGAGTCACCTCGGAGCAACGGCAAACGCCACTCGTGTGTTCTCGCTT
>JAYSQC010000394.1:0-16361 GCA_043721755.1 Schlesneria sp.
AACCCGCAGCGTAAGCGAGGGAAACAAAGGGAAACGCCTCTTGTCATCGCCCTCGCTTACGCTGCGGGTTAGTAAAGTCAGTGCCATTGGGCGCTAGCCCACGGTTCTTGCGGAAACCGGACGCTAGCGCGTGGCGGCTGATGCGGCAGTAATTTCTCGAACGTTCCTTAGTGGCTGTGCATTGACTACGTCCGAGAGTGGCCGTCGAGTGCGTGGCACCTTTTATACCTCACGCGGCCAAAGGTGAGTCGTTTAACCGCGTGGGCATCGCCCCGCGCATGAGCGCCAGTTCACGCGCAAAACGCGCGGGGCGATGCCCACGCGGTTAAATGAAACAGCCTCTCGGCCGCAACCAAAAGGAAGCGGCGGAACCACGGATGACACAGATTTCACGGATCAGACGAAGACCAAGAACACGACTCTTTCTTCGCCCTCTTCATCTGTGTTATCTGTCAAATCCGTGAAATCTGTGGTCAGTCTTTTGCTTCACCCGTTTGCGTCGTCGTCTGCTTCTGAAATGCGCGCAGGACGACAAGAAGTTGCGACCTAGTAGTACGAAAACATCTCACTCATGGCCGTGTGATTTTTAGAACGACACTGTGATTTGCAGGATCGGCACACTGGCCCGTCCGGCTCCGACTCTTCGCTCTGCAATTTTTCTGCCTCTCTCTTTCTGTCTCCTTCTGCCTGCCAGACCGAAGCCGGGAGACAGAAAGAAAGAGGCAGAAAGATGAGTACAGTGAAGTCTTAGCGAACGGGGGCGCAATCACTTCCCGAACTGTCCGGTTTTCCTCCCTCCCCTCGGCGGGGGGAGGAACAAGTGGGCGGCTGCTTGGTCAATCCTCCCCCCTCCCTAACCCTCCCCGCCGAGGGGAGGGAACAAACAGGAACCTCGGGAAGTGATTGCGCTCCCGTTCCTTAGCGAACTCTCGAACGTAGTCGATGCACAGCCCCTCATTGGTCTGCGCCGGTTTTTGACAAGCGGGCGGCAAAAGCTTCTCTGGCCCATTCCATGGTCTTGGACATCCCCAGTTCTCGGCTGACAGCCGGGTTCCAACCCAATTCACGGCGAATTCGTTGTGCCGAGAAGACGGCCTGAGAGCTGAAGAACTGCCCCACAGACTTGTCGAAGTAAAACTTGTGCTCGGACTTGATTCGGGATAACAGGATGTCTTTCGCATCGGGCGAAGTGTTCGCGGAACTAGGTGCGAAAGAATGTGCGGCGGGTGCTGATTCACCGACGCTGGTTGGCTTGGAGAACCGGTTCACGGAGCGTTTGAGGAAGGACCAGGCGTGAAAGCCCGATGACGCAGCCAGCCATTCCCTAGCGAGTGGATCGGAACGCAAAGCCCGTCGGACGACGGTCGGAAATCGGCGTTCTTTCATTCTGTGCTTCAAGACCCCGGCCAATTCACTCATCGAAATCGACGGATAATCATCTGCGGGTCGTCCCCAGACGGCCGCGCTCAGTTCACCGAAGTACGCTGCCCACGAACTCACCCAGCCGTCTTCGTTAATGATAAACCGACTTCCGCTGGCACACGGCCCCGTACAGGCCAGCAGCACCGCATCAATGAGGTTATCGACATGAACGAGGTTGGCCGATCCCGATCCCCCTTCCATGAAAAAGAACTCGTCGCGCAGCATGGATTCCAGAGGGCGAACGACGAAATCCGGAGCGAAGGGACCATAGACGCAGGTCGGTTCGAGAATCACGACTTCGACCCGGCTGTGGCGTGCAAACTCCAGACAGCCACGTTCCATGTCCCGCTTGGCGGCTCCGTAGGCCATTCCCGACTCGCCGCCCGGCCAGCTTTCGTCGAGAGTGCCGCGCTGCGGCGGATCCCCGTACGCCAGCATGCTGCTCAGGACGACAACTCGGCGGACCCCCTCGGCCTCCGCTGCTTTCAGGATGTTGAGAGTTCCCTGGACGATGGTGTCGCGATCGCTGGCGGCACTTCCCGCACAGTGGACGACGGTCGCTGCCGAGCGAATCGTGCGTTGAACGTCTGCCAGGTTGCGCACGTCGCACAGTTCCATGTCCACCGGCAGTCGGGCAAGCCGAACGCAGCTTTGGGGTCTCCGAACGAGAGCCCGGACTGCCGCACCACGTTCCAGCAGACGTTCCACCAGCCGACAGCCAATAAACCCAGCCGCGCCCGTCACCACGGTCAGAGCGGTGCTGGAGTCACTCGAAATTCGGAGACGGGCCGGTTGTTGGCGTCGGCGACATTCGGAAAACAGTCGTGCGTACAAACACGCATCAGCCGCCGAAGCCACAGGCTCGGCTTCGTGCCGGATCGCCTGGCCAAATCGGGTCAGTTGATCGCGAAACGCCTGCAGGGGCCAGCCGTCTCCCGGCGTCGGAAATGAGACCGACGGCACAGGCAGTGGCCCCAACTCCGGCACGTCAATTTTCAATTCCGTCGGACGACCGAGATCCCACTCGATGCGGCCCCGCCGACATTGGATGACAACCCGATTCGAACGTTGATACAGCCGCGACAGCCGCACGCTGACGGCGACATTCGATTCTGACTTCAAGTCCAGCCCGAATTCGGCGCCTGACCCGCCTTTGGAATCGTCGGCATACTGTTGGAGATCCAGCGGCCCCAGCCACCAGCACAGCAGGTCCAGCACGTGAGCACCGATGTCGAAGAGTTCTTCCCCGCCGGTCTCACGTCTCAACTGCGACAGGCTCTCGGCAGGCCACGCATACGGCTGTCCCTCGTCCCAGTCGATTCGTTCGATTTCACCCAGCCATCCGAGCTGCAATACCCGTCGGATCGCGACCGCAGCGGGATAGCTCCGGCGTGGCTGACACACCGCCAACACGCGGTTGGTCTCCTCAGCCGTTTTCAGCATGGCCAAAGTTTCCGACTCATCGAGTCCCAGCGGCTTCTCGCAGAAAACATGCAGACCGAGTTGCAGGGCTTGAGTCACACACGCCGCATGCAGATGGTGTGGCAACGCGACAATCACCGCGTCGAGGCTCCCCGCCTGCGCTGACAAGACCTCCTCAAACGGCCCCGCCGCTGACAGCACTCCCATCGGCAGCGCCCCGAGTCGATCCAGCGCCGCCCCAGACTGGTCAGCCACCAGCGCCAGCTTCAGTCCTGTCAGACCCTGGCGGAAGACTGGCAGATAGAAGATGCGGCTCACGGCACCAGCGCCAATCAGCCCAATGCGCAGCGGCTCGCCCGCCGATTGATGGCCGCGAGAAGATTCCACGAGAGTTGTCAAAGCGATACCCATCAACTCGACTTTTGCCATTTCATTTGGACTGCGGCAATTGATTGCCGCTTTCATTTCTCACGCCACGGTGATTTTTATACCTCACGCGGCCAGAAATGAGCCATTAGCCGGAACGCGCTAGCGTCCGATTCGAGCACGTAAGTCACACTCGAACCGGACGCTAGCGCGTTCCGGCTGATAAGTTCGAAAATATCTTACTTCTGGCCGCGTGAGGTATAGAAAGGCTCAACCACCACAACGGTCTTCAATAACGGTGCGAGACTCAAAGAAAGGAAAGCGGTGATGAATCCCCACACTCCAAATATGGCAAAAGCCGAGATCAGATCGGACGGGCTACCTCCAGCACTGTTTCAGCAGAGACAACGGTCGCGCGAGCCACTGTGACACGCGATAAGTCGGGGACTGCCTCACCCGTTGTAGTTCCTCGACGGCAGCCGACTTGCCTTGTTCCAAATGTTGCAGTCGCTGGATCAGCCAATCGGTGACCTCGACCCCAAATCTTTTGAACTGGACCTCATCCATCTGTGCGGCGTTGACGGCGACGACTTCCTTCAGCGGTCCCCAGATCTCACGCATCGTCTTGCAATCTGCGTGATACCGGCAGTTCGCCAAGACTTCCGGAATTGGATGAATCTCGCCGACTTGGGCAATGCGCCGCCAGAGTTCGTAATCCATCGAGTAAAACAACGATTCGTCGAGCGGCCCAGTCCGCTCCCAGGTTTCCCGCCGCCAGAACGTCGCCGGCTGCGGAAACCAATCCCGCGTCCAAAACGAAAAGCATTCCGAGCCGCGCGGCAGTGGACAGCGCCGGATCGAACGTTCGGGACGAACGTCATTCAGCGTCACATGCGTGTCGTGATCCTGATAGCGCCCGGCCTCGTCGATCGCATAGGCTCCGCCGGTCAGGCAGCCCCAGTCGGGGTGTTCCGAGAAGTATCGGGCAATGGTTTGAAGAGCACCCGGTTCGAGAGTGTCATCACTGTTCAGCCACCCCAAGATCTGGCCGGTCGCGCGGGCAAACCCCTTGTTGATGGCATCACACTGGCCCCGATCCTTCTCGCTGCACCAGTAGGACAAATGCTGCTCATGCTTTTGAATGACCTCTTGAGACCCGTCCGTCGATCCGCCGTCGATGACGATGTGCTCCAGGTGCGGATACCCTTGGTCATGCACCGACCGCAGAGTCGCTTCCAGAAATGCCCCCTGATTGAAGCTAGAGGTGACGATGCTGATTTTTAGCATTGAGCCGATCGTCTCTTCACGTGTGTGGACAAATGACCCGTATGCTGATCAGTGAGTTTTAACTGCACCAATGAGCAGGAGTTGTCTTGCAAGCCGAACGGACAGTTCCGGTGCTTCTGCAAGATCAATGTGTTCCCCGTCGGGAATCGTGAAACCGCATAGTTCCGGGTAGTCCTCGAAATTGAGTGTATTAGCGCCGATCTCTTGGACAAACCTGTTCCAATACAACTTTCTCGGGAATTGGCGTTCTTCGATTTGGCGCAGCGTTGAGTCTTTAGGCAGACGAATAAATACAACCTGCCCACCTTTGCCTTGCAAAGCCCGAACAGACTCTCGCAATCTTGAAAGACTGGCATGCACGGTCTCGGCTGGCGGTACGTGCTGCTTCATGTAACGCGGGATGTATTCTTCCTGTTTCAGTCTCAATCGCTCTGCGTAATCCGTTCGGTATTCTGAGTTACATCGATAGACTCGATCTGTACCGAACCAGACTGAGTTGCCACTTTGGTCCTGTGGCCATGTTCCACCCCTGAGCCAGTCGTAGATCCGTAGCGGATCCGGAAGCACCTCGGCTCGGCGTGAACTTAGCGTCAATTCAACAAGACCCCTTAGGTCTCCTTCAACTCGATCGACAATCCTCTGGCGGCGATACGTGTCCACGTAGGACCTATCCGGCTGTCCACTCGGGTTACAGAAGTCACCCGAGAACAGTTTGCTGTAATGCACATCAAACAGCACCAATCCTGTAAAATCTGACTCTTCACACAGGTCTTGGAAGGCCGGAAACGGGTTGCCGCCCGCAGTCGACAAGACGACAGGATCGCCGCAGTTCCACTCTTTCGCAAACGCTTCGGGCCGCAGGAGCATCGACTGAGACGTACCGCAAATGACCACTTTGGATTGATTGACGCCGATCAAGCGATTGCGAGCCCGTATCCAAACGTGGATATCGTCACGAACGGTCGGCTGAAATCCCCGGTAGCGGCACAACCCTTCGTATGCGCCCACGATCGTCAGTGCGATGATCAAGGCGAGGCACCAGAAGCGGCTCCACGCGTACACCGTCATGGGCGGACTAGAATTGGAAATAGATAAAGGCACGGTCATCACCTGGTGCGAAAATCAAGCAGAGCAACATCGCTGCGACAACGGTCGCCGACCCCCACCACGGAACCTGCTTCAGCACTTGCGTCCAGTTGCGATTGCGCAGCCACCATTGGCAAACAACCATGCTGACGGTGGCAAGTACAATCACCTTCAACTGTCGCACCGATACGACGGACGTGTGTGTGACGGGTTGCAGTAGGTTTGACAGCATTTCACAACTGCGATCCCACGATTCGGCACGAAAAAAGACCCAAGTGACGGACACGAGTACAAACGTCAAGGCGGCACCTGCCATCTGAATCGGCCAAGATTCCAGGAACCGCCATCGACCAGTCTGCTGCGACACGAGCCGTTCGACAACGAGGTAGCCACCGTGAATTCCTCCCCAGCCGACGAACCGCCACGCGGCTCCGTGCCAGAGTCCGCCGAGCAGCATCGTGATCATTAGATTGACGCAGGTCCGAGTCTGCGTGTTTCGGCTTCCGCCCAGCGGGATGTACAGATAGTCTCGAAGCCACGACGACAGCGAAATGTGCCAGCGCCGCCAGAAATCCGAAAATCCAACTGCGGCATACGGGCAGTGGAAGTTCTCATTCAGCACGAATCCCAAGCACAGTGCCGCCCCGATGCCGCAGGTCGAGTACCCGGCAAAGTCAAAATAAATCTGTCCGGAAAACGCGAAGACGCCAGCCCAGGCATCCAGTCCGCTCAAACGGCATCGTGCATTGAAGACCGTGTCTGCGATGGGGGCAAACACCGCATCTGCCAGAACAACCTTCTCAAACAGACCGAGGATCAGCAGGACCAACCCCCAACTGATTTGCTTGCCATTGGCTGGCCGCGGCTGCTCACATTGAGGAAGGAAATCATGAGCCCGCACGATCGGCCCCGCCACCAGGTGCGGAAAAAACGTCAAAAACAGAGCGTAGTCAACGATTGACTTCGCGGGGTCCGATCGTTGGCGATAGATATCGACCAGGTAAGAAACGGCTTCAAATGTGAAGAACGAAATCCCCAACGGGAGAATAATGTCAAAGCGCGTTGCCTGATACGGTGCCCCCAAGGCGTTAGCGATCCGCATCAGCGTGTCGATCAAGAGGTTTGCGTATTTGTAGTACGCCAGAATTCCAAGATGGACGAGCACGCCCAGTGCCATGATCCATTTGGCGGCGGCAGTGCCCCGGCAACGAAGCAGCGCGCGCCCGAACACAAAACTGACCAAAGTCGCGCCGATCAACAGCAACGTGAGCGGCGGACTCCACGCCGCGTAAAAGACGTAGCTCGCCAGCAGCAGGTTCAGTTTGCGCCACGCCCACGGTAATGGACAGTGGTGCAGTGCCATCACCACGGCGAAAAACACCAGGAACGTCAGAGAATTAAAGACCATCAGACCTGAAGGCACCAAATAGGAACGACAACTATGCGTCGCGCACTGGCAGGCTACGGCTGCGGCTGCGATGCGCCGTCTCTGATTGATTACAGCTAGGCGTTACGAATGTCTATTGAAAGCCGAATAGAGCGCTCGAAACGGCGTGAGCAGGGCGTTTCCAATTTTAAACGACCACGAGGTCGGATACTTGCTTTCGAGAAACTCGCAACGTTGCTGCAGACGATTCGCGCGATCTAACATCGCCGACAATAATTCCCGCCGTCTCGCCGTTGCCACGTGTCGCACAACCTCATCACATCGGCATTCCAAGGCTGTCCACATGTCGATCGACTTGCTGAGCCGTTCGTTCTCGGCCAAACCGGAAAACGCTCCGCCACGATGCACCCGGTAGGCCGCCATCGTTCTAGTGTCGAAAGCCAACGGCCCCGACTGTGCTGCCAGGAAGAACACGGGTGAATCACCGCCTGGCAGATCATCAATCCATTGTGGGATCTCCGGCAAAACTGACCGGCGAATCATCACTGATCCAGTGGGGATCAATCCGCCACTGAGTACATAGCCTATCCCGAGCAGCGCCGGCAGATCACCTGTTGGCTGAATCGAGGTTACGTCGCCGCTTCCCGGAGAAGTCTCCGACACACACTTAACGCGATGAAACGCAAGCGAGAGGGACGCATCCGCGTCAAGAACTCCAACCTGCCGCATTAGTTTGCGAGGATCCGTCCAATAGTCATCACCATCAGGAAAGGCTACATATTCCCCGTGACAGGCTTCGTAACAACTACGAAAATTGGCATGAGCGCCCCAATTGCTCGACCTTCTAAATAATCGTATCCGATCCGGATGGAGACCGGCCAGTTCCTCACAGATTTCCCCCGTCCCATCAGTCGAGCAGTCCTCGCCAATCACGATTTCAAAATCGAAGTTCGTCTCTTGCATAAGTACGCTCTCCACTGCCCGCTGGATATACGGCGCGTGGTTGTATGCACATATGCAGACGGAAACTTTTGGAGACGGCATTGTGTGAAATGGCTCTTAGATTACCGAGCGGTGGCGACAAGTGCTGGGGCGTCAGCTAGTGTCTGGCGGATTTCGTTGGGGTTTTCCACTGCCGATGCAATGATCCGACAAATGATGGCGATGTCACTCGGTGTTACTGCCGTACCCGTGGGCAGAACCAGCACACGGCTTGCTACACGCTCCGTCTCCGGGAGCCAGAGATAGCTGTTCGGGTACAGCGATTTGTAGGGTTCCATCAGGTGGCAGCCGGGCCAGAAATACCGCCTCGCGCGAACATTCTCCGCAGCCAGCACCTGCTTCAAGTCATCGCGTGTGAGCCCTGCCTCATCGGGGTCGATGTCTAGGACGATGTATTGATAGTTGGGATCGTCGGCGATGTCATATTGCAACAGACTGACGCCGGGTAGCCCCATAAGTCCCTCAAGGTACGCATGGTAATTGTCCCGATTCGTCGCGACAAACTCAGACATGGAGTCAATGGATGTGATGCCCATCGCCGCACTGACCTCGCACATTTTCCCATTCGTCCCGACGTAAACGACCTGATCTTCGCCAGCGAATCCGAAATTTCGCATCAATCGCATCTGTGCGGCTAACTCGTCATCGTCCGTAACAACGGCTCCTCCCTCGAAAGCGTTCACGAACTTCGTTGCATGAAAACTCAGCACGCTGGCGCGACCATATCGAGCCAGCGATCGTCCGCGATGAGTCGTGCCGAAGGCGTGGGCGGCATCGTACAGCAGCGTTAGGTCATGATCATCGGCGACGCGCTGCAGTCCATCCACGTCACATGGCCGTCCCCAGACGTGAACGCCGATAATCCCTGTCGTCCGCGGGGTAATCTGGCGAACAAGACAGGTGGGATCGAGCGTATGAGTGCTTGAATCGATATCGCAGAACACCGGTGTTATCGCCTGCCATTGTAAAGCGTGGGCAGTCGCTACAAACGTATAGGACGGAACCAGCACTTCACCCGTCAAACCGCAGGCGCGGATGACAATTTCTAAAGCGATGGTCGCATTGCACATCGCGACGCAGTGTCTGGCACCCGTGATGCCGCAGATTCGGGCCTCAAACTCCTTTACGCAGACGCCGTCATTGGTCAGCCACCGACGGTCCAAGATCTCACCGATCCGACGCATCAGGACGTCGCGATCGCCGATGTTCGGCCGCCCGACCTGCAAAAGCTTCTCGAATGCAGGCGGAGAGCCAAACAAAGCCAGTTCATTCAAGCGTGTTCTAGAAACGGTCATAGCAACGACTATCCGGTTGATGAACAAAACAAAGTGGCGATCCGAGTATGGACTGTAAATGCAAAATAAAAACAGTCGCCTTGTGGCCCACGTTGTTAATGCCGCCCCTTATCGCACAAAAGAAAAATGCTGGAGCAAAGATCCGGATACTGCTGTCCAAGCTGGTAACAGCCCTCAAGATATTCCGGAGAAATGATGTCGGTTTTCAGAAGCCGGTCCCACTGAAAGTTAGCAAGCGCCTTAAAAAATATGCCCGTTCGAAAAACCACATTCAATCCGGCTGCCCGTGCATCCTTTTCAAGCGTATCTAATGAATATGTGATTTGGTGTCCATGCTCTCGCTCGGCGGGTGTTATTGCGCTGTTGTGAGAAATAAGCCCCATCTTGGCTGCAATTTGCCGCGACGGAGCGTTGGCATTGGGACATACCAAGAAGAGGCGTCCTCCATCAGCAAGCCATTCGTCGTTGATGCGTTTCAGTACCTGCACTGGATCGTCGATATGCTCCAGCACATGTGTCATTACAATATTGTCATATTGCTTGGGCAGCGTCGCAGCCTCAAATATCGAATGGATGAACTTGACCTTATCACCGAGCTGGCGTTTCGATTCCTCAATCGCCAAATCGGAGGCTTCGACACAAGTGACATCGTCGAAGTGCGCCAAAAGGCGCCGAGTGAATTCGCCTTTGAAGCTGCCAAGTTCCAACAGACTGCCATTCCTGAAGAAAGGTTCAAATGTGCGGATCATGTACCGGTGCATTACGTCGAAATCGAACCGGTAGGCGTATTGGTGATCGGCTGTGTCCCGAAACTCGACGTTGTAATCGCGTTGCTGTTCCATCGGTGATCCTTATCCAATGGCCAAATACATAATCGCCGACTTTCTGCACGTCTTATCTGTCGAGAAATTATATTTCTCATAAAGCCGTATCGCGGCTCGATTGTCGATGTCCACTTCCAGTTCGATTCCCGCTAAACCGAGCCCGCGCGCATGCTCAATGCACTTCTCAATGAGCTGAGAAGCGATGCCCTGGCCCTGCCACCCTGGCAAAACGCTGACGCTCGTAATGAATCCAACGCGACTTTGGTTGTCACTACAGTACGCCGCAAGCAACCCCACAAATAGTTCATCTGCCCACGCCTCGAAACGCACCGCCCGGTCGGTGATCTTGTGTGCGTAATCCCCAATGATGACACGTTCACTCAAGGGCGGAATGAAAGCATGATCACAGGCATGAAGATGGGCGGCAATTTGAACCGCGTTTGCTTGGTTCGTGCAGAATACTGGCGCAATGCTCATGCCCTAAGCACCGCAGCGCCAAACCCGTGGCGTCCAAATTCATTGCCGTTGTAAAGCAAGAATACGTTATCGCCAGTTCTAAACACATGCGGGTAGCACTGCATGTCGCTGTCCCATTCTCCCGGCGTGCCTTCGAGCAGCGGATGCGCGTCATCCCGCGTCCAGTTCTGCAAATCGTCCGACCATGCATGACCGATGCGGTAGCCGCGCCCCTTGCTTTCTCTAAAATCGAACGATGGGCGATAACAGAAGAACATGTGATAGCGCCCAGAAATATCGATCACCGTCGGCAGTGCCTGACTCTCGTCCGAATCCAGTCGATCGGAAATGATCTGGCGTGCCTCTTCCTTAACCCATTCGATACCGTCGCTGGAGATGGCATGGCCGATCTTGTACGTGCGATCGGGAGCAGACTCAGAAGTGAAATTCTTCCAGCCGGTCCCAAAGATGTACCACATATGGAAGGTATCACCAATGACTTTGACGAAGCCATCGCCTACAAGGCAGGGCTCGTGCAACGATGCAGCAAGCACTGGGCCATTGCCCATGCGCTCGAAACTGATGCCGTTGTCGTGGCTAATGGCGAGGCCAATAGCGGTTTCTACCGACACCGACACGCGGCGACTCCAGCCGCAGGTATATCCGTACACAAGACCGCCGTGCCGGACTACGTTAATCGGGAAGATGCCGTGCTCGTCAAAACAACCGAGGCCACCGAGTGGAATTACCGTCCGGTCGGAAACACGGATAATGTCCCGCAGGTCACTCGACATATCGACGAACGCAATGTGACTAAGAAACTTCCCGCTGCAATCGACCGCACGTGTGGAAAAGTAGATTCGGACAAAGTCATCGAACACCAGCGCCTGTGGCGACTGCGCAAACTCAACGCAGCCATTCGGCAGCTTGTACCGGGAAGGTTGAAAAATGTGGCCGAGCTTTTGCCAATACATCACTTATTCCAGTTGGCCTTCCAGCTCGGCAAAGCCGAAGCCGTAACGCCCGACTTGGTCACCGAGGTAAGCCATATAAGTCTTACCGTCCAGCTCGAACACGTGCGGGTAACTAATCGTTTCGGCGTCCCAGCCCTGTTCCGACACATCGATACCAGCCTTTGTGTCGTCTCGCACCCAGTCGATCAGATTGGTGCTTGAGGCATAGCCAATGCGATAGCCATAATGCTTTCCGCGATAATGGCTACTGTAACGGTAACAGAAGAACATGTGATATTTCCCGTTTGCGTAGAACACATCCGGGCTGGCCTGTGCCTCGTCATCCTCAATACGGCTCTCGATCAAATCCTTATTAAGTTTGCTCCAGCGGATGCCGTCGCGCGAGGTCGCCATACGAATCTTATACACCGGCTCGGGATGACCTTCGACAAGTTTCCATTTGCGCCCAGCAATGTAAAACAGATGCCACAGATCGTTGTAGCGGCGGATCTTCGGGCCGCTCAACACAAAGGGTTCATCCGGCGAATAGCTCAATACCGGGCCGCAGCCCAGCTTACTGAAATTCTTGCCACCGTCGCGACTCACGGCGCAGCCGATAGCAACGTTGAACGGTACTGATTCACAGCGAGTCCAGCCGGCATAATAGGCGCGCACTTCCTGCCTGTCGCGAATCACCGATACCGGATAGGTGCCAAACTCGTCAAACTCCCCTAAACCACCCAAACTGAGTATGGGCTGCTTTGCGACATGACGGACATTGAATAGGTCTGCACGATCCAGATCAACATAAGCAGAATAGCTAACATACTGCCCGTTTGCATCTGCCGGGGGACGGCAGGAGAAATAGACCCGCATCACATCATCGAATAACAATGTCGCAGGGCCCTGGGCGAACTCCTTCAACCAAGGGCAGTCGGTGACTTCCTGCGGGATGAATGCCCTGCCCAGCTTTTTCCAGTGAAACATGGCTACATCAGTCCATAGCGATTTGAAATGTATTCGCCGACAGCATCGGTGGAATTGAACATCAGCACATCGACAATGGAGAGCCACGGCACGAACGGTGCGCTATACTGCTCATATTCAATGGGGTTCGATTTGATGAACTTGAGTTCGATGCCGCGCGAGTGGAACGTATCTTTTGAATACAGCTCGATGCCGCCGATGCTGTTGATATAAGTGTCCGCTCCGACGGCCTCGCACAATGCGAGCACTTTTTCCTGATTCTTCAACTCATGATCGATGGATATCTCTGAAGACACCCGGATTTCCGTCTGGATGCCGAGATGTTCGCAGACGCTGACGATTGAGTGGTGGATGAACCTGAACAGGTTATGCTCCGTGTTATGCACGCACTTTTCGAGCAGTGGGAAGGTGTGTGCGAAAAACGGCGCACGGGAGTAGGCACCCTTGAATTGGTTGAGTAGTTTGTCGCGGTTGAAGTCCGCGGTCAATTCCCGCTCCACCACATGGAGGGAATCCGAACCACTTTTAAGCGGGAGCGAGAACATTACATCCGTTCCATTCAGCAACATGCGGTTGCGGTTGATCCAGCCCTTCTTTGTGTACTTGATGTTGTCATAAACAATGAAAGTATCGACTGCGCTCAGCAACTGAAAATACCCGATGTACGGCAGGAAATAAGGCTGCATGATTGCCAGTCGCATCGGTAATCGTCACCTGTCTACGTTAGCTACTGCTGTGTCGGCGGCGGCGATTGTTTCCACGTCCCAATCGAAGTGGGGACGGACCACGCCTTGCCACTTTCCATACCAGTTGGTGCCGGTTCGTTCCGCGTCATGAACCTCAAACGTGGCGGCATTCGGTGCGTCGAAGATGGGGTATGACGAGTCTCTGACGACCATTAGCCGCACGCTATACGTGCCGTCATTCAAGAAATTGCCGGGAATACAGCACTGTGCCCGCATGATTCCAACAGCACATTCAATCGAATCAGAGCCATCGTTCAGAACGCAGATTTCCTCGGAGTTAAAGAGGTGCATACTGAAATTGAGACGAGCTCCCGGCCTGAGATTCCAGACCTCGAACTCGATTCGAAATGGAGTGAGAACCGAGATGGTCTCCCTAGTACTGGGAACAACCTGCACTCGACGAAGTCGAATGTGTTCGTTTCCGGGAGCTGTTTGGGGATCATTCCACGTTTGCTCAAGCACTTCCGTGGCATTGGTGCTCAGATAGGAGCTAACCACCGACGCGACTTCGCCATCTTGATGCACTCGCCCGTGATCAATCCAAATGGCACGTTGACAGAGTGTTTGTATCGCTGTCATGTTGTGGCTCACAAACAGCACCGTGCGGCCTTCTCGCGCGGCGCTGTTCATTTTCCCCAAGCACTTCTTCTGAAACGATGCGTCGCCAACGGCGAGGACTTCGTCAAGAATTAGAATCTCCGGATCAAGATGGGCGGCAACCGCGAATGCCAGGCGAACGTACATCCCACTGGAGTAGCGTTTGACGGGCGTATCAATGAACTGGTCGATCTCCGCGAAGGCCACGATTTCATCAAACTTGCGGCGCACCTCGGTCTTGGCCATGCCGAGGATCGCACCGTTGAGGTAGACGTTTTCGCGGCCGGTCAGTTCTGGGTGAAAGCCGGTTCCGACTTCCAAGAGGCTGGCGACGCGGCCGTGGAGTTCGACGTGGCCGGTGGTGGGGCTGACGATGTTCGACAGGATCTTCAGCAGCGTGCTCTTGCCCGCACCGTTGCGACCAATGATGCCCACCACCTCGCCGGGTTGAACGTCGAACGAAACGTCTTTCAATGCCCAGAAGTAGCCCTCTTCGTCCATTTGACTGGAACTGTTGCCTGTCAGCTTCGGCGCAGGGGCGTGGCCGTTGCGGCGGCCGAACAGCCGGTTAGCCGCTGACGAGAGCAGCTCTCCCAGCGTTTGGGAATGCGTGGCCCCGAGACGGTAGCGCTTGCCGAGATTCTCAACACGGATGGCGGGGGTGGGCATAGAGCTGGGAGCTTAGAGCTAAGAACTGAGAGTTTAGAGTGAAGATCTAGTGGTCGGACAACATGAGATTGCGGTGTTGACCTCGTTTAACCGCGTGGGCAACGCCCCGCGCGTGGATGGGGAACAGACACGAATGTCGCTCGACGCGCGGGGCGTTGCCCACGCGGTTAAACGACGCAAGGGGGCAATACAAAGTTGTTCCACCACTAGGAGCTAGGAATCAGGAGCTAGGAATCAGGCCAAGCTGTTGCGGAATGGTGTGATCCTGCGGCTGAGTTGGTCGAGTTTCGAGAGCAGGAGACTGTCGTCTTCAGTCGGGACATCGTCATATTTGGCGAAGAGCGTGAGCATGTGGGCGCATTCAAAAACAGAGCGGCGCGAGAAGTTGGGTTCATCGGATGTTTGGGGGGGGACTCATTTGGAGAGCGATGAACGACGGTGGCCGGTCTTGATCCTGAAGGGATGTCAGACATTAGCCGGGGGTTGAGCGAAGCGACACCCCCGGAACAGGTCTGGCCAATGACCGTTGCATCCTGAAGGGATGCCAGCACGGTTCCCTCCGGCTGACATTTGGAAACCTGCTCGCATCCCTTCAGGATGCAACTCCAATTTCGGTGTCTTTTCTCCGGGGGTGTCGCGGACGCTCAACCCCCGGCTAATGGCTGAGATCCCTTCGGGATGAAAACCGACGGACTTCATCCCGTTCACGAGACTCTCCCCAAAACCTCGGATGAACTCGAATGCCCTGGCATTCGCGGAGCGAATGCACCACAGAAGAGGCATCGCACGACTTCACGTCCACCGGTTGCTTCATCTCATCGCGGGCGACGGCTATCGTCCGACAACGATCACTCACCCCCTTTCGAGGAGCCTTCCGCCATGCAGCGCATTCATCGCGAACAAGCCCGCAAGTACGCCTTCGATTTTCGTGACGAGCCGCTGCTGCGCGTGACGCCGGGCGAGAGCTTCGAGATCGAGACCTACGACGCCAGTACGGGGTACTTCAAGACATCCGAAGACAAGGCGGTTCCGGGGAAGCGGCCGGGGTTTGATCGCACACCCGCGCTGGCCAATCCGATCGCGGGGCCGATCTTCGTCGATGGGGCTGAGAAGGGAGACACGCTGGTCGTCACGATCGAGGACATTCTCGTCGATGATTACTCGTGGGTCGCCGTCGGGCCGCGACGCGGCCCGTTGGGTGAATCGACTCGCTGGCCGGAACTCTCCAGCGAGTACACGACCAAGATCTTCCAGCACACTCCCGGTCCCAGCGGCACGACGCGCGACGGGACGCTGCACTTCAGCGACAAGATCACCTGGCCGATCACGCCGTTCATTGGGACGCTCGGCGTCTGTCCCGATCGCGAGGTCACGACCAGTCTCGACGGGCAAGGTGAGTGGGGCGGGAACCTCGACATTCGCGATGTCGCGCCGGGGAATCGCATTCACTTACCAGTCTTTCATCCCGGCGCACTCTTCTGCTTGGGAGATGTCCATGCGAGTCAGGGGGACACCGAGTTCTCGGGCACCGCTGCCGAAACGAAGGCGACGACGCGCATCAAGTTCGATCTCATCAAGAACCACAAAACGCCGTGGATGCGGATCGACAAACCCGACTCGATCATCGCCATTCACGCCTCAAGGCCGCTCGAAGTGGCGGTCGAGACGGCGACGATCATGCTGATGGACTGGCTCATCACCGACTACGGCTTCACGCCAACGGACGCGTATTGCCTCGTCAGCACCTGCCCCGACTTCCGCATCCACGTCTACCAAATGTGCAAGATCCGCAAGCTCGAACACGTCGCCGGGGCTGAGATTCCCAAGAAGTATCTGCGTTGAGAGAGCTTGTCGTTCGCGCC
>JAYSQC010000395.1:0-2059 GCA_043721755.1 Schlesneria sp.
GGCGTAAGCCCCCCGGTTCTTGGGCGTAAGCCCTCTTAGGAAGAACCGGGGGGCTTACGCCGCCCCGCTCAGATGTCTCATCATTGACCGCACCAGCCCCTACGCTCTCGTACCCCGCAGTGTGAACACGTAGTTCAAGACCTCGCTCACAGCCAGAAAAAGTGCTTGCGGGATCTCTTGGCCAACGCCCACCGTCTTGTAGAGGGCTTGAGCCAAAGGCTTCCGCTGAATGACTGGAATTCCGTGACGCCGCGCCCGCGCCATGATGAGCAGCGCGAACTGATCGCGCCCCTTCGCGATGACGATCGGCGCGTTCATCCGACCCGCTTCAAATCGCAGTGCAATGGCGTAGTGAGTCGGGTTGGAAATCACCGTCGTCGCTTTCGGCACTTCCTCCAGCATCCGCGTCTGCATCGCGATTTCGCGGGCGCGTTGCTTTCGCTTGGCAACCAGCAACGGATCACCTTCATCGTCCTTGTGTTCCCGCTTCGCGTCCTCACGAGACATCATCAATTTCTTTTCGTTGCGGAACCATTGGATCCCGTAGTCGCTCGCCCCCACCACGAGCAGTGCCGCAGAAGTTGAGACGAGCAGTTCGGCTCCCAAGCCCCACACGGTTGCCACAATCGTCGCGAGATCCTGTTCTCCGAGAGAGACAATCTGGTTCACTCGACCACTGAGAACCCACCAGACGACCGAGCCAATAAGCACGATCTTGGCCAGCGATATGCCGCCGCGCGTCAGGCCCTCCATCGACAGCAGTCGCTGCCAGTTTTCGGCCGGATTGATCCGTTCCCACTTTGGCCCGAGCGATTCGGTGTTGATGTGGACGCCCGCCTGCCCGAGGTTCGAGGCCAAGCTCACGGCGAATAATCCGCCCATCAACGCTCCCGCCAATTGCAGCCCGCGCCCAAACAGTTCCACAAACAAGGACTGCGCCTCATCAACACTCATCTCCACGCGAACCGCTTTCACATGCGAACGAAAGTCGTGGCTGAGTCCCTGCGCCAACGCCAGACCGCCCCACCACAGTCCGAGCGCACCGGCAAACAACAGCAAACTGCTGTTTAACTCGGGGCTGTACGCGAACTGGCCCTGAGCACGCGCGTCATCGCGACGACGCTGTGAAGGGAGAAAGGTATTTTCGTTGTCGTGTCCGTCTGCCATCGTTCACCGGCCGATCAACAATCCGGAGTACTGCTGCAATATCACATTCATGCGCGGCACCAGATTCGGCCACAGCGTCCACGTCGCCACCAAACCAACCAAGAGTCGTAGCGCGAAGCCGAACGACATCAGGTTCAACTGCGGAGCCGCCTTCGCCATCATCGCCAGGATGAGCGACGTGATGAACAGGCAGCACGCGATCGGCGCGGCCAAAATCACGCCCCATTCCGTCGCCGCCGACATCGCACGCAGGGATGTCCCTACGGGCACCGACAGGAATGGTCCGCCAATCGGTTGCTTCGCAAACGAAGCGTGCAACGCCGCCAAAAAGACGTGATGAATGTTGTGCGTGAAGAACAGCATCACGCCGAACAGTTGGAAGATCTCAGCCATGATCGTCGTGACTTGGGGGCGAGTCGGATCCGTGATCGTGCCCAGCGTCAGACCCATCTCTTGGCTGATGTATGCCCCCGCTACTTGAAACGGCACGAGGAACAACCCGAACACATAGCCCAACGCACAACCCACGATCACTTCACGACCGACCGCCAGCGCGAAAGCCAACCACGGCTGACCGTGCATCGCCACGACGACATTCACGGACAGCGTGCCAGCCTCGATAAACCAAAAGCAGGTCAGCGCCAGAGCCACTCCCGCCTTCGCCATCCCCGGCACAAACCGTCCACCCAAGTACGGGATCGTCGCCATAAATGCCGAAACGCGGGCGAGTATCAGCCCGAATGTCATCAACCATGTCTCAAGCAGACCATCCATCGTGCGCACTTCAATACTCGGCTCTGATTTGAAACCCCACCCCGCTTGTCGGGGTGGTTTACGGGTCTCTGCACTACTCCCTCATTTCGGTGACGCCGAGTAGTGCAAAGACCTGATT
>JAYSQC010000396.1:0-3339 GCA_043721755.1 Schlesneria sp.
TCTCGCTTGCCCGTCAATGCCGTTGAAAAACGGGCAAGCGAGACGCTGACCCTACCGGTGCGACATCAGATTTGCCGTTCGTGGAAGTTGGCTGGCCAAGTCGTGCCGTCCTGTCAGGATCAGCAACGTGCCCGTGATGGAGTGAGACTGCAAATTCGAGAAAAGTGGCTCGATCAACTCGCTGGGAAGTCGATCCAGCAAGCCATCGATCACGAGCAGTTTGGGTTGGCCCGCGATGGCACGGGCGATCATGAGTCGAACTTGCTGCGAATCCGACAGAGGTGCGCCGTCACTGAACAACACGGTCCCCAGGCCCTCTGGCAGCGAGGCGACTTCGTCGTGCAGGCTTACCGTGCGGAGGGCCTCACGAATCACCGCTCCATCAACGTTGGCACGGCCCAGATGAATGTTCTCTTCGATCGTTCCGGACAGAACCTCCACGTTGCGGATCAGCGCCACATGACGCCTCAACACGTCCGGCGACAGTTCGCGGACATCGCATCCGCCGAGCTGCACCGTTCCGCCATCAGGAGCTTCCAACCCGAACAGCATGTCGGCCAGCAGGCTCTTCCCTGAACCGCTCACTCCCCACACGGCGGTATGTTGGCCCGAAGCAATCAGCAGCGATGTCGGCTCGCGAAGTGACTCAGGTGAACTTGCCGATTCCTTCGATGAATCGTTCGCGTTACTGAAGAGCGGCGATGTCGAGTGATCTCGTGACCAGACGAAGCGCGGCGAACGAATCTCCGCCAGCGGAGCATCGGCCAGCACGCGGAGCGAAGTTCCGCCCTGCTCGAGCGGGATGTCGGTCAGGTGCCCGAGCTTGTCCATCGCCGCCATCAGGTCGAAGAACGCTTCGATGTGCTTGGCCAGTTTCGCGAACGAGCCAACGATCATCGTCACGATCAGCTCGGCCGCGACGAGCTGCCCGAGCGTCAGTTGTTCGTGCAGCACCAGATAGCCTCCCAGCCCGAGCAGCGTGGTGCTGGCCAGTGCCTGGATGGCGAAGAGGCTCAGAATCTGTCGCAACAAGACTCGGAAGTGACTGCGCCGGGCGGTCAGATAATCGGCGGTGAGCCTGTCAGCGCGCGCCAATGCGAAGTCGGCACCGCCCGCCAATCGGAAGGCCAACGGACAACGAGCGACATCTTCCAGCCAAGCCAAAATGCGGTACTTCTCGATCGACTCGCGAATGGCCGTCCGCGTTCCACCCCGCCCCATCACGAGGACCACAAACAACAAGAGCGCCAGCAACAGCAGGTCATAGCCGAGCAAAAACGGATGGTAGAACGCGAGCAATGTCATCCCGATGACCGTCGTTAGCACGACCGCCAAACCATCGACCAGCAGTCCGGCCACGACCTTCTGGACCGTGGCGATCTCGAGAAAGCGGTTGATCAACTCGGGACCGTTCGCCTGCCGCAGCGACTGAAAGTCGGCACGGGGCAGTCGTAGCGACAAGTCGGCCACCGTGCGGGCGAACAGCCGCTGCTGGATCAGTTCCACGACGAAGACGTTCAGGGTTTGCAGTGCTCCCATGAAGCCGAGACATCCGAGCAACAGCAGCGACAGTACGATGATCGGTTGATAGAGCGTCCCAAACGTGACTGTTCTCACCAATTGCTGCCCCGCAATCGGGACGGCAGTCGCCAACAAGGCGATCACCAACCCGATCACGAGCAACACACCAATGTCGCTCAGTTCGGGACGCAGCATCTGCCAGAACCGGGCCAGTGGAGTCGGATGATGCCCGTGAGCATGTTGATCGTGTTGCAGGCTCCCCGTTCCCACCGCGACCCAGTGAACCGATTGCTTCCGAGTTCCATTCGCAACCAGCCGAGCCAATCGTCGCGGAGAAGACTTCTCTGCGGCGGCGGCGGACAAGTCGCTCCATTGAGTTGTCACCCGCCCGTGATTGTCTTTCGTGACGAGTATGAATCGCCGCGAATCGCGGTTCCACGTCAGCAGGCTCATTCCCGATGTCACCAAGTCGAAGGCCGAGTCGGAGGAGGCGGTGAATTCATCGAACTTCAAGCCCACCGCCCGTCCGGCATCCAAAAACCAGCGAGTCCAATTCACATCGACCTCACCCGGGGTCGCGGCCACCGCTTCGCTGATGGCCCTCCGCAGTTGTGTCTGCTCAACGGAACCGGTTGCCGAACGAGCCAATCGCTCAAATACGACTGAAATCAAGTCGGACGCCTCCGCAGTCAACTCTCCCATCATTTTGCCAATCCTTCTAAACGTCTGCGTCAATGTCGCGGCCGGTTGGCCGGTGCTGGACTGGGGCTTTGCGAAAGCAGCCCCGGTGGTTCACGAAGACACTCCAACCTCGGCCACTCCACTTCAACTTTAAAATCGAGTCATGACAAGGCATTCGTTCGCTAAGAATTCGGTTCAAAACAACTTCCCGGTTTCCCCTCTGGTTCCCTCCCCTCGGCGGGGAGGGTTAGGGAGGGGGGACGAGTGGCAAATCGACTTGACAATCTCCCCCCCCTCCCCGGCCCTCCCCGCCGAGGGGAGGGAGGAAAGGCCAAGAAAGCGGGAAGTTGTTTCGCACAAGGGGAGCAAACTCAATACCCTGAAACTTCACTTTGAGGAAAGGCCAAGAAAGCGGGAAGTTGTTTCGCACCGATTCCTAATGGGCCCAACATGATACGGGGTGAGTCACGGCCAGTGCGTTTGGTTTAACTCGACGAACTCAGCGGCCCAGTGGTAGTGATCGAGCAATCCGGCGGTGTCTCGTCCGAGGAGTCGAAAGGCCGCGTAGATCGCCTCAATCGTGGCGAGGCCACCGTCGGGATCGACACTCACTTTTGAGGTGCGCGGGTAGGCCGTGACGACCGGCGGCAGGCTGCGGAGCGGGGTGTCGGCGAACATCCGTTCCATCGGCTGCACATGCCGCCAAGTTCCGTCGAGAATGAGCAACCCGCGATTCGCATCGGCCTCGCTCAAGAGCGGCCCGCCGATGCCGAGTCTCACGTAGCCGGTCAACTCGTAAGGCATTCGAGGAAAGTTGCAGAAGGCGAAACCGTCACGCTGTCTGAGCGTGCGAACCGTGCATTTGCGACGGCGCTCACGCGGATGAACGACAACCACGGTGGGCGGCGGCACGATTTCGGAGGAAGCCTGTGTCACGAGTGGCCGCGCCGTGGCAGGGGTGTCTCCGGGCATTTCACCGTCTTCAACCATCTTTCCACGATCCTTGGGGCGAGTGTCACTCTGTCTGGTGGGAGACTAGGCTCTGTTTTGAAACCCCACCCCGCTTGTCGGGGTGGTTTACGGGTCTCTGCACTACTCCATAATCTCTGTGACGCCGAGTAGTGCAAAGACCTGATT
>JAYSQC010000397.1:0-8894 GCA_043721755.1 Schlesneria sp.
AATCAGGTCTTTGCACTACTCGGCGTCACAGAGATTATGGAGTAGTGCAGAGACCCGTAAACCACCCCGACAAGCGGGGTGGGGTTTCAAAACAGAGCCAGAATGCGATGAGTTCATGAGGGGATGGAATCGGATCGGGAGCGTGGCTCCCGACTGGCCAACGATTTTGAAAGGGCTGAGGAATGAGTGCTCTCCGTTACAAAACACTGTTGTCGTATCTGCCGGGCATGGCCTCGGTGGTGAACACGTTTCAGTCACCGCAGGTCCAGAACGCGGTCTACGAAAAGTTGATGGAATCTTTGGAGGCCAAGCTGCAGTCCGAGGGGATCGGGCCCATCGAACTGGTTCGGCTGGCGCGTGATCGCAAGCGGTCCCTTCCGCCAGCGGACCCGAATGAAGTCACACACGACTTGGTCGAAGGGGACAGCATTCACGGCGACGGTGTCCGACTCGGCGTCTCGGGGTCGCGAGTCTTCTAGAACGCATTTCAAAACTAGCCCGACGCGCAAGCGAGGGCTTTGCCGTCATCGAATGCCCAGCCCTCGCTTGCGCGTCGGGCTAGTTTTTCGAGGCAAAAGTGGAGTGGTGGGCACAGCCCACCCTACTACGAACTCCAGTATCAGTTTTGGTGAGCCGGGCGGCGTCAGCCCCCGGACTTCTCGCGTGAAGAAGTCCGGGGGCTGACGCTCAATGGCACTCACTTTGTGGGGTAGCTGAAGTCGTCAGACTTCAGAGGATCATCAAAGCCGGCTGAATTCTTACGAATTCAGCTACGTCGCACAGAACGTCCATTTGAAATTCGCTCAAAGTGAGTGCCATTGGGCTGACGCCGCCCGGCTCGCCAAGAATGTCGCATCGACGACTGAGGCAGATGTCACCAACGCGATTCACTCGTCCTACGCCTCGGATGGAGCAGTCATGAACACGTCGAGCGGTCTTCAAGAGCTGCGTCAGGAGCTGGAGCAACTCAGCCAGCGGCGCGAGCGGCTGGCCGGGCGACTTACGGTGGCCGCCGATCGACTCGACTCCATCGGCGAGCCACCCGGTGACGACCTGATCGACGATCTCCATTCGTATCGCGAGCGGGCGCTGCTGTTGGCGGAACAATTGGGCGGCGCAAGACACTCGACAGACGGAACGGCTCACGACAGCGATGCCGCGCGTGGTGAAATCACGCTCGACGATTTGAAGCGGCTACTGACCGATCGGGAGTGCCGCGAGCAATCCGTGGCCGCGCTGAATCAAGTGTTGACGTTGAGCCACGTTGAGACCGCAGACTTCGCGCCGCTCGCACTGTGTCAGGCTGAGGCCCGTCGAATGATTGGCCTCGCCCTCCATGCCAGTCACTCGGACCTCGAGCCGGAACTGGAAGCCGTTCACAATCAAACGCATCCGCTCAACTTGTTGCTCAAGCTGTGTGAACACGGCGATCGGCTGTCGGACTCGGAGTGGGTGGAATGCAATGATTGCGTGACGGCCACTTATGGACGGCAACTGGCCACCGCGATTGCCCGCGGCCGTGTTCAACGCGATGCCAGCCCTCACGCCGAAGCGTCCGCCATGAACTTCGTGGCCCCGCCCGCTGCTGTGATGCCTCCTCTGTCTGCCCCTGCGAAAACGGCTGCCCCTGCGAAAACGGCTGCTGTTGCGATGGCGGCAACCCTGGTCGCGAAGAACTCCACTGCGGACGTACCTGCCATTCGTCGTGCGGTTGTCGATCTTCCGACAGCACGAGTGGTCACTGCGACACCGCCGCGCGTCCCCGTTCCCGCTCCATCGGCGGTGTGGCCCGTCCCCGGACCAGACTCGATTTTTCAGCCGTCTCCCTTGGAACAAAGCGTGTTCGAGGATCGCACTCCGCCAGCCAAGCTGCGCGGGATGCCGCCGATTGAGTCACCGATCTTGGTGGAGTCCATCTTCGCCCCGGTTGTGATCGCGGCGTCTGCTCCCGCACGGCCGCTCGCAGCCCCCGCCAAAAGTGGTGCGGACGCGGCTCAACGATCCGCACGCCTGCCAAGCGTGGTCGTGGACCTGCTCGCCGAGAACCGCCTCGCGTTGGCGATGCACTTGGCGCAGTGCGCCGAGTTCCGTTCTTCCTCAATTTCATCGACGTTGCCCGCTCCGGTCTGGTTGCTCCGATCATTGGTGCTCGCCGCGCAGGTCAGTGAGTCCAGCGGTGAGCTGGCTCGTGAGTTGGATGACGGCCTGCGCCAGTTCCGCCCGGAGCATCTGACCGACGACAATTCCGAGCGTCGCGTGGCAATCGGGTATTTCCTGCGTGCGGCCGCGTTGCCAGCGGCGTTGATCTCGGGAGCCAATTCGGCCACGTCGATCTTGCGGGCGTTCAAGATCGCGCCGGGATGCAGTCAGCTCTACAACTATTGCAGTCGCATCGCGCTCTACGGGGATCGGCTCGACGGACAGATCGTCGAAATGTTTCGCTCCCCGCTGGCCGCAGGGGACGAATCCAACACCGAGTCTGTCGCGATCGCCGCCGAACAATGGTTGCAGGACACGGCGCAGAAGGCGGTGAATTACGGCCGCACTTCACCCCTCTTCTTGCACGCCCATTGGACACTCACCGCCAGCACGAGCATCCGTCACTCCGAGGCCACCCAGGTCTGGTGCAAGTGGCAGGAAGTCTTGCTGTTCGCGTCCCGCTTGCTGCGCCCGGTGATCGAAGACGACGCGGGCGAACGCAACAGCGTCCGTCAGGAAATCACCCGGCTGACAACACTCCTGAGAACCGATGCCACCGAGAACGGCCCGCGAACCGGCACCTCCTCCGCCTTGGACGCGGCGGTGCGCGGCAACAGCACAATGAACGGTGAGATGCAGGCAGTCCTGCACAAAGCCCTCGACTTCGCGAGCCGCTGGCTCAGACTCAGTGGACTCGGCTCCGCTCAGACTGCCGCTCCACTCCCACCCGATGCCTTTGAACTGCGCGAGGAAGTTCTTCAACGGTCGACGGGCGTGATCCACGAGTTGAACGAACAGTCGCACCTGGCGACTTCGCCGCTGATCCGAGCCGCCATCGCTTGCTGCCGCCGCTCCGTCGAACGGATCCACGGACTGTTCGAGGGGCGGCTGTCCGTCCCGTTGCAGGAGTTGGAACTGCGACACGTGCTCCACGCCGAACTGCTCAAAATCTCCGGACTGGAGTTGAACGACCAATGGGAACCGGAAGCGGAACCGGCGACACTCGAACGCGAACTGTTCGACCACCTCGAACGGGGCGACACCAGTTGGGCCTACGCTTACGACGTTCATGCGTTGCACGGCGATCATGTCGCGACGGGCCGTTTGCTCGAACTGAACGTCTGGACCAGCGAAGCCAAACGCGGAACCCTGCGGGGACAACGCGAGGCTCAAATCCACGAACACCGCGCGGCGCTCGCTCGCGAGATTGACGAGGTCTCGCACGAGTTGGCCATGGCGGCGAACGCGGGACAACTCGAAGAGGCCGATGGGACCACGTTCGCGCAACGGTTGGATCGGCTCCAACGTGACTTGCCGAAGCAGTTGAACTTCGGTTCGTACCGCTGGCAACTCGATCAGATGCGATCCGCCTTGCAGCGTCGTCGAACGCGACCAGCGGTCATGCCTCTGCTCCCGCCACCGCTTCCCGCATGGAGTTCCGCCGCTGCGGAACCGGTTCGGGGACTGCGTGGCACCACCACGAACACACGCGGCGAGGACGCCGCCGGTCGCGAAGCCTTCGCGTTTACGACCGACATTTTTTCGAGAGGATGACCGGAATGGCGACTGAGCAACGCTTGCTGGATGAGCTTGCTGCCGCCCGTAACCGGTCGGTGGCCAACGAACCCGAACAACGGGCGGCGATCCAACGACTGGCGCGCTGGTACTGCGCGCATCGGCAGCCGGGTCGCGCCCGTCCCTATGTTCACGAACTGTGGACTCTCAGCCAGAAGCAGCTCGGCGCGACGCACGAGTTGACGGTTCAACACCTGTCGTGGCTGGCGTCGATCCTCGTGTCACTCGGCAAGGTCGAACGGGCCGAACAGTTGTTGATCGGCCTCGCCGCCCAATGCCATGACGTCCCGGCGACCGCTGTGGGCGAGGTCGCATCCGCGCTGAATCAACTCGTCGAACTGCATCACGGTCGCAGTCGCATGGACGTGGCGTTGACCACCTGCCAGCGCGTCATCGCGCTGCTGGCTCATGTTGAGCAGCGCGGCCCAGCGACCACCCGCGACGTTCTGGCAACGGTTTCCACACCAACCCGCAGCGTGAGCGAGGGCGATTCCACGCGGGACATCTCGCCGCCCTCGCTCACGCTGCGGGTTGGTGCGGCGGGGGTGATGCCGCCGACCGTGAGCGAGGTTTCGCCAGAGACTTCTGCGGCTTCGCGCATCGCCGCAGAACTTTCGCAACTGGTTCGCGCCCGCAATAACCTCGCGGCGTTGCACGTCGCGCGGGGCGAGTTCGATCTGGCGCGACGGGCCTTCCTCCGCAATCTGCGGCTCGCCCGGAAACGGCTCAGTCCCGGTGATCCGACGCTCGGCGTCCAGCTCATGAATCTGGCCGCGGTCCTGCGATTGGGCGGCCGCTTGAAACAATCCGAACGACTGACAATCCGCGCGGTGCGACAAACCCGCACCCACGTCGGTTGGTATCACCCGCTCGTGGCTCAGGGCTTGTCGAATCTCGGCGCTTACCGCTTGCAGGCGGGACGGTTCGAGTCGGCGGAGTCGCTGCTGCGCAAGGCCACGACGATTCGCCGACGCCTCCATCCCGTGGGACATGTCCTGATCGCCAAGACGCAGCGTCAATTGGCGGAAGCGATGTTGGCTCTCGGAAAACATGCGGCCGCCGAACGCTTGCTCGATCAGACGGTGAGTGCGTTTGAAAAGCAGCAACCGGTCGATGAAGTGCAACTCGCACTGACGTTGTGCAGCCTGGGCTATGTCCATCTGACGGCGGGACGGCACGCCAACGCCGAACGCCTCCTGAATCGAACACTCGAAATTCAACAGCGTTGTCTCCCGGCACGCGATCCGCAATTGGTGCAGACGCTGAATGGACTCGGTTGCCTCAACGCCGCCCGGATGAACTTGGATGCCGCGCGCGGCTTTCACCGTCGGGCACTCGATCTGTCCGAGCAACTGTTCGGTAAGGAACATCCCGAGTTGGTCAAGACGCTCGTCTGGCTGGGTGAGGTCGCGTTGGCTCGCACCGATTTGGCAGAGGCAGAGGTCGTTCTCAATCGGGCGCTGGCTCTGCGCGAGCAGACTCTCGGTAAGCAACACCCGCTCGTGGCGGAAGTGCTCACGCGGTGCGGGCAGCTCGCACTGGCTCAAGGTCAGCCGTCCCGAGCCATGTCGATCGGAGCCAGAGCCACCGCGATCTATCAGTCCGCCAAGGAATGCCCGCCACTGGCGATGGCCGATGTCTTGGCCGTCGCCGCTGAATCCGCACGCCGTTTGACCAGAATCTCGCAGGCCGAGTCCTTGACCGTTCAAGAGCTGGCCCTGCGTCAAAAGGTGGTCGGCGAGGAACACGTCTCACTGTTGCCGGGGATCAAGCGGCTGGCCAAAACGTATCTGGCACGAGAACGCTTCGCCGAAGCCGAGCAGGCGCTGCGCATGGGGCTGGCGATCAGCGAGAAAGCACTCGGCATCGGCAACCCGAACGGCATTCGCTTCGCCAACAGCATCGCGCGGCTCTGCTTGGCGAAGAGCCGCTTGGACGAGGCGGGCGAATGGATGGAGCGAACGGTCAAGATGTGCCAACGCTGCTACGGCAATGAATCCGAACAAGTAGCCGACGCGCTGCTCGTCTTCTCCGGCTTGCTCCGCGAGGCACAACAAACGTCTCAGGCCGACGAATACGAACGCCGTGCCATCGATCTCCGCAATCGCAACTGCCATGTCCTGCTGTAAGTCACCAACCCGCAGCGTGAGCGAGGACGATGCCGGGTGCGCATTTCAAAACTAGGTGCCCATTTCAGAACTAGCCCGACGCGCAAGCGAGGGCTTCACCGTGATCGAATGTTCAGCCCTCGCTTGCGCGTCGGGCTAGTTTTGAAATGCCCCCCGACCCTGAGGCTCAATCATGACCATCGTCAATGCGGGTGATCGCGTTCAACTGCACTACACGTCGTTCGCGGCCGACGGCTGTGTGATCGAGACCTCCGGGCGTCGCGAGCCGATGGAGTTCGTTGCGGGCGGTCCCGAGGTGATTCTGGGAGTCAGCCGCGCCGTGATTGGAATGCGTGTCGGCGAACGACGACGGATCGCCGTTCCGCCCGAGCAGGCGTTCGGATTTCGCGACCCGAAGTTGCAACAACTGGCTCCGCGACTTGGCGTTCTCGAAAAGATCGACGAGGGAGATCAGCTCACGGCGGAGGTCAACGGGCGCGAACTCGATGTGTGGGTCCGCAACGCCTCGGAGGATGAGATCACGTTGGACGGCAACCATCCGCTGGCCGGTGAGTCCCTCGTATTTGAGATCGAAGTGGTGGGAAGAACACCGGGAAACGGGTGACAACGGTTGTAACGGGGGCCTGAGTGGCGTTGCCAATTGGCAACGTTTCGGCGTGACCGACCCGGTTCAAACGAAATGTCGCGAGAATCGCCGAGTCGAGGAACATCTCATCGACACCGGTCCTCGGGCGCGGCGACACTGATAGAGGATTGTGATTGTGCTAGTGGTCGAACGACTTTGTGTTGGGGAGTTCGTCACTAGAGGGCTTCGCCTGTAACGACAGTTTGCCCTCGCTTGCGCGTCGGGCTAGTTGGTGAACAATCCGCAACATCCCGTTGTTCGACCACGAATCGACCGGGGCAAACTCGCACGTTGAGACCGGCGTTCGGCTGGAGTTGAAGGACAAGGTTTCCATGACGCTCAAACTTACTGCCGCCTCATTCCTCGCCGGGGTCAAGCAAAGCGGCTTGATCGACGCGGGGCATGTTGATTCCATTTTGGCGGAACTCATCCAAGCGGGTGTGAACGACAACGATTCGTGTGCCCTCGCGTCGGCGATGGTCGATCGCCAGATCCTCACGGAATGGCAGTCGGAAAAATTGCTTCAAGGTCGCCACAAGGGCTTCATTCTCGGACGCTACCGCCTGCTGTCGTTGCTCGGCGCGGGTGAGATGAGCGCTGTGTACCTCGCCGAACACATCCTGATGGAGCGACGCTGCGCCATCAAAGTTCTGCCCGCGAACAAAGTGCAGGACACGTCGTACCTCGGCCGCTTTCATCGCGAGGCCCGTGCGGTCGCCGCGATGAACCACATGAACATCGTTCGCGCCTACGATGTCGATAAGCAGACGGAGAGCGGCACCGACATCCACTTCCTCGTCATGGAGTACGTCGAAGGCCGCAATGTCGAGCAGGTTGTGAAGGATCAGGGGCCGCTCGATTACGTCACGGCTGTGGACACGATTCGTCAAGCGGCCGACGGACTCGGTCATGCCCATCACCTTGGCATGGTTCACCGCGATGTCAAACCGGGCAACCTGCTGATCGACAATACGGGGATCGTAAAGCTGCTCGATCTCGGGCTGGCTCGGTTCTTCAAGTCGGACGATGAAGAGTCACTGACGATCAAGCACGATGAAAAGGTGCTCGGCACGGCCGACTACCTCGCGCCGGAACAGGCGGTCGATAGTCATCAGGTCGATGCCCGGGCCGACATCTATAGCCTCGGCTGCACGATGTACTTCGCCCTCACCGGACACCCGCCGTTCACCGACGGCACGCTGGTGCAGAGGCTACTCGCCCATCAAACCAAGACGCCGCCGTCGGTCAGCTATGAGCGTCCGGACATCGACCCTTCGTTGCTGGCGATCCTCGACAAAATGATGGCCAAGAAAACGTCCGATCGTTACCAGTCGTCGGCCGAAGTCTCGGAAGCCCTCTCGCGCTGGTTGATCGAACACGCCCCCACCGCCTGGAAGCAGAAGCACCTGATGTTGGTGGCTTCGCTGTGCGGAATGGATTCGTTTTCGGCGCAGGCTCCCGGCACAAAGCAAAGCGACAGCGAAGTCAGCGTGTTGGCACCGGAGTCGATGGAGAAAGACCGCGTCGCCTCGGGGGATTCCCCGACAAGCGGATCGAGTTCGCGCGGGCCGCGTCCTAAATCCTCGGTCAAGTTGAAGTCGCGGGACCGTCGTCCCGACTCCAGTTTGCAACTCCCGAATGCGGGCGTCAGACCGGGAACCGCCGTGCCCGCAGTGCAAGAGTTGGCGTCCAAATTGAGTGCCGCCGCAACGGCCGCCACACAATCCGGTCTCCATAAGATTCCTCTCGCCATCAAACCACCGTTGGATGAGATGACCAAAACGGTCCTCATCGGAGCGGCCATGCTCGCGGCAATCGTCGTCTGCAGCTTCGGGATGTTCTACTTCTTCCAGAAGCCGGGCCAGGGCAACAACGCGAAGAATGAATCGCAGGGTTCGCCAACCACGCAGGTCACGCCCGTCGAGCTTCGCACGTCCGTCTGAAGGCCCTCTTCGAGTGGCCGGGATCGGTGTTTCGTCATGTCCCGGAAGGCGTCTTTCAAAGACGAGCCTTTTCGCTCCGCGAGCGGCCCCTGTCCCAACGTGTTTCGACACACACCCGTGCGTCGTCATCCCTCAGAATTGGGGTTCTGTGAGCGGCACGGCGCTAGCCGCCGTTCGTTCACCACCGGCGGCTAGCGCCCAATGGCACTGACTTTAGTAGCGGTACGGCGCGAGCCGTCCGGTTGAAGCGAGCGCAAACTCGAAAAAACCGGGCGGCTTGCGCCGCTCCGCTACTCGATCGGTTCTAAAGTCAGTGCCATTGGGCTAGTGGTCGAGCAACTTTGTCTTGAGGGGTTCATCACGAGCCCGACGCGCCAGCGAGGGCTTCACTTTCGACAACGGTTTGCCCTCGCTGGCGCGTCG
>JAYSQC010000398.1:0-8721 GCA_043721755.1 Schlesneria sp.
GGCGTCAGCCCCCCGATTCTTGGGCGTAAGCCCTCTTGGGAAGAACCGGGGGGCTGACGCCGCCCCGCTCAGATCTCTCATCAAGGACCGCGCGAGGTATCGCTTTGTCAGCCGGACTTCTTTACGGGCCTGGACTTCAACAGTCGAAAGGTCCAGCACGGGATCGCATATCAGAGTGGCGTCGGCCAGTTCAAAAAGGATTCATCGTTGTGAGTTTGCTGATTGCGATTGAAGGGATCGACGGGTCGGGCAAGGGGACGCAGGCCGCTCGGCTCGTGGAACGTCTTCGTGCTGAGGGCCGTCGCTGCGAGCTACTCAGCTTCCCGCGTTATCGCGACACGCAGTTCGGTCGGAAGATCGGCGACTTTCTCAATGGCCGGTTCGGACAGCTCGATCAGGTCAGCCCATTCCTGGTCTCGCTGCTGTTTGCGGGAGACCGGTTTGAATCGAAGCCGGTACTCATGCGGGCGCTGGCCGAGAACGACGTGGTTGTCTGCGATCGTTACGTGGCGTCCAACGTCGCCCATCAAGCGGCCAAAGTGGACGGGGCCGAACGGGACGAGTTGATCGAGTGGGTCCGCTCCGTCGAGTTCACGCTATACGAGTTGCCGCGTCCGCACCGCACGGTGTTTCTCGACCTCCCCGTAGATCACGCGACCAAGTTGATCGCGCTCAAAGCGCAGCGGACTTACACTGATCGAGCCGCCGATTTGCAGGAAGCGGACGCCGCGTACTTGCAGCGCGTTCACGGCATCTATTCCCGACTGGCGACGGACGATCCGAGTTGGCTCCGTGTGAATTGCCTCGATGGCGACGAACTCAAGTCGGTTGATCGCATCGCGGACGAAGTCTGGCAGGCAGTCGCTGCGGCGACGAAGGGTTGAGCATGTCTCCGTTCGACGAACTGGTCGCGTCACGCAAGGCGTGGCTGAGCGATGTGCTTCAACCCTGGTGCCGTCAAGCGTCACTGCTCTCGCTCAGGCAAGCCGAATTGGAATGGATGGATATCGCCGGAAAGGTCTCGCCCGAGAAGACACTCTGGTCGTGGGCGTGGTCTCGTTTTCCGGACCTCGTCCACGAGACGCTTGGGATCGAAGAGACTTCTGAAATTGAGGTCACTCTCCTCGACGGTCGCACGATCTGTGGCTACCCCGACTCGCGAGCCAGCCAGCAAGGGAAGCTCGTCTTGTGGGGGACGGACTCTGAGAACGGGCAACCGGGCGAGTGCGGCCCGTTCTCGTTGGAAGAGATCAGCGCGGTAAGGCGACTGGCGTGAATGTACGGTAACACTGGTCCAAAGCCGTGTCGTCTTTCGCTCCGCGAAAGAACGCCCTTTCGCGGAGCGAAAGGCGACAAACGGCGGAGTTGTACTTGGTCCAGTTTTGGCGAGTCCCGCCTCTGTGGAGCATTCGCTCCGCGAATGCCCAGACATTCGCGGAGCGAATGCTCCACAGAAGATCTGTGACCGCATCACTGCGGAACTTGCACTTTGACGCGCGAGCCGATCGGCACCTTGGGCCACAGCTTGCCCGCCGGTTCGATCTTCACCGCCACCTGCGAGTCCTCGTCCTGCTCGCCCTCCAACCGCATCGCTTGCGGCGGGATCGTCGCGACGAGACCAATTCGTTTGGAGCGTGCGGGAAAGATCAGTGTCAGCTTGGTTCCCGGCTTCAACTTGGCCACGGCCGAGGACGGGATCGAAGCGATCAGATGGCGGCGGTCATCGTCGAACAGTTCGACGACCGCATCACCCGCGCCGACCAAGCTTCCCGATTCGCGGTGGACCGCACCGACGACGCCGTGAGAGGGACACGTTCTCGTCAAGGAGTCGCATTGCTGTTCGAGGGAACTCAGTTCGTCCTTCACGCGCTTCAATCGAGTCTCCGCCAACTCGACCCCGACCGACAATCTCACCTTGCTGGTCAATTCATCGTCGAGCTTTTTCAACCGTTCGAGTCGCTGCTCGCACAATGTCAGTTGAGCCGTCAAAGCCTCCGCCGCACTTGCGGCCGCATCCTCCTTCAGCATCGCCTGAACACGCCGTTCATCGCGGGCGTGATCGTCCAGTACCACGGGACCGAATGTCGCGGTGGATGCAACCAGAGTCGGCTTGACGATCCAATCGGCCGGCCGGCCCGTCAATTGTTCCTGCCACGCGAGTTGCTCGACCTGGCGGCTCAATCGTTCCTGAGTCACCGCCGCCGCCTTGAGCTGCGTTTGAAACGCCTCGCTTTGCAGATCGCGTCGCCGCCATTCGAGTTCCACGTCGGCGGTGGCGCGCACACGTTGCAGTTCCGATTCGAGTTCCACCAGTTCGCGTTTCTTCGCGATGATCTCATCCGCCAGACGATCATCGGACAACTCGAACAATTTCTCACCCGGAACGACGCGCTGCCCCGTCGTCACGTTGAGTGAAATGACTTTCCCGGCACGTCCCGCAGAGACCGTGATTGTTCTCACTTCGAGTCGCCCCGCATACGAGGTCGCTCCACGCACTTCAAACCACGTTGCGACGCCAATCCCCGTCGCCAGTGCGGCCACGCAGAGAACGGCGAAGCGGCGGGGTGATGCGGGGCGATGCGGTCGAAGGGGAGGCACAGCCATCGCAGCGCCATGCGGCGGAACAGCATTCGAGGCAGCACTGCTGATCGTGTCGGTCGTCATTGTGTCGGTCGTGTCCATGACGCATCCATCGACGGTTGCCGGGCAAAGTGTTCCATCCTTTGCCACCCTGCGCGAACGGCAAGGATGCAGATCAGCACCGCGCAGCTCGCCCAAATCGAATCGGCTGATCGAGTGCGACAAGTTCGGGCGGAGTTCACTCGGCACGACAAGAAAGAGCGAACGGACAGTTTCAACCCGCACGGAAGGAAGAGTCTCACAAACTTGTGGACCTCCAAACGACCTTGCAAGGTTGCGTCGGCAATTGTTGCCGAGAACTCGACTCGCTGAAGTCCGGCTTATACCTCACGCGGCCATAGGTGAGACATTTCCGAGCGGGGTGGCGTAAGCCCCCCGGTTCTTTGGAAACGGGCTTACGCCCAAGAACCGGGGGGCTTACGCCGCCCCGCTCGGATGTCTCATTGTCCCCCGCGAGAGGCATAGCTTTGTTAGCCGGACTTCGAGTGGGCACCCCCTCGGCCAATGTGAACACGGTGGGGAACGCGCCCAAACTCGTCTGCAACTTGCCCTGCGTTCCGGCTCTCCCTTAGAGTGCGGCCCCGATGTTTGTCGTTCTCCATTTGGAAAGGTGATTCGCAGTGCAAGCTCAGATCGTGTTGCTCCCCGGTGACGGGATTGGTCCGGAAGTGGTCGCTCAGGGTGAGCGGATTCTTGTCGCGGTGGCTCAGAAATTCGGGCATTCGTTTCAGTTCACGACCTGCCCGATCGGCGGCTGTGCCATCGACCAGTTCGGCGATCCGCTGCCCGAGCAAACGTTGGCCGCGTGCAAGGCATCGCAAGCGGTACTGCTCGGTGCGGTCGGTGGTCCGAAGTGGGATGACCCGAACGCGAAGACGCGCCCGGAAGTCGGCCTGCTGAAGATTCGCAAGGAGCTGGGGCTGTTCGCGAATCTGCGACCGATCTCGGTCTCGCCGCATCTCATCAGTGCGTCGCCGCTGAAGACTGAGATCGTTCAAGGGACCGACATCCTCTTCTTCCGCGAGCTGACCGGCGGCATCTACTTCGGCCAGTCGGGTCAGGAAACGACCGCCGACGGCGAGTCGGCCTACAACACCATGATCTACAGTACGCATGAGGTCGAGCGGATCGTGCGACTCGCCGGACAGGCGGCGCGTGGGCGACGCAAGAAGGTGACATCGGTCGATAAGGCGAACGTCCTCGAAGTGTCGCGATTGTGGCGGCGGACGTTTGAGCGCGTCATGAAGGCCGAGTTCCCCGACGTTCAAATTGAGAACGTCCTCGTCGATGCGATGGCGATGCACCTGATCTCAAGGCCGCGCAGCTTCGACGTGGTCGTGACCGAGAACCTGTTCGGCGACATCCTGACGGACGAAGGCTCGATGCTGCCCGGCTCAATGGGGATGCTGCCGTCCGCGTCGATCGGCTCGTCGGGACCGGGACTGTATGAGCCGATTCACGGCTCCGCTCCAGACATCGCGGGAAAGGGGATCGCCAATCCGCTCGGCACGATCCTCGCCGCAGCGATGCTGCTCAGGCATTCACTCCAATTGGAAGCCGAAGCCAAGCTGATCGAGCAAGCCGTGGATCGCGTCCTCGCCAAAGGCCATCGCACCGCCGACCTCGCCGCCGGTGGACCGAGCATTGGAACCGTCGAGATGGGAACGCTCGTGCTGGCCGAGTTGGCGTGAGTCGCCGAACTGTAGGATGGGCACTCTTGCCCGTCCGGCTTTTCTTCTCCATACGGACGGGCAAGAGTGCCCGTCCTACAGTTGCGAACTCGCTTTCGCTCGCGGCCAATTCAGCGAGACGCTGGCGGTCAGAGTCAGGGCGAGACCGAGCAGGTTCACGTACTTGGACGCATCGTGGTATTGCTTGAACGCGGCGGTCTTCTCGACTCCGGGCGGCGTCACCATCGCGAGTAACGGCTGATAGATGAAGGCGTAGTCGAGAGCCATCACGGCAAGAACGGCCAGCAGACAGAGGACCGCGATGGCTTGCCGTCGCGGCGACAGCTCGGCGCGATCGCGGGCGAAGCACGTCGCCAGCCAAGCCGTTCCAATCAGGGTTGCCCCCGTCAGGTAGAAGGCGGGAAACCGGAGGGCGACCAGCATATCTTTGGTCGCGGCATCGAAGCCGCCTCGCGTCACTTCAAGGATGCCCACGATCACGAACAGGACCGCCGCTCCGATCCATGCGGACGAGCAAAACCGGGCAACAAACAACGCAGCGTGAGGCATGGGATTCCTTGAACGGTCGGTCTATCATGCGGCGGGAAAAGCGGGAGGCGGGGGACAGAATACAGGAGCCGGAATAGAAGTGAAGACTCCCGACACATCACCAGATCCCGCCGCCGATCCGGCCGACCTCGTGATCGCTCAAGCCGAGGCTTGGCAATGCCGCCGTCGCCGCTGGTTGATTGCCGGAGGCATTATTTCGTTGCTGATCGGTTATCCGCTCAGTGTGGGGCCATACGAAATGCTGATCCGATTTGGACTTTTGCCCCGGGAAGTGGATTCCTTTTTCTACGTTGTTGTCTACGCCCCAGTCTTATGGGCGATTAAGAACTTCCCCTTCGTCGGGGACTTCTATCGATGGTACTTCTCGCTCCTCGGGATCAAATGATGATCTTAGCTTTACAATTCTTCACGGCATTCGCTGCGGTGTTGATTGGCACGGGTTTCGTACGAGCCGCACCACCGCCTGCCGTGAAGAGTCCGCTATCGGTGAGCGAGGCTTTGAAGAGCTTTGTCCTCGCGTCGCCTGACCTCAAGCTGGAGTTGGTCGCGGCGGAGCCGGATGTCATCGCGCCGGTGGCCATCGCGTTTGGAGATGACCTCGCGTTGTGGGTCGTCGAGATGCGCGACTATCCCTACGGGCCAAAGCCTGGCTCGAATGAGAAGCCGAAGTCGCGCATCAAGCGGCTGCTCGATCTGAACAAGGACGGTCGCTATGAAACCGCCTCCGTCTTCGCCGATGAGCTGCTGTTCGCGACGGGCATCCTGCCGTGGAAAGACGGCGTGATTGTGACTCTGGCGGGCGAGATCGCCTTTTTCGCGGATCGCAACGGCGACGGACAGGCCGAAGTCAAAGAGACGTGGTTCACCGGCTTCGATCAAGGGAACTCACAACTGCGCGCGAACCATCCGACGCTCGGTCCCGACGGCTGGGTCTATGTGGCGAATGGTCTGCGCGGTGGAACGGTCGTCGCCGCGAAGCCCGAATGGAAAACGAAGGGCCAGCCGCTGCCACTCGCCGGATTCGACTTTCGCTTCCACCCGCTGACCGGCGAGTACGGCGCGGTCTCGGGACACGGGCAGTTTGGGTTGTGCTTCGACGACTACGGCAACCGCTTCGTCTGCTCGAACCGCAATCCGGTGCAACACGTCGTTCTGGAAGATCACTTCATCAAACGAAATCCGTTCCTCGCGGTGAAGAAGACCGTTCACGATGTCGCGGCGTTTGCCGAACACTCGAAGCTCTATCCGATCTGCCGGACGTGGACGACTTCTCTTACACACGACCATCAATTCACGGCCGCGTGCGGCGTTCAAATCTATCGCGGCGACGCACTGCCACCGGAATACAAAGGGAACGCCTTCACCTGCGACCCCACCGGCAGTCTCGTGCATCGTGAAGTCATGTTGCCACAGGGAGCAACCTTCACCAGCCATCCGGGTGAGCAGGGCCAAGAGTTCCTTGCGAGTCCCGACACCTGGTTCCGGCCGGTGAACATTGCGAACGGTCCCGACGGCGCGTTGTACATCGTGGACATGTACCGCGCGGTGATCGAGCACCCCGACTGGATGCCGGTGGAGCTGCGAACCCGCAAGGATTTGAACGATGGCAGTGATCGAGGTCGCATCTGGCGCGTGACCGCCGCCGAACCGCCGTCACTCCAAGAGCGGCCCGACGAAGCCCTGAGCAAGCTCACGGTGGGAGACCTGATCGAACTGCTGGAACATCGCAACGCGTGGCATCGTGAAACGGCGTCCCGCTTGTTGCTCGAGCGCAATCCCGACGAAGTCCTGACCGCCCTCAAACTCGATTGGAAAAAGAATCGGCTCACGCGCAGCCGCTTGCACGTTTTGTGGCTGCTGCAATCGCTCGAGCCGCGACTGACTCCGGCCGTCCTCGCATGGAGTGAGACCGAGAACCGCGATGCCCGCGTGCGCGAACAGGTTGTCGCGGCGATCGGTGAAAACCTCGACGAACTCTTGTCGGACGAGACGGTCGATCTGGCGGGCCATGAGACCGATGATCGCGTTCGGTTTCGGATGGCTCTCGGTCTATCTGGCCGCAGTGCCGACGATCACCAGGCCCGCGCGTCGCTCGTCCGATTGTTGCGACGTGGCGCGACCGATCCGTGGTTGCGTGTGGCCGTCGGAACGCTGAAAACCGAACCGCCCGAAGCGTTCTTGATTGAACTGCTGAACGACTGGGACACGCTGGCCGAACCGGTCGCGGCGGCGGAGGAACTCGTCGAAGAGTTGACTGCGGTCATCGGCCGTCAAACCGCGCCGGGAGCGTCGCGTGCAATCTTCAAATGGTTGCTCAGTTTCAACCCGGCCAAGTGGGACGATGCCGTCGCACGCGACGTGCGACTCGCCGGCGTGCGCGGGTTGGCGGACGGGTTCACGCGACGCGGCCAATCGCTGGCCGAGCATTTCGCGCAACTCGGTGAGACGGAATCGAAGGCGGCCCAAGAATTGATCGACGCGGCCCGCGTGCTCGTCGCATCGTCCGCAGAGACCGAGCTGCGACGGCTGGTCACGATGAAAACGCTTCAGTATGCCAAGCAGCCGGAGGTCACCGAGGCGTTGCTCGCGCTGGCCGTTTCCAACGCGAGCGCCCCGCTACGACTGGCCGCGCTCGACGCGATCGCCGCACACCACGAACCGTCAGTCGGCCCCAAGCTGCTCGCGGTGTTCGCCGTTCAAACACCGCCGCTGCGCCGCGCCCTGCTCGACGTGTTGCTGGCCGATGACACCGGATGCGACTCGCTGTTGAAGGACATCGAGGCGGGGGCGGTCAAGGCGAACGAACTCGATCCGACGCGGCAGGCTCGACTGACGAAACACCGCAACAAGGATCTGGCGGCGCGCGCCGACAAACTCTTCGCCGCCAATGTCTCGGCCGATCGCGCGGCCGTTGTCGCGGCGTATCAACCGGCGATCGAGAAGAAGGGGGATGTCACTCGCGGTCGAGCGGTCTTCGAGAAGAACTGCGTTACCTGTCACCGCGTGGCGGGACTCGGCGTGAACGTCGGCCCGGACGTGGCCGACACGTACAACCGCACGCCCGCATATCTGCTGACGAACATCCTCGATCCGAACCGTGCGGTCGATGCCAACTACTTCGGCTACACACTGGTCACGACGAACGGTAAGCCCTACACGGGCCTCGTCAAAAATGAGACCGCTTCGTCGATCACTCTGCGGTTGCCGGAAGGGAAAGAGGAAACGATTCTCCGCGCCGACGTGGACGAACTCAAAACGAACGGACTCTCGCTGATGCCGATCGGCTTGGAGAAAAACATCTCCGTCGAACAGATGGCCGACCTGTTGACGTTCCTCAAAAACTGGCGCTACGTTGAAGACGGCGTCCCGCTTGGCGAGTAATGACGACTGTTCGGCGGTCGAGGGCTTTCGGGTGAGGCCGCGTCGGAAGCAGAAACTCGCGGGCAATTTATACTCCGCGCGGCCGAAACTGACACTAACCCGAAGTGTCAACGAGGATGCAACTCACATCCTCGCTGACGCTTCGGGTTAGTGTGCTGCGGCCGCAAACGTGTCAGTTTCGGCCGCGCGGAGCATAGTTGCATTCCTGCGGAGCTTGTTCGCGATTGATCTGAAGCGGGAGAGCTTCCAGTTGGCGCACACCGGCCAGATGGAGCATTACCTGTGGTGGCTGGACAAGCACGAACTCATTCCCGGCGACGAAGCCCCAGTGGTCGAACAACGTTGTCTTGTGGGGTTCATCACTAGCCCGACGCGCCAGCGAGGGCTTCACTTTCGACAACGGTTTGCCCTCGCTGGCGCGTCGGGCTCGTTGTGGAACAACCCCGCAATCTCAAGTTGT
>JAYSQC010000399.1:0-10175 GCA_043721755.1 Schlesneria sp.
CCTTCGAGTCGCATGAGAAGTCGATTCGCAACTTGCTCAGTCGAGTCGATCAGTTGGAGATTCATATGACTTATCTCAATCCGCATCGGGGTTGCTTAGTCGAGTCAGTCACACACTTTACGGACAGCACAATCTCCCGAATGGATGCCATGAGCACAGCTTCAGCGAAAAGCTACACCGGTGCGGATATCGAAGTTCTCGAAGGACTGGAAGCCGTGCGTCGGCGGCCTTCGATGTATATCGGCGGGACCGATACTCGCGGCCTGCATCACCTGCTGTGGGAGATCGTCGATAACTCGGTCGATGAGTACCTCGCGGGGGAATGCACGGAGATCAAAGTCGTGCTGCACAAGGACGGCTGCTCGATGTCGGTCAGCGATAACGGACGCGGCATCCCGGTCGATTTGCATCCGAAGTTGAAAAAGCCGGCGCTCGAAATCGTGCTGACCGTGCTGCATGCCGGCGGCAAGTTCTCCAACAAGAGCTATCAACGCAGCGGCGGTTTGCACGGTGTCGGTTCGTCGGTCGTCAATGCGTTGTCGATCGAGATGCGCGCCACCGTGCATCGCGACGGCTTCGAGTATCAGCAGACCTATCAACGCGGCGTGCCTCAAGGTCCGGTCGAAAAAGTGAAGCCGTTTCGAGGTCACGGGACCGAGATCTTCTTCCGGCCCGACGAGCAAATCTTTCGGCAGACCAACTTCCGAGCGGACACGATCAAGCAGCATCTGGAAGACATCTCGTTCATTCACGGCGGACTGAAAATCGTCTTCGCCGACGACAGTAAGAACGAGACCGTCACCTACTCGCACCCCGACGGCATCAACGCGTACCTCGAAAAGATCACGCAGGAAGAGCAACGCAAGTCGGTGCATTCTGACCTCTTCTCGTCGGTCAAAGACTTCGACGAAGGCACGCGCGTCGAGATTGCATTGCGTTGGACCGAATCGACCGACTCGTGGGTCCGCAGCTATGTGAACGGCATCCGCACGCATGCCGGCGGGACTCATGAGAACGGCTTCCGCTCGGGCATCGCGAAGGCCATCAAGAATTACATGGAGGTACATGAGATCCGGCCGAAGGGCGTCGCCATTACGCCCGACGATATGCGCGAGGGGACGTGCGGCATCTTGTCGATCTTCCTCACCGAGCCGATGTTTCAAGGTCAGACGAAGGACAAGCTCAACAACCAAGAAACGACCGCGCAAGTCGAGGGCATTGTCCGCGCCGGCATTGAAACTTGGCTCAACAACAACGCCACGATCGCGGACGCCATCGTCGGTCGGATTGTGTTGGCGGCTCGGGCTCGGGCCGCAAGTCGCGAGGCTCAAAAGGAAGTCCGTCGCAAGTCTGCCGGAGGGCGCAAGACGAACCTGCCGGGCAAGCTCTTGGACTGCCGCTCGAACAAGCCTGCCGAGTCCGAACTGTTCATCGTCGAAGGTTTGTCCGCCGGCGGCACGGCGGCGATGGGACGTAATTCGCGGACTCAAGCGGTGCTGCCACTGAAGGGAAAAGTGCTCAACACCGAATCGCTCGCGACGACCAAAGTGCTGGGCAATCAGGAGATCAACGACCTTGTGGAAACGCTCGGCACTGGCATTGGTTCGGGCTTCGATATTCGGCATCTGCGCTACGACAAAGTCGTCTTGCTGATGGACGCTGACAGTGACGGCTATCACATCAGCACGTTGCTGCTGACGTTCTTCTTCCGGCACATGCGCGAACTGATTACCGGCAAGAAACTGTTCCTCGCCCAACCGCCGCTCTACAAGATTCAAGTCGGCACTCAAACGACCTACGCGCAGGACGACGTTCAAAAGGAAGAAATCCTCGCCGCCCTTCCCGCCAATCGCAAAGTCGAGATTCAGCGGTTCAAGGGCCTCGGTGAAATGAACGCCCAACAACTGAAAGAAACGACGCTCGACCCCAAGTCCCGCACGCTGCTCGCAGTGGAAATCGACAGCGTGATCGAGACCGAAAAGACGTTCATGCAGCTCTTGGGCAAAGACCCCAGCGAACGCTACCGCATCATCATGAGCGAGGCGAACCTGGTGGACGACCTCGATGTGTGAGGCTCCACGCGCGCAACGATTCTTGCATTCGCTTCAATCGACAACCGTGCAATCAGCGAGCCTTGGCTGCTATACCGCGCACGGATGAGGATGGCACAATTCACACTCACCCGAAGCGTAAGCGAGGACGTGCGTTGCATCCTCGCTTACGCTTCGGGTGAGTGTCAGCGTGTACCGCGTGAGGTATACCATCGGGTTGGACAGGTGATTCACGGGGAGCGAGATCGTGCTGACACAAGAACAAAAAGACGAACGCCGCGCAAGATTGCTTGAAGCCGCTTCGGCCCTTTTAAGTGGTGCTGAGGGACAGCGCCTTCAAATGGTCAATCTCAACAAGGCGATTTTCTATCTGGACCTCGTCTGCTTGCGAGACCTCGGTTCGCCAATCACGAACACGACGTTCGTGGCCTTGAAGCAAGGCCCTGTCGTGGCTCACTATGAAAAACGGTTGGTGTTGCCACTACTCGAAAGTGGTATCGCGGTGGGAGAGCCAGAGGGCCAATCAAAACCGATCAAGCTCATCAGTCCTTTATTCCCCATGAAGTATGTCACTCCCCAAATCCAACAACTCGCTGAAAATGTGGGTGGTTGGATCTCAAGGAAGACTGCGACGGAAGTCTCGCACTACTCCCACAAAAATCTCGGCTGGAAAATGGCCTATCGAAATGGTCTTGGTGCCCATGCCAAGCCACAGCCCATCGACTTGTCGATTGCCATGCAACAGATCGTGGATGTCGATCCGTGGCTTTCAGAACCGCTCGGAGAGGAAAGCTTGGCGGCAGTCGCTGCTGCCGATATGGGCGGAGGAGCGGACTGGTGAAGTATGTGCCATCCGATGGAACATGGACGGTGTTGCCAACGGCCAGTGGCCTTTCGCAAGTCCGAGACCGTCTGGGTGAGGCCGTGTACGAGGAGCAAAAGAAAGCTCTCCAGCTTTTCTTGTGCGAGTACTTTGCAACCGGGCACTGCGACACCAAGCAAGGTGCCAGCATCTCGCCGCTCGGTGCCACGCCCGCTGGTGGAAAGATTCTCAAGGTGAGATGGGGGCTTCCCGGCCAAGGCAAAAGTGGTGGGCTTCGCCTCTGTGTCGTCGTCTATTGCGACGAAATGCGAGTCACACTCGCCGAAGCGTTTGTTCGCAAGGACAACCCCTCAGACGCTGCGTTTGAGCAAGCCGTGAAAGACTTGCCCTAGGCTGTATCACACGCCGAGAAATTCGATCACTGCGACATTCGTGAGCAACTTGGCCGTCACGCCATGTCCTTGAACGCATCCCACGCGAGATAGCCGACGATGGCGGCGCTCAGGATGAAGAGGATGTCCATGACCATTGAACCCGCGAACGGGAACGTGGTCGCGAGGTCCAGAATGGCGAGGACCGCCACCAAGCCCGCTGCGCCGAACGAGCCGAACACCAAGTTCTTCGGAAGATTGGATGCCATCCGAGTGATCCCTCTGCTGTCGCCAAAAGTGAGTCAAATTCTGCCGAAGGGCCAGCCAACGCCAACCTCTTATCGAACCGTCAGGCCGACGGGCACGAGTATAAACGGCCCAGAACGCACCACGCCACCGGGCCTCACAGATTGCCGAGTGAGATTCACTGAGCAGCAGTGTTCGCGATCGAACAGAGTTCCACCAGATGCCCATCGGGATCGTGCAGGAACAGTTGGACCGCTCCGTCGGGACGTTGCTTCGGGGGCGAGACGAATGGAATCCCGAGCGCCTCGATCTGGCGAGCCGCTTCATTGGCGTCCTCGACCAGAAATGCAAAGTGATGCCCACGCGTGTTGGCTCCTCCGCCAAGGCCCGCCGGTCCCGAGCCTTCAAACTCGAGGATCGTGTGAATCAAAGTGGCTCCCGCCTGAAACCACTGCCCGGCAAAACTGAAGTTCGGCCGCGCCACCTCGTCCATGCCGAGCACCTCGACGTAGAACCGCCTCGTCGCGGCGAGATCCTTCACGACGATCGTGACATGATCGAGCGACTGAACGCGAATAGCTGTTGTGTAGTTCATGGCTGCCGTTTCTGATTGAGGCGGTTCCAACATGCGACCACCGTTTCTCTCCAATGCCAAAATGACTTCGTGGTAGAAGCGTTCTCGCCTTTAACGAGTCGATGATAGGAAACCGGCAGGAAGCGGCACGAAAACCCTGCGCACGCCACCGGTCGATGGCCCCGTACCGAAACGGATCTCTTCATCATCGCGGCGACAGATCACTCTCGTCATGAGCGGACGGTCATCGTCGGGACCAATCGTCAACGAGAAGCCCTTGGCTCGCAACTCATCCAGCGATGACTCGAAGCCATTCACACTAATGTCGCGAGCATCCAATCCCATTCTCACGACTCCTCTCAATGGTCATCCGGCCATGACTGAATCGCCAACCGACCACTGCGCACCGTCGCGGTGGACTCGGCGGTAGAGGGTGTCGCGTTCGACCGGGATGCGGCCCGCTTCGGTGATGAGTTGATTGAGCTTGGTGACCGTCAGCCCTTCGGGGGTCTTGGCACCGGCGTCGTGGTAGATGATCTCGTGGACCACGGTCCCGTCGAGGTCGTCGGCTCCGAAACCGAGAGCGACCTGCGCGATCTGCTCGCCCAGCATGATCCAGTACGCTTTGATGTGGTCGAAGTTGTCGAGCATGATCCGCGACAGGGCGATCATTCGCAGGTCCATCGTTCCCGTCGGCTTGATGATGTGGTCGAGGCCCGTGTTCTCGGGATGGAACGCCAGCGGGATGAAGGTTTGAAAACCGCCGGTCTCGTCCTGCAAGTCTCTCAGTTTGCAAAGGTGGTCGATGCGGTGATGAGCCTGCTCGACGTGTCCGTAGAGCATCGTCGCGTTGGAACGCAGGCCGAGTTGATGAGCGGTGCGATGGCAGGTGATCCAGTTCTCGCCGTCCGCCTTGTGTTCGCAGATTTGGTCGCGAACTTCGGGATGGAAGATTTCGGCGCCGCCTCCCGGCAGGCTGCCGAGTCCCGCATCGACCATCTGTTGGAGAACCCACTCGGTCGATTGCTTGGTGATGAAACTGAACCAGTTGATCTCGACCGCCGTCCACGCCTTGATATGAATCTCAGGGCAGGTCTCGTGCAGGACGCGAACGAGGTTCACATACCAGTCGAACTTCTTTTGGTGATGCAGGCCGCCGACGACGTGAATCTCGGTGGCACCCTGCGATCTTGCTTCGAGAATCCGTTCGCGCGCCATGTCGTCCGAGAAGACATACGCCTTCTCATCCTTGAGGTCCGACCGGAACGCGCAGAACTTACAGCGGTAGACGCAGACGTTGGTCGGGTTCAGGTGAATGTTCGTGTTGTAGTACGCGAAGTTCCCGTTCTTCCGTTCGCGCACGACGTTGGCCATGCGTCCAAGAGCCAGCACATCGGCATGTTCGTCGAGGTACAGACCCTCGTCAAAAGAGATACGTTCTCCGGCGAGAACCTTCTGTTCGATGGTGTTCAGCGTGTCAGGCGTGGTCATAAAAAATGAATCTGCGAAAAAAGAAAGCCGTGTTGCGGCGAGAAAGGACGACCGCGAATCGTGCGGTCGCCACGCGCAACGCATCCTAGACGGGGCGAAAGAACTTGGCCACCGGGCAAGAGTGCAGTGCCACGGCTCTTCCCCGTTTCAAAGTAGGGTGTGTCGAGTCTTCGAGGCCCACTGATTGCCAAACGACTTACGGAGGGTCTCGAAGACTCGACCCACCCTACGAATTTCCCAACTTGAAACTCGCCGGAGCCGTGAGTGCGGTGCCCTCGTGAAACGAAGTGAGAAAAACAGGCTCTCCGCCATTCCTGTTGAAAATGGTGTCCCGTGAGCGGCAAGGCGCTAGCCGCCGGTCGTTTTCGCCTACACCGGCGGCTAGCGCCTTGCCGCTCACTCAAGCATCCAACACAAATGGCGGAGAGCCGAAAAACAAAACCGATTTCGCCTCACGAAACAAAACCGCCTCGTGTCTTTCAACACGAGGCGTCTCGATTTCGTCTCTACTGGGCTTTACCTGATCGTGACCGATCCAGTTCAGCGGCAGCAGGGAGCGGCTGGTGCGCAGCCACCACAGGCTGGAACCATGATCTTCTTCGCGACCATCTGGCAAACTTGGACTTGGACCTCCTTCTCGACACAGACGGGAACGCAGACCGTGTAGGTCTCGGTCTGGTCTTCGTTCACGGTGTCGCAGACGGTGACCTGGTATTGCTCTTCGCGGGTCTTCGGGACGCAGACCGTGAAGTTCACGACCCGAGTCTTCTCTACAGGAACAATCTTGCAGACCGCCACTTGGCGAGTGCGGTTTTCCTGACGGCAGAGCTGAACCTGGTAGTCGTACTCTTGCTGAGAAGCAACGGTCTCGCAGACCTGAGTCGTGCGGGTGCGCGCTTCCTGGCGGCAGAGTGCAACCTGGTACTCGTACTCTTGCTGAGAAGCGACGGTCTCGCAGACCTGAATGGTGCGAGTCCGAGCTTCCTGGCGGCAGAGTTGAACCGGGTATTTGTACTCTTGCTGAGAGGCAACCATCTCACAGACTTGGACGGTGCGTGAGCGCGCTTCCTGACGGCAGAGTTGAACTTGGTAGTCGCACTCTTGCTGAGAAGCGACGGTCTCACAGACTTGCACGGTGCGAGTCCGGGTTTCCAGACGGCAGAGCGTGACGTTGTAGGTGTATGGAACCTGCTTGGCCTGTTGAACATTGACCGTGTACTGAACTTCACGCGGCACAACGCTGGGAACCCACACGTTCTGCATGGCGGTGCAACCACCGCAAGGAGCGGCGACAACTTGCCCGCATCCACTTCCCCAGCCATTCCCGCAGGAGTTGCAGCCACCACAAGCGTGGTGACGGCGTGGCTGGCAGCAGTGGGCGACAACGCCGCACGACTGACAACCGTTCGAGACGGGAACCGCACGCTGTTCCCAATGGCCGTGGTCTTCACAGACCGTGCGAGTCTGCACGACGGGGACGCATTCCCAGACCGTGCGAGTGCCGTTGCGGGCCTCGGTGTAAGGAACGTTGACCGTGTAGGTCTGCTCCAAGTTCCGGGTGACCGGAGTGTGGATCGTGCGCATCGCCTTGCGGGTCTCGGTGTACGGCACGTTGACCATGTAGGTCGATTCCACGTTGCGTGTGACCGGGGTGTGAATCGTGCGAGTGGCCTTGCGCGATTCGGTGTAAGGCACGTTCACCGTGTAGGCCTGATCGACCATCTCGGTGACTTGCTTGTATTCGACGTACTTCTCTTCACGAGTGCGAGCTTCGTTCTCGCTGTACACCACTGTGCGAGTGCGGGTTTCGGTACGCGGCACCTGACGGCTGACCGTGTACTTGCGTTCCCGCGACTCTTGCTTGTACTCGGTCACTTGAACCTTGCGAGTTTCGGTGACCATCACCGGCTCCATCACGGTCTGTTCGACCATGGCAGGGCCGCACGCTGGCGCGGCGGCTGGAGCACATGCGTGCGGCATTGCCGAACAGCTCGGAGCAGGCGCACAACACGCCGCGACCGGCTGACAGCAGCGCGCACGGCGCCCATGCCCAGCCTCAGAGACCGACGCCGTCCCCAGCACGGACAACGCCATCAAAAACAGACCCCAATGATTTGCCATACAACTTTCCCCCTCGTGACACGACTGACCTTCCCTTGGACCCCCCAAGAGAGTTTTGGCCCTTCAATGATCGAAAATGTAGCGAATCATCCGAATGTGCTACTTGGGCAGGATGGTAGGACTGGCTGCAATCCGTGTCTATCGGCAATGTGGGGGATTTGCATGCTATGGGTCGATTGCGAAGGGTTCGATGCTGGGTGGCGATTTCCATCGCGATTCGAGTCCGGAGGCAGAGCCCCAATTATCACTTCTCGCGGCCGCAACTGACACTAACCCGAAGTGTAAGCGAGGACGCAACTCACATCCTCGCTTACGCTTCGGGTTAGTGTGACTCAGCGTCAAATGTGTCAGTTTCGGCCGCGCGAAGTAGATCACACCGCGCAAAGGTAGTAGCACCACAAGGCGACAACTTCTCGCAGCAAATAGTGCGGCAGATGTACCAATCCGCGCGACTCATCCGCCGGGACGGTCATCACGTCCCAGCCAGCTCTTCGGAAGCAGAGTTTGATGCGGGGCAGGTGATAGAAATGACTCACCGCCAAGACACGCGGTGGGTGGCCATTCCAATTTCGACGAACAGCATTGCTCACCGTCTGCTGGGTATTGAGTCCTTCCAAGTCGACTTCGATGTCCGACGAAGGGACGCCGAGTTGAATGGCCAGAGTGCGCATGGCATCGGTCTCGTGAGTGGCTCCTCGCCCCGGTCCTCCTGAAAACAGGAGCCGTTTCGCCAGACCGGCCCGATGCAGTTCAACGCCCGTCCGAACGCGATCAGCCAGCGCCATTGAGGGCGTCCCGTCGGCGTGAACCAGGCAGCCGAAGACGACGATCACGTCGGCCGGTCGCCGGTAGTCTGTGCGACCGAAGCAGTACATCTGAGCCAGTGGGAACAGCACGGCGGAGGCCGCCACGGCGAGCAGGCACGCCGTGTGATCGAGTCCGCGCGACGGGCGTGACCGCGCCCCGACCCCCCAGAAGAGGCTGGCGAGAACGAGCAGCATCGCACCGGACAACGGGAGCGGAAATCCCGAGCGGATCTCGCCGGAGGCCACCAGTCGCCAGAACGTCCACGCATTCAGGGCGGCCACGATCATCAACAGTCCGAGCGCCGCGCGCAGCCCCCAGCCGCGCCACGGCGAACAGATCGGTCGCACCGCGAACATCACCAAGCCCAGTCCTGTCGCTCCCAAGAGAACTCGACCAATCCCCGCATTTGCAAAGCGTAGATCGATCCACCACAAGTTCGCATCGAAGCCTGGATGTCTCAGCTCACTGAGCAGGTTCAACAGCGTGCAGGCTCCCAACAGCAGAGCCACGCCGCGCGTCGTGGCGAACAGCAGCCGGATTGCGACACAGCGAACCGCCGCGAGTCGCGCTGAACGAACCAAGGCCACAGCCTGCTCACGACTCTCCATGCGATCCGGCACTCTCGAACTGAGACCTCGCCGCACGCCCCACATGTACTCCGCGCGGCCGAATCTGACGCATTTGTAACCGCAGCACACTAACCCGATGCGTCAGCGAGGAGGTGCGTTTCGTCCTCGTTTACACTTCGGGTTGGTGTCCGCTACGGCCGCCTGGAGTACGGTCGAACTTCACGTTTCGTCGTGATACTGGATCAGGCTGCACACGTCGTAGTTGGCGAGTCGCTTGCGGCCACCGAGAAACGTCAGTTCGATGAGAAACCCACAACCGACGATGGTCGCCTGGCACCGCTCGACCAGCTTCACACACGCCTCAATGGTTCCTCCCGTGGCGAGCAGGTCGTCGATCAAGAGGACTCGGCTTCCAGCGTGGATCGCATCGACGTGCATCTCCAACGCATCGCTGCCGTATTCGAGGTCGTACTCGAAACGATGCGTCTCATGCGGCAGCTTGCCCGGCTTTCGGATCGGTATGAAGGCCGCACCCAACTCCAGCGCGAGCGGCGCACCGAAGATGAACCCACGCGACTCGGCAGCCAGGATTGCGGTGGGCTTGGCATCCCGAAAGTGATCGGCGAACTCACGAATGGCCTGGCCAAACGCGAGCGGTTCGGAGAGCAGCGGCGTGATGTCCCGAAACAAAATGCCGGGCTTGGGGAAGTCGGGGATGTCTCGAATGAACTCTTTCAACTCCACAGTGGCGTTTCCTAGCAATGCAGTCGAAGGTGGAAAAAAAGGGCGGCGTTGAGGCAGTTGATAGCCGCTCGATCACATCGCCAGACTCTCGACCAACCGAGCGGCAATTGCAACTGTGGTCTAACAGCCCGTGGAAAAACGTAGGGTAAGCGTCTGGCTTGCCCGTAAATGCAGTTAAAAAAGGGGCAAGCCAGAGGCTTACCCTACGTTTTTCCACGGGCTGTTAATCTTGACGTATTCACATCAACCTCCAAACACCAAGCGGCCTAGGAGTCGAACAACTTGAGATTGCGGGGTTGTTCAATAACTAGCCCGTCGCGCAAGCGAGGGCAAACCGTTGTCGAAAGTGAAGCCCTCGCTTGCGCGTCGGGCTAGTGA
>JAYSQC010000400.1:0-2454 GCA_043721755.1 Schlesneria sp.
GGCTTGTCCCGGTGGAAATAGGTTTTTGCACTACTTGCTCATTCACTCGAAGCGGCGCGACGAGTAGTGCAAAAACCCGCGAGCCACCGGGGCAAGCCCGGTGGGGTCGCTTGTTTAAGGGTGAGTGTGTGACGACGACCTCATCTGTAAACGTGCCTTACCGCAGCTTGGGCGTGAGTTGCACATCGTCCAGCCAGAGCTTGCCGGTGCCGCCGTTGAGGCCGATGCGAATGATCATCTCGCGCGACTTGGGAGGGACGGTGATCGACTTACTGACGGAGCGCCAGTCGTCGGTCGTGCCGATCCACGGGCCGACGGTGATGCTCTCGAACAGGCGTCGATTGTCGTCGTAGAAGTGGACGACCAGCGCGGGCTGCTCGTGACTTTCGGCTCCGGCTTTCGTGCCCTCGATCTTGTACTGCACCTTCAGTTGCAGTGAGCCGATCTTCGTGCCGTCAATGGCGGTCGCCTGCAAGCCTTGAGAAAGCCGTTCGCGATCGGAACTCTCGAACAACACGCAGCGTTTTCCTTCGGCGGCACCTTCACTCAGCAAAGTGACCAGTCGCAGATGATGCCAGTGATCGGCATAGCCATCGTTATCAGCGTCCTCTTCAAAACCGCCGTTCAAGACTTTCGGGTGGAGCGGGTCCGGCTTCACTTGCCGCTGGTCTTCGGACTTGCCGGTCATCGGGACGAACAGCGTCGAGATGAGTTTTGTGGAGACCAGCTTGCCGTCTTTTTTCTCGTACAGATGAAAGACCTGCTGATAGCGTTCGCCGAGCGGGACGAGCAGTTTGCCGCCGTCCTTGAGTTGATCGACCAGCGGCTGCGGCACCTTTTCGGGCGAGCAGGTGACGATGATTTTGTCGAACGGCGCGTGCTCTTCCCAGCCGAGGTAACCATCGCCAACCTTGGTGGTGACGTTGTCATACTTGAGCCGCTTCAATCGCTCGGCCGCCTGCTTCCCGAGCGGTTCGACGATCTCGATCGAGTAGACCTCTTTGACGAGGTTCGACAACACCGCCGCTTGGAAGCCACTGCCCGTTCCGATCTCCAGCACGCGGTCTTCGGGCTTGGGATCGAGCGTCTCGGTCATGTACGCGACGACAAACGGCGGCGAGATCGTTTGCTTGTAGCCAATGGGCAGCGAGCTGTCGTTGTACGCGAGCGGTCGCTGCGCCCGATCCACAAACTCATGTCGAGGCACCTGCCGCATCGAAGCCAGCACACGCTGGTTCGTGATCCCCTCGCGCACCATGTACTCGGAGACCATCTTCTCGCGAGCCTCTTTGAGGGCGTCGGCCTTCTGGGCGAAAGCGACTCCGTTCGCGAGCAAGCTCAGCGCGAGAATCCACACCAACAGGCGACACATGGGCTGACCGATCATGTTCCGAACTCCTGCTCCATCACGGGCACTGGATCGCATTTCAAAACTAGCCCGACGCGCAAGCGAGGGCTTCACCGCCCTCGAATGTTCAGCCCTCGCTTGCGCGTCGGGCTAGGCTTTGTCGGAAAACTATCAGCCGGAACGCGCTAGCGTCCGGTTTCTGCGGGAAACCGTGGGCTAGCGCCCAGCGGCTGATAGTTTTCCGACAGAGCCTAGTGGTCCGCCAACTTTATCTTGAGGGGTTGACCTCGTTTAACCGCGTGGGCAACGCCCCGCGAGTTGATGGGGAACAGACTCGAACGTCGCTCGACGTGCGGGGCGTTGCCCACGCGGTTAAACAACGCAACCGAACAACTTAAAATTGGCGAACCACTAGTTCAAGTCGGGACTCCTCTGGGTGGCCGCGAGTCTGGCTTTCTCCGAATCATCGAACGTGGCCTGACCGCCAATCGCGCGTCCCGAATCGCCCGGCCTGTCTTTCATTCGCGCTCCCCTCAATTCGCGCGGAAATGATTCCGCGCGAATTGAGGGGAGCGCGAATGAAAGACAGGACCATGTGCGGAGGGGGCTGTGACCCAACTTGAACTAAGGAACGGGAGCGCAATAACTTCCCGCGTTCCCTTTTTGTTCCCCCCCTCGGCGGGGAGGGTTAGGGAGGGGGGACGAGTGGCACATCGACCTAACCATCCTCCCCCCTCCCCGGCCCTCCCCGCCGAGGGGAGGGAGAATGCCAGATGCACTTCGGGAAGTTATTGCGCTCCCGTTCCTAAGCCCTTTTTCCTGTCCGGTCTTCCGACGTGAGTCCCACTTCCGAGCTAGTGCAGTGTCTCACTCAGATGGCAACTTAAGATTATGCCTGTTTTATTGGGTGAATCACGTTCACGTTGTACGAATGCTGGCCGAATAATGTCCCGTAATTGAGAGACACTACACTAGTGCATCCACTACGCAAACAGTTGTGGTTAGCGATCGGTCGGCTTTCTGGGAGGCTTTCAGGCACCAGGAGGTGTCCCCTGCCCAAGAAATATCTCGTCCGGTTGTCGGATGCGGAACGTGATGCTTGTCAG
>JAYSQC010000401.1:0-6009 GCA_043721755.1 Schlesneria sp.
GGGAGAGGGTTAGGGTGAGGGGGCTTCTTTGTGTCAGTATCAGGAACACTTCATTCAGGCTTGGGCGGCGAGAGGTTGGGGACGATCCTGAACTTCTTCCATTCCCGGATGTTGAGCTGGTACGAAGGCCGACGATCAGTGGCATTGGCTTGGGGAGGAAAGACGGTGATTTTTCCGGACGCGTGAATTGTCAGACCCTTAGCAGGTTCCATTGGTCCACGCAGACCGAAGCGGTCCATGAGATCCGCAAGTTCGCCGCTGACGAGAACACCGAATCTGGAGGCATCTCCCATCTCGGGACGAATTCCAAACGAAGGGACCGCCCCGACAAGGACCGAACCGGAGATCCAATATGTACCTTGGACTTTGAAGGACATCGTAACGTCCTTGCCATCGAGTTCGGGCTTGAGGTCGGTCATCTCGACGTACTCCGGCTCCTTCGGCACAGGCCGTTCAATTTCGTCGGCAGTGGAGATTGCAATGACCCCGGCAATGACGACACAAAACATGCAGGCTAATTGACGCGCACTCATTTTGCCCTCCGCAGTTCTCATTTCCCTGAATACCATTCCCACGCAGGCCCTTGGGGCCGCGTCCAATCCAGAACCCCTCACCCTCACCCTAACCCTCTCCCCGCAGAGCCGGGGCGAGGGGACAGGAGGAAGACTTTCGTCATTTCTTCTTCTCTAAATCAGCCTTCGCACCGTCGGCCTTCCCGCTGCCCAGCCGTTCGTAATAGCCGCGCACCAAGTCGCGGTAGCGGGTGGGGACGGGATCGCGATCGACGGGGACGAGGGAATCGGGGGACTCGCGGCGGGAGATTTCTTCGGCCAGTTGGCGCTGAAGTTCGGTCAGTGGTTCTCTCACCGTCGTGCGGACCAAGTCCCAGTTGGGGGTTTGCGAGTGGCGTTTGAATTCGGCACGGACGCTGCGTGCTCGCTCGCGGACTTTGGCGACTTCGGCTTGGAGTTTGGGGTCGCTGACCATCGACTCGACATCGCGCAGGCGTTCGTTCCATTCCGAGAATTTTTCGCCCGTGAGCGGTCCTTCGTTACCGCTCCCTGCTCCGCCACCTTGACCACCCTGGTCGCCACCTTGTGGTTTGCCGGGACTCGGCTTCGCGCCGCCTCGTGGAGATGGACCTCGCAGTCCGGCTTTGCCCGGTTGTTTGGAAGGCTCATCGCCGGGAGGTTGATCGCCGGGTGCATCACCTTGTCCACCGGCCCCTTGACCTTGTGAACCGCCTGGACCCGGTTGGCCATTGGGTGACGGCTTACCATCTTGAGGCGAACCCTTGCCGTCGGAAGATTGCCCCGGCTGGCCTTCCCCTTGACCCTGCCCTTTGCCGGGTTGCCCTTGTCCCTTCTGACCTTGTCCCGGCTGCTTGCCGGCCCCGGCTTGAGCGTCACCCTCTTTCAGAGATTCACCCTCCTTCGACGAACCCTCGCCACTCCCCGGCTTCGTCCCTGCTGGCTTCCCATCATTTTGTGAACCATCATTCTGTCCACTCGCCTCACGGTTCTGACCTGGCTTCGCCTCGGGATTTGAAATCTGAGATCTGAGATTTGAGATTTGGCCTCCGCCCGGCAGCTGCAGCGCGATCTCTTGGTCGAGTTGTTCTGCAAGGTCCGCCAATTCACGGCGCGCGCGCTTCAGCGATTCGACCTCATCACCGAGGATTCCTTCCGTCGCCTTCTCGATCCCCTGCTTGAGGCGGTCGATTCCCGCGCGCGCTTGTTCCTCGGCCTTCTGCGCTTCGGGGAGGAAACCCGCGCGGAGCAGTTGCGATGTGGCATCGAGTGCCTGATCGGTCTTCATCTCGCGCGAGAAACGCACCGTGTCGTAAAGCTGTTTTGACAACAGAGGCTCGGCGGTCTCGGACTGTTCGACAACGGTCTTGGCCGCATCGACGAGTTCGTTCGTCTGCTGACGCTGCTCCTTGAACTCGGCCTCCAAGTTTTGACGGTCCTTCGATTGGCGGAGCGAGCGCTTCGCATCGTCCTGCAACGCGGCGAGGCGTTCGGCGAGTTGCTTCTCATTCTCCGCGAGTTGCCGAGCCTCTTCGCGCAACGATCGCATCGCGTCGGCGAATTGAGCGGCCGTCTGTTTGCGGAAATCTTCCTGCAACTGCTGCAACTCGCGCTCGGCCCGCGTGCCTGCGCTGAGGGCTTGCGAGAGCTGGCCCTCGCGCAACTTTTCGGTCGCATCGACCATCTGTTGCCGCGTCTGTTCCAACTGCTGGCGGGTGTCGTTTAGTTTCTCCTGCTGCGACGACTGGGCCATCTTGTTGCGGAGTTCATCGGCGTCGTGCAGCAGTTGCTGTTGATCGTCACGCAGTCGCTTGAGTTGCCGCTCCAACTCTTCCTGCTCGGCCTCGGTCTTAGCTGTGCGGAGAGCCGCTTCCAACTCCTTGAGCTGTTCGTTCACACCCTGCTGACGCTTGGCCAGCTCTTTCAACCGGTCGAGCATCGCGAGGTTTTCTTGCTGCTGCTGTTGACCGGGCTGTTGCTGAGCCTGCTTCTGGTCCTCGTAGCGGTTCTGTTTGTTGGACAGTTCCAGTTCCTTCATCTGCTGCTCGGCGGGACTGGCACTGCCGCTGGAGCCGCTCGCGCTTTGTGATCCCTTCATGATGAGATGTTCTCGGGCGCGCAGCTTGAGCAGTCCCTGATAGGCCGCTTGTTCTGCGGCAGCAGCGGGGGTGAGCGGCGTGAGGCTCGATTCGCTCAATGATTGCCCGAGTGCCCGATCGGCGGCGGCCATCTGTTCGGCAATCGCTGTCAGGATTTTTTGAGACTTCGCGTCGGACAGTTTCTCGGCGAGAGCTTCGAGTTGCTCGATGGCCTTCTGCTGGCTGTCGCGGATCACGGTGACTTGTTCGACCAGCTTCGGGTTCCATTTCGTTTGGTAAGACCGCACCACCTTCCACGTCGCCACGACGATCTGCTTCTGTAACTCGGCGAGCTTTGTCAGCGGGTTGCCTTGTTGCTGACTCCCCGCCGCTTGGGATTGGCCGCCGGGGGGAGACTCAAGCTGGCGGAAGATTTCCTCGAACGGCCGGACCTCGGCGAAATAAAGGTCGCTGCTGGTGCGACGTTGCTGTCCGTCGGGGCCGAAGTCGTCGGCATAGACGTAGTACGAGATCAGTTCGTCCGGCTCGACCTTCAACTCTTCGAGCCGTTGCAGGTGCGAAAGTTTGCGTTGTTGCGAGCCTGGTTGGTCTTTGCCCAGCGTAATGGTCAGTGGCTCGCGGCCGGGGATGGTCAACACGATGCCGGTCTCAACCAGGCCAAAGTCGTCGGAGGCGTTCGCTTCGACGAGGACCTCTTCCAATGGAGAAACCTTCACGTCCTGACCGGGGAACGCCAGCTTCAGTTCCGGCGGACGATTGGGAAGCGCCTCGAACCGGAACTCTTCGGCATCGCGGTTCACGCGCCCGGCATCGTCGGTCAGCACGAGCTTCAGCTTGTGACGCTGCGTTGGCACGAAGTCGGCTTGATAGACGAGCGGGTTCGCGGGATCGACCGTCAGTGTCAAAGATGTCGCTTCATTCTCGATGAGCTTCACCGACGCGAGTGGCTTGTTCACGCGGCACGTCACACGGATCGTGGTCCCCTCGACAACGGTCGCTTCGAAGGCATCTTCGAGCCGCTTCGTGTCGAGGCCGGTGTAACTGGGGAACGTCAATTCCAGATCGGATCGGACGAGCGACGGCAGATCGTAGACGGTCACTTTGAACTCGCGCGTCTGCTTGCCGTCGTAGTCGATCAGGTAGCGGAGGTCGTGCTTCACCGCAGGCAACCGCCCACCGAAGATCGGGTCGTCGAGGCTCTTGGTGAGCGGCAGTCGCTGGTCTTGCGAGAGGGCCTCGGAAGCAGGGGACTGATGGGATTTCTGGGACTGATGATCCGCGTGCGTCCCAACCTCATGATTCCCATGCTTCACATCATTCCCATGCTTTTGTTCGACAACAGCACCAGCACCCGCCATCCGCCACACCAGATTCACACCCGCCGGCAGCTTGTCCGAAAACCGTGCCAGCACCAGCAAGCTGCTGCCGCGTTCGATCTCACAGTCACCCGGTTCAATCGTTGGTCCCGCTGCGGCTGCACGAGCCGACTGAAACGGTGCGCGGACTGTCACAGCGGAGTCACGCTGCGCGGCGGTCGGCAACAGGCCGACGCAGAGCGCGACAAACGCCAGCAGCGCGGCGGATTGACCGAAGAACGCGTTCCTCATCCGTTTCGCGGGAACCGCATCGGTCCAGTCGTTGATGTGCGCGTGATGGACCGCCTCGGCAATGACCTGCCGTTGCAAGACGTTCCAGCGGCCGGACTGCACGTCGGGACATTGTTCGAGCGCCGCGAGGAGCCGCGAATTGAGTTCGGGAAACGCGCGTTCAACGTGTCGTGCAATGTCGGATTTGGCCAGCGCGAGCGACTTCGATCGCACCCACAGCAACGTCGCCGTCAACCACGATCCGCCGACGATCGCCGCGAACATCAAGGCATAGGGCCGACCGAGACAGAGCCACGCGAGAGCCAGCACCGCGAAGCCGATCCAGCACCACGTCAACTGCCGCCATAACCACAGCCGTCCGAGACGCTGACCGACGCGCGACAGTTGCTCACGAAGCTGCTGTTCCAACATGACGACTCTCCCGACCGAGGCCTGTGCATTCACCGGCGGCAGGATACCGGTGAGCAGAACAAGCGTCACTCCCGAGTCGCCGTGAGGTACAGCGTGAATTCAGTCTCGCCTCGTTTCACCGCGTGGGCGTTTCTCACGCGGTCATTGATGAGATGTTTCTCCCGTTCGAGTCTTGGTGATCCGGGCGGCGTCAGCCCAAGGGCACTCACTTTGGAACCGATCGAGTAGCGGAGCGGCGCAAGCCGCCCGGTTTTGTCGAGTTTGCCCTCGCTTCAACCGGACGGCTCGCGCCGTACCGCTACTAAAGTCAGTGCCATTGGGCGTCAGCCCCCGGACTCCTGTCGCGAAGAGTCCGGGGCTGACGCCGCCCGGCTCACCAAGAATGTCTCATCGAGAACGGTGCGAGGTCTCAACGAGCCTTCAGAACTCACCAATCATTTCGCCGTCAGCGCGATGAGCGAGGTTGCGGAGGACGAAGGCATCGATGCTGGATGAGACCAGCCGGACGGAGCCGTCGCCCATGACGCAATTAAAACCTTGGCTGTGATAGCTGCCGGGGCCACCGACGGACGTGGTGCCTCGTTCCAAGTCGGCCAGTTGCTGCTGCATGGATCGCGGATCGTTCATGGGGCGGACTCGATAACGCGGCTGTTCATCCGGCTTGTCGCGGTTCTCCCACACCACGGCATTGCGGAGTGTGGCCGAGGTGCCCGACATCCAACCGAGTCCGCTCCCTGTTCCCGGAAAGCCCTCACTGACAAACATCGTGTGCGAGCAGCCGTCCTTCACATCGCGCAGGCGGATGGAACTGTTGAGGAAGAGAACCCCGTTCTGATTCACGTCGATCGGTGTCTCGTAGTCGTTGTGAATGCCGACGTACTCGGTGCCGATCACCGCTGCCGCCGGACTGCTGGGGCACCGCAGTCCCGGCAGGATCTGCTGTCGGACATCGGCGTTCTCGGGCGCGTAGGCACTCTTCGTGAAGTCGATGTGGCGGTACTGGTTTCCCTTTTCGAGGAACGGCAGGAGCTGCACGATCCAGTTCATGTGGTACTCGCTGGCGTTCGCTTGAATGGCGGCTGCGGTGGCGTCATCCGTGACTTGAAAGTGCCAATTCGCACCTGATTGCTTGGCCCGAGATGTCGCCGAGATCGGCCCCGTGGCGTTGACGACGCCCGGCGGCAACACGCCGTGAGCCATCGCGTAGTTGTGCAAGGCCAGTCCGAGTTGCAGCAGATTGTTCTGACATTGGACTCGCCGCACCCGCTCGCGCGACTGTTGCACGGCAGGCAACAGCAGCGCGATCAGGACGGCGATGATCGCGATCACGATCAACAGTTCGATCAGCGTGAAGCCACGCGG
>JAYSQC010000402.1:0-8753 GCA_043721755.1 Schlesneria sp.
GTGCCATTGGGCGCTAGCCGCCGGTGTAGGCGAAAACGACCGGCGGCTAGCGCCATGCCGCTCACGGGACACCATTTTCAACAGGAATGGCGGAGAGCCAAAAATTGCAAACACCGAACCTCAGTGATTCATGATGAATTCGTTCGAGTTCAGCAGCGCCCAGAAGACATCTTGCAGGCCGAGGATCGGGTCGCGCTGGGTGGCATTCTGAAAGGTCTTATCGAGCGCGCTCAACTCGGCGGGAGACGGCTTGCGGGCGAGGGCCGTCAGGTAGAGGACTTCGATCTTTTGCGGGATCGTCTTCGGCGGCTTGATCCCGGTTGGCTTCGTCTTCGAGGTGGTGGCCGTGGTTCGTGGCGACTTGTTCTTGTCGGCCGATTCGTCGGGTTTCGAGACCGTGCCTTCGAGGACTCGCCTCAAAAAACTGCCGTTCGCACCGCTGAGGGCGTTACGAACCAGTTCGCCGTTCATCATGACGAGGGCTTGCGGGACGGTGCCGTTGAAGGACGAGGCTTCATCGTTTTCATCGGTACCAAACGTCCGAACGAACTGGCCGAGCCATTCGTCGCGCTGCTTCTCGGACTGGTCGTAGTTCCGGCCCGCCTTGTGAGCTTCGGTCGCGACGAGGAGCGAATCGTAAAGCTGCTCGGCGGTGAACGGCTTCACGTAGACGCGGCTGAAGAGCGGCGTGGCTCCCGATGCCGGATCGTCGGCCGTGTTGCCATTGCTGTCAGAGTGAAAACGGCTGGTCAGGTTGTAGGCGTCGCTCGCGGCGATCCAGCGAATCAGACGCTTCTGGTCGTAGCCCGCCGCTTGAAACTCCTGCGCGAGGTAATCGACTAGTTCAGGATGAGACGGCGGGTTGTGCGGTCCCATGTCGTCGATCGGTCGCGTGAAGCCGCTGCCGAGGAAGTGGCTCCACATCCGGTTGACGGCCGCTCGACCGAGATACGGCTTTGAGGGGTCGATCACCAACTTGGCGAGCTGCTTGCGGGGCGAATCGTTCGACTCACCGACGACCAGCGTGCCGTCCACGAACTGCCGCGTGATGGCCTCCATGACTCCCGACCGTTTCTCGAAGAAGACGATGCTCTCGGCATCGTCGTCGGACAGATCGAAGTCGTTGCGTTGGGCATTGCCCCTTCCGATGCGTCGAGTTCCCCGGAAGAAGGCGTTCATGCCCCAGAACTGCGATTGCTTCCAATCGTTGAACGGATGGTTGTGACACTGCGTGCATTGCACCTGCAACCCGAGAAACAATCGCGCTGTAATGGCCGTCGCGGGGACGGCGTTCTCGTTGAGATGAGCCGCCAGAAATCCGACCGCTCCGTTCTCTTCACTGTTTCCTTCGGCCGAGATCAGGTCGTAGACGAACTGGTCGTAGCGGGCGTTCTTCTCGAACTGCCGCTTGATCCAGCGTTCGAGCACACCGCGATTCGTCCGCCGGTTGTTAGCGCGACCAATTAAGAGGTTGCCCCAGATGGTGGAGAACTGCTCGGCATAGTCGGGGTCGTCGAGCAACTCATCGACCAGCCGCGCCCGCTTGTCCGGCGACGAGTCATTCAAGAACTGCACCAGGCGCTGGTACGACGGGATGCGCCCGACGGTGTCGAGTGTGACACGGCGAGCGTATTCGCCGTCGTCGGCTCGCTCAGAGGGAGTGACTCCGTTGTCGGACCAGCCTTGTTTCACGAAGGCGTTGATCTTCGCAATGATTTCCTCATCGGAGGATGCGGCATGAAGAGGCTGATCGCCAAACCAGGCGAGTACGAGCAAGGCGATTGCGGTATTCCACAAGCAACTTCGATGCAGAAGGCCGACTCGAATCAACATGTCCCATTCCCTTCGTCGCGGAGACCGGAAGAAATTACTGCTGGTGTACCTCGTGGCTCTCAGAAACCTGCGTCGGGCTTTTGAACTGCCCGACAGCGGTCGATATCATACCGCCCCACCGCGACCGGCAGCAAAGCGGGTGCGTGTGGTGAGTGCCTCTCGTACAACGAGGTTGAGGGCCTAGTGGTAGCAATACCGTGCAGGTTCGATTCCTGTCTTGGGCAGTAACGGGTTATGGCCATAGTGGACAGTGCCTAGGCTTCTGGATGGTTGTTTTCGAGGGGTTCGCCAATTGTCGAACGACGACGGAGAACGTGCCAAAGAGAAGTTGCCGGTGGAGAAATCTCTTTCGGTGGTGTGTTTGGTGCAGGCGGTGATCGCCGTGCCGGCTGTGGTTGTGTTCTTTGGAAGTGGTTTGGCCAGTTTTGTTGGCGGGTTTCCTGGATCGGAAAATCTGTGCCTGTGGAGCTTCGTGTTGCTGGTGCAGAGCTTTTCCGTCGGGGTGATTGCCGAGGCAATTGCGGAACTGATTCGGTTGGCGCGTAGTGACAAAGGAGGGGTGTAGAGATATGTCTCGAATGAAGTGGGAGATCGAGACTCTTGCCTTGATGATGTTTTTGCATTGGTTGGCGGCTGCAATCAGCGTGGGGATCGCCGTTGTCCTCGGGTTTCAAAATGGGCCACCAGATTGCTGGATTCTCTTTTCTGCTTGGGTGGTGGCGTGGCTGTTGTTCTGTGCCGGACTCGCATTTGGTGTTGCCGGGTCTGTGATTCAGCGATGGGTTGAAATCACGGACAAGTCGAACAACAACAAGCCTATTGAATAACAAGCCCATTGAATTCTGCGAATCATCCCCACACGGGGACGAAGTTTCTCGAACGAAGTCTACTCGAACGATCCTTGAAGGAATCTCATGCTGAACATCCCGTCAACCGGCACCTTGGACTTTCTCTCGCTCGGTGCCCTCGTGCATCGACTCGACCCCGGCATCATCCCGTTCCGCAAGGCAACCGAGTGCAAGATTCACGTCAGCGGGGGTGAGTTCAACGTGTCGGCGAATCTGTCCGACTGCTTCCGCATGAACACCGGCGTGGCCAGCGCGATGGTGAACTATCCCATCGGCGACCTGATCGCCGAACGAGTCCGCGCGATGGGCGTGAAGCCGTTCTACAAGCACTTCGAACACGACGGTGTGACCGGTCCCAACATGGCGACGGTCTTCAGCGATCAGGGCAAGGGCGTGCGTGCGCCCGTCGTGTTCTACAACCGCTGCAACGAAGCCGCCGCACAGCTCAAGCCGGGCGACTTCGATTGGAAGTCGATTTTCGCGGGTGGCATTCGCTGGTTCCACAGCGGCGGCATCTTCTCCGCTCTGTCGAAGACAACGCCCGAACTCGTGATTGAAGGGATGAAGGCCGCGAAGGCGGCTGGGGCCGTAACCTCGCTCGACCTGAACTTCCGTGCGAAGCTGTGGCAGATCTCCGGCGGATTGGAGACGGCTCAAGCGACGCTTCGCCGCATCTGCGAACACGTCGATGTCCTCGTCGGCAACGAAGAGGACCTGCAGAAGGGACTCGGCTTGAAGGGGCCGGATGTCGAGTCGAAGTCGAAGATCGACCCGACCGCCTTCTTCGGCATGATGGGTGATGTCGCCAAGCAGCTTCCCAACGTGAAGGTCGTGGCGACGACCCTGCGTGAGGTTCACACAACGAACAGCCACGACTGGAGTGCCGTCTGCTGGGTTGAAGGCCAGACGTATCAGGCTCCGACCTGTCATCTCGATGTCGTCGATCGGGTCGGCGGCGGTGACGGCTTCGCGGCCGGCTTCATCTACGGCCTACTCAAAGGCAAATCCCCTGACGAGAGCCTCCGCCTCGGCTGGGCACACGGCGCAATGCTCACCACCTTCCCCGGCGACACCACGATGTCCACCGTCGAACAAGTGGAAGCTTTCGCCAAGGGTGGCTCGGCCCGTATTCAGCGTTGACGCAATTTGGAATACGCCTGCCAATACTCAAGGTGTACCTCACATGATTTCGACCACATCCAGTTTCACCGAGAATTTAATGACCGTCGAGGAGTTCCTCGCACTGCCGGATAACGATAGCTTTGATCGTATTCTCATTCGGGGGAGGAAGTGGGAAAAGCCGAAGCTTCCACACGACTGGCGACACGCGTCCTGCAATTCGAGTCTGTCACATTTGTTGACCGAGTGGTCACAGTCTCTAAACAAACGAATGGGGCGTGGGTTTGCAGGTGAATGTGGGTTTTTACTGAGAGAAAATCCCGCGTCCGTTGTCGGAATTGACGTGGCGTTTGTGAGCTGTGAGGTTCTTTCACGAACGAATCGGTGGAGCCAACTGGTTAATGGTATACCGTTGCTCGCCATAGAAATCCTTTCCCCTGATGACCTTCAGGAGGAGATCAATATGCGAGTTGGCGAGTACCTTGAAGTGGGAGTGCCTTTGGTCTGGGTTGTTGAACCAATTTCGCAAACGGTGATGGTCCACTGCCAGGATGAGAAAACACGATTGTTTGCAGGCGATGAAGTGTTGGTCGGTGAACCATTCCTCCCAGGATTGCGAGTGGTTGCCTCACGAATCTTCGCAGACTGATCGCCGATGAAAGAAATAATGCGAAATGAAGTTGGTATTCGAGTTACAACAAACCGGTTGAGCCTCGAACATAGGAAAATTACACGCTGTAAATTGCGGTCATTTATAGCAAAGCCGTGAATGACGGAGTTGATACATAGATTTAGACGGGGAGAATGCCAGTGTGGCTAATCGCGGATTCCGTCTTTCCTTGGTGGGCCATTGATGTCGCTACTGGCATTGGCGTCATTGGAACCATTGCAACTTTGATCGGCCTTTACCTGACGTGGATACAAGTCACAAAGACAAAGAAGGCCGCAGAAGCGGCTCAAGCAGCCGCAGAAGCCACAGATGGAGAGAATCGCCTACGATTTGCAAGATTTGTTGTTGGGCAGTGTTACCGGCTCGCGAACGAAGCCAAAATCTACATTGAAGCTCAACGGCTTGATGTCGCGGCAATTCGAGCCAATGACCTTGCAGACAGCATCGTTCAGTTGGGAAGAACTCTTCCTGAGATCGTCCCTACTTGGGAGGAGTATGTCAGCGAGTTACGAGACTGGGACGATACTCTCCGAAAATGTGCAACTAAGAAGCAGCCATTGAACCCGACGAGTGAACGGAAATGGTTTGAGTTCCATCGTCAACTCCTCGCTGAATTTGATCGTTTTCATGGTCCGTTTGAAATCAAAGGAGCTACGAAATGATTCCAACTGAGCGGATGCGCGAGTTTATTCAAAAACTGAAGACAAAGTCGAGTACCAACCAAGTTCGTTGGATTCAAGAAGAGGTGAAGGCCCCCTCACACATGTCAAAAATGGTGTATTACCGTGTGCTTCTCCCCTCGTCGGTCTTCCGGATTGGGTTGCAGTGCCCCAATAGCAAACCAGATATTTTCGTTGCGGAGATTCACACTCGTGATGGACTCGTGTTAGGCCGATTGGCCGCACCGGCCGAACCAGGAGATACTGATGCAATAGCAGATTCGGAATTGCTTCAATCCGTATTCTATGATGCGGAGCGAGTCACAACGGGCTGGGACTCGTTACTCAACACGATTGAATCCGCATTTGAGTCAGATCAAATCATCGGTGAAATACCCGCACAAGAAAAAGTAATGTCCTAGCATCAAATGTCTGGCGCTAGGTGAATAGGCAAGAACAACATCCACGATTTCTCGTAGAAAGCTGAGTCGCGATCGCTCATGTCACAACACGATATCGGTCTGATTGGTCTGGCCGTGATGGGTCAGAACTTGGTTTTGAATATGGCCAACAATGGCTTCTCGGTCGCGGTCTATAACCGGACGACGGCCACTACGGACGAGTTCGTGGGCGGGCTGAAGAACGAACCGGTGGACAAGGTTCACGCGGGGACCGTTGATCGGATCAAGGGCTATCACTCGCTCGAAGAGTTCGTCGCCAGCCTGAAGGCTCCACGGCGGATCATGATCATGGTGAAGGCCGGTGCGCCGGTGGATGCCGTGATCAAGCAACTCCAACCGCTGCTGTCACCCGGCGACATCATCATCGACGGCGGGAACTCGGACTACGCCGACACCAACCGCCGCGACAAAGAGATCAAAGCCGCCGGGCTGCGATTCATCGGGACGGGTGTCTCGGGTGGCGAAGAGGGTGCTCTGAAAGGCCCGTCGATCATGCCGGGCGGACACGTCGAAGCCTGGCCGTTTGTGAAGGACATCTTCCAGAAAATCTCGGCGAAAGTCGGACCGAACAACGACATCCCGTGCTGCGACTGGGTGGGCGAGGCCGGGGCCGGGCACTACGTCAAGATGGTTCACAACGGGATCGAATACGGCGACATGCAGCTCATCTGTGAAGCCTACTTCATCCTCAAGAACACGCTCGGCCTGAGCAACGAGGAGCTCTACCAAGTCTTCAAGTCGTGGAATGAAGGGGAACTGGAGAGCTACCTAATCGAGATCACGCGCGACATCTTCACCGTCAAGGATCAGGAATCGGGCGAATACCTCGTCGATAAAATCCTCGACACCGCCGGGCAGAAGGGGACAGGTAAATGGATGAGCCAGCACGCGCTGGACCTCGGCGTGCCGACGACCCTCATCACCGAAGCCGTCTACGCCCGCTGCCTCTCGGCCCAGAAGGACGCTCGCGTGCGAGCCAGCTCCGTTCTCAAAGGCCCCGCCGACGCCAAGTTCACCGGCGACAAAGTCCAATTCATCGAGGACGTTCGTCAGGCGCTGTACGCCTCAAAGCTGTGCAGCTACGCGCAGGGTTATGTGCAACTCGACGCCGCCGCGAAGGAGTTCGGCTGGAAGCTGAACAACGGCAACATCGCCCTCCTGTGGCGCGGCGGCTGCATCATCCGATCGCGGTTCCTCGGCGATATCAAGGCGGCGTTCGACAAGAACCCGCAGCTTGAGAATCTGCTCCTTGATGACTTCTTCCGCGTCGCCATCGACAAAGCCCAACCGGGCTGGCGACGAGCCGTCTCGACCGCCGTGCAACTCGGTCTGCCGATCCCGGTCTTCGGCGCGGCCCTCAGCTACTACGACGGCTATCGCAACGGCCGCCTCCCCGCCAACCTGCTGCAAGCCCAGCGAGACTACTTCGGCGCCCACACCTACGAACGCACCGACAAGCCGCGCGGCCAGATGTCCCACACCGACTGGATTCGCGAACGCAAGCTGACGTGAGGTGTTCGCGAATGAATATCCGGTGACACATCCCGAGTGCCCGGAAACGATGGCCATCAAAGACAGCCCGTTCTCAACGTGAGAACGGGCTGTTTCGTTGATCGACCTTGCATGGCCAGAAGCTCGTTTATACCTCGCGCGGTCCGAATTGAGGCCGTTGGCTCGTTTAACCGCGTGGGCAACGCCCCGCGCGTCGAGCGACGTTTGAGCCTGTTTCGCCATCGGCGCGCGCGGGGCGTTGCCCACGCGGTTGAACAAGTCTGCGTCCGTCTCAACCGAGCGCGGTACAAACCGGGAGACGGCGAATAACGAACGGCCACCAGCAACCACAGCGAAAGTCCTCTCTGAAAGTAGCCTTCATCGCTCTGCGTGAAGTCAGCCGAATGCGAAAGAATGTGGTTTGGATTCGGTGCGAAACAACTTCCCGCTTCCGCCCTCCCCGCCGAGGGGATGGAACAGGAAGGGAACTCGGGAAGTTGTTTCGAGCCGGTTCCTTTGTGAATTCAGGCTCTCCGCCAGTTGTGTTGGATGCTTGAGTGAGCGGCATGGCGCTCGCCGCCGGTGTCGGCGAAAACGACCGGCGGCTAGCGCCCAATGGCACTTACTTTACCCCAGTAACCCGCAGCGTAAGCGAGGGAAACAAAGGGAAACGCCTCTTGTCATCGCCCTCGCTTACGTTGCGGGTTAGTAAAGTAAGTGCCATTGGGCTAGCGCCATGCCGCTCACTCAAGCATCCAACACAAATGGCGGAGAGCCCAATTTTTTGGAGTGCGGCAATTGATTGCCGCTTTGCTTTCTCATTCTTAGGATCGGCACAGAAACAACTGTCGGGATTACACATCACGAAGTGTCCCGGACGCTCGGAGCGTCCGGGACACTGGCTCGGACAATTTGCGACAGATATTTCTGCACCGATCCTTAGCCGAGTTTTGAAAGCACCATTGAATCACGGAGCTTTCAAAATACGAGGATCGAGAAATGAAAGCGGTGATGAATCCCCGCACTCGAAAATGGCAACAGTCGAACTGAGGCTCACGGAAACGGAAGCCTGCTCAACTTCAGCCGCATCTGGACACTCAAGTAGAATCTCCGCATGGACGCTCCCCCCCTTCCCGAATCGAGTCCGCCTCCGCCAGCCAAGTATCGGAGGCGAAGGTTCCCGCGAGCCATCAAGTGGTCTAGGGAGTGGTGGTGGAGACAGGCCCGCAAAGTGGTCGTGGCCGTGATCGGCAGTACGGTGCTGCTGATTGGGATCGTCATGATGGTCGCCCCCGGCCCGGCCTTCATTGTGATTCCCTGCGGCCTCGCGATTCTGGCCACCGAATTCGTGTGGGCCAAGCGGCTGCTCCGAAACGCCAAACGGCGACTTCAAGAGCTGACTCAACGCCCGTCGCCCCCCGATCCACCGACATCAAAATGAGGCCCACTGACTTCGGCCCAATTGCGGTCAGTCAGAGGCTGTCCGAGAAGTCGATTTTCTGCAACTTGTCTGAGATGTTGGTCTTGGGTGCCACGGTCACGGCTTTGCGTGGCCGTGTCTTCGCTACGGCCAAAGCACGGCCACGCCAAGCCGTGACCGTGGCACCCTGAAAACAAGCGGTTCCTTTTCGGATAGCCTCTAATTGGTGTACCACGGTCACGGAGCTTCGAC
>JAYSQC010000403.1:0-11048 GCA_043721755.1 Schlesneria sp.
GGTGCGGATGTCAAACGTCCTTCGCTGGCGCGTTTTGAAGTTGCGCTCTTTTGGATTTCGGCCCCAAGGGGGCAGCGCTAAGTTAGCCCAGGGCCAGCGACCAACGGGAGCGCCGCCCTGGGTCCAGACCATTACAGAAAACAAAGCCCTGAAGGGGCGGCCCTCTGCCGTTCCGATGAGTAGTGCCGCCCCTTCAGGGCTTTGTTTTCCATTCAAATCACCAGCCCAGGGCGTTGCCCTAGGCTGGCATCACATCGCCCCTTTGGGGCTGAAATCTCCAACAGCGCAACCTCAAAACACACGCTGCGGGTTAGTGTCGCGTCCCAATGAAAACGGCCCGTCGCAGCGAAGCGACAGGCCGTGTCAGAAGTCGATCAAAGGGAGTCAGCTCACTCGCTGTCGCCCGCGCTGCTGGTCGAGCCTTGTTTGACCCCGCCCTTCAGTTTCGCCCCCTGCTTGAGAGCGAAGACGGTGCTTTTGTTCGAGATGAACAGCGTGTTGTTGGCCACGATCGGCGTACTGTAGATCGAGTTGATCATGTTGTTCTCGGACAGGATGTTCAGCTTCTTCGAGAGTTCAAAGACGATGATGTCGCCGTCTTCATCGCCGGTGTAGACCTTGCCATCGACGATGAGGACCGAACCCCACGCGGCGGCGAACATGTCGTGCGTCCAGTAGACAACCGGCTTGCCGTTCTCGACCTTCTTGGCGTCGAGGCAGTGGACCAGCCCGGCGAAGTCCGAGATGAAAAGCAGATCGTCCTTGATCGCCGCGCTGCCGATCGTGCGGTGCATGGTCTCTTCAAATTCGAGCTTGCCGTTCTTGTTGCGGTCCACCGAATCGTAGTGCCAGACGACGGCGTTGTTGGGATTGGAGATCGCCTTCTCGCCCTTCTTCGTATCGACCGATTGCAGGCGTCGTGGCGGGATCTCTTTGCCATCGGGGCCGACTGCCAATTCGATGCTCACGTCGCCGCGCTTGGTCGGGTCGATGCAGTAAAAGTGGCCGACGCCCTCGCCGTGTTCGGGGTCTTCGCCCACGCCCGCGTAGACGTTGCCGTCGTAGAAGACCGGCGTGCCGATGATGTGGTTGCGCGTGGCCCGACCGCCGAGCAGGTAGATCGACTCCTTGGGATTACCGTCGAACTTCCACAGCAACTTGGGACCGCCCTTGCCGTCACCGGCGGGATCGAAGCTGTAAATCCAGCCGTCGCCGCCACCCATCACGACCTGAGCCTGTCCACCCGCTTCAAACACGAGTGGGCTGGACCATTGGCCATGCAGAATGTTCAGGCCGGGAGACTTGTCGCTCCAGACCAGCTTGCCGGTGTTCTTGTCGAGGCAGATGAAGCTGGGAGCATTCGGAGCGGGGATGTTGATGTGATCGTCATCCACGCCGTTGCCCGTGACGACGAAGCAGTAGTCGCCAACACACGTCACCGAGCACGAACACATGTTGTGCTGGAACACGCCCAGCGTGCCCATCAGGTCGTAACGCCAGATGATGTCGGCCTCGTCTTTGTTCTCGTTCGCTTCGGACTTGAACGGACCGTCGTTCTCACCGTCGTGGAAGCCCTCGACATCGAGGCACAGCACTTCACCGCGGCTCGTGTTGTACCAGAGCCGCGTGTCGTCGCAGAACACGGTCGAGCAGATGCCCATCAACGGCCAATCGTTCACGCGGCCGGTCGGCAGTTTGGTCGACGAGGCTTGCCACAAGAACTTGCCGGTCTGCTCGTCAAAGGCGATCAGGCAGCCGAGATCGACCTTGGCCGGATATCGCTTGAGATAGCCATGCGTGTTGTTGGTGCCGACGAACACCTTGCCGTTCGCCACGACGGGGTTGCCGTACGTCTGCGAGCCGAGCGGCGAGGCCCACAAGACGTTCTCACCCGTGTCGAGATTCCACTCGTGCGGGATGTTCTCGCCCTGCGGCGTGTTGTTGCGGTGCGGCGAGCCACCCCATTGAGGCCAGTCGTACTTGCCGACCTTCATCTTGGTGATGATGTTCAGCGCATCATCGGTCGGGTTGAACTTGTCGGCGGCGAAGGCGAGGCCGACCGCGATCACGCAGATCGCAGCGGCGAGAGACAGAGATTTCATGACGGGTTCCTTGGGGCAAGCTTAGGCGTTGGTGTCGAGTTAGGACTGGGCGCAGGCCATTGCGCCGGGGAGTGGTTGACCGGTGACGGTGGAGTACAGCACGTCGGAATCGAGATCGGCTCCGTTGGGCCACTCGATGACGCCGAGTTCGTCGTTGATGCGGACCTGTCGAAAAAAAACGTCCGCCTTAAGCGGCGCGAAGATTCCGTGAAAGTGGATTGTCTCCGCGAGATCGATCTCACCCTGTGAGCCATCTTCAAATTGCAACCACAGCCGATGAGTGGCGATCGGATGAACGGCGACAACTTCGTGCGGCATGGTGTCACTCCAACGGGGGAATCGAATTCATCGGCAATTGCTGGCGGGCCAAGTCCCAATCTGCATGAAGCTCGGGCTAGTGCATCGCCGCCCACTCGGTCACCAAGCCCATCACGCGCGGCGACAGCCTTCCATCCAGAACGGTCAGAGAGTCAATTTCAATCGACGCGGACTGCTCACCGTGGCGAACATGAAAGTGTGGCGGCGGGTGATCGTTGTAGTACATGGCAATGATGGTTCCGAAGAAGCGACTGATTTCTGGCATCGGTGGTACCCGAAATAGTTTTCATTGTGGATGGCGTCCGGTGCTCGCCCCTCACTCCCCGGAGGAGCGTGTGCTCGCAGTTACTGGGGCACGACGGACACGTTATCGACGAAGATTTCGGCGCTGGTCGCGTTGCCGAACAGGCCGGGGCTGCCTGTCAGATTCGCCGGGGAGTCGGTCCATTCGATGGACCACTTTGCCGGTTCGGCGTCGGCTTTCTTCCATGCCTTGCCGCGCACGACCGAGACCGGTTTGCCGTCGCGTTCCTCGACGTTGACGATCAGTTTCAGCGTGTACCACTGACCTGCTTCCCACGCGAAGGGGACTTCGTGCGACTTCTGGTCGTGCGGGAACCACGAGAAGACTTTGAGATGCTGGCTGGCTCCGAGCATCGCCAAGCGATAACGCTGGTTCTGCACGCCAACATCGGGGAGCTTCGAGTTCTTGTCGGCGTCGGCCCCGGTGGCGACTTCGTTTGCTTGGAAGTCGGCTTGGATGGCGTAGCCCTTCGAGCCGGGATGCCCCAGCCAGCCTTGGCTCTTCGTTCCTTTGGGGATCGTGGTGATCTTGCACATCACGCCGTTGCCCGTGACTTTGCGCGGCCCCTTGTCGATCGCGAGCTGCGTCGGAATCTTCTCGTCGCCGGTCCACTCGAATTTCGCGATGACGCCGTCGTCTTGGAGCCGCTTGAGCGAGGGGTCGAGCTTCTCTTTTCCTTGGTCTTGCGTCGTGATGGCCTCGATCAGGCCGAGGTAGCGTTTGAGGCCCGTGAATGCCTGTTGAGGAGTCGAGTCATCGAAGGTCGTCTTCGGTGCGGGGACGTTGGTGAACTGAGTCGTCAGGTAGATGTAGAGCCGCGCGGCGAGCGGATCCTCCTTTTTCAGCGCGGTGAAGTAATCGTGATCAATCGCGATGTGGCGGTATCTCAGCCCCACGCCCGTGACGGGGACGAGACCGTCGTTGAAGTCAAACGACCACGGTGAGTCCTTCGTCACCTCGGGGATCACGCGGATGCGCGCCTGGCTCTTCAGTTCACCGATCTCGGCGTTGACGATCACCGGGGCGTGGACGCTGCCGCCTGGCCCAGCGTACTTACCCGCCTCATTGATCGCGCCCGGCCCCGTGATCGTGTACTTCACGTCCTTGGCATCGGCGACCTTGAGGAACTGGCCGTTCGCGTTGTAGAGCAGCACCGAGAATTGTTGCTTCTGTGCAGGCTTGAGCAACGATTCGACCGGCACGACGAGCGCGGTGGCCGGCTTCTGATCGTTGGCGACCGGCGTTTCAGCGGTCTGCGCCGGGATCGGGTCAGCAGCGGGTTTTTCGGAAGTCTCCTTGAGACCGATGCAGTACATCATCGTCTCGCACGTGAGATAGATCCGTCCGTGCGAGATGATCGGGGAGGCATTCACGTCGCCGTGTTCGAGCCGCAGTTGGTGAATCTTCTTCAGTCCCTTGGCTTCATCGGGCGTGAAAATGAACCAGCGACCGTTGCCATCGACGACATAGAACTTGCCGTCCGCATAGACCGGGCTACCGCGACCCATCGTGCCGATTTTTTGTTTGCCAACGAGTGCTCCCGTCTTGAGATCGTTCACGAAAAAGATGCCGCCATCATCGACCGAGTAGATGCGTCCCCCAACGACCAGTGGGCCGGTCTTGCCGATGAACTGCTCCTTCGTGCGCCAGACTTCGCCCGTCTTGGTGATGTTGCCGGTCTGGGTGGCATCCAGGAGGAAGAGTGCTCCCATCGCCGTGTCGTCCAGGTTTTCATCAGCGTGTCCGCAGATGACCTGCGAGCCGATGATCGTGGGGGCGGTGTTGATGCCGCGCAGCGAGACATCGTAGTTCCAGATCAGCTTGCCGGTGCGAGGCTGAAAGCTGTAGACGCTGCCGTCGCCGCTGCCGACGACCAGTTGTGTCTGCCCGTTGATGACCGCGATGGCGGGACCGCTGAACGTGGTGTCTTCGGGAAACGGGCGCGTACTTTGAAACCAGACGGACTGACCGTTGCGCTTGTCAAACGCGATGAGGCGATATGCGGGCTTGGCCATCTCACCCCAGCCGATCACGACGCCGCTGATGATGACCAGATTCTCATGGATGATCGGGAAGTTGGTTCGTCCGCCGTAGGTGCTGAGCAGCCCGTATTCCTCGCTCATCGAGTGCGACCAAATCGTCTTGCCGGTTTCGCCATCAAGACACTGGAAGTAGCCGCAGACACCTTGAGCGAAGATGTGCCCGGTCTCGGGATCACCGACCACACTCGACCAGCCGACGCGCGTGTCGGGCACGTCGGAGAGGAAGACGTTGAAGACGTTCTCCCATTTCTTCTCGCCGGTCGCGGCATCAACACACACGACCTTCTCGGCCTCTTCCTTCGTGCCGGGATTGTGTCGTACGAGCGTGACAAGCTTGCCGTTCATCACGATCGGCGTGGAGCGCGTCCCGAGTTCCGCACTCTTCCACAGCATGTTCTCGCCATCGGGAGTCCATGTGTCGGGCAGCCCTTTCTCGCGCGAGATGCCGTTCATTTCGGGACCGCGCCAGTAAGGCCAGTCGAGCGGATCGACGGCCTTCTTTTCCTGAGCAAACGCGGTCGTCGTGAGGCTCAACAACAGACCAAACAGACAAGCCAACCAAGGTCTCGACAGCATCGTGAACATCCTGTGAGCAGACTCGAAAGGTGAGGGGCGGGAGCATGGAGCGGGTGACAAAATGTCTGGCGGAACCATAACCAACAGCCCTCAACCGGGCAAGCAGCGGCGCGGGCCGATAGACTCCGCCGCCATGCCACGTTCCGCCTACATCCACGTCCCGTTCTGTGCCCATCGCTGCGGGTATTGCGACTTCACGCTGATCGCCGGGCGAGACGACTTGATCGGCGACTACCTGCGGGCGCTGGGGCGAGAGATCAATGGATCGAGTCTCACCGCGATGTCACCAATCGCCCGTCGGGATTCAGACTCTGAGCGGGGCGGCGTCAGCCCCCCTGTTCTTGGGACGAAACTCACGCACACAGAACCGGGGGGCTTACGCCTCCCCGCTCAGAGAGAAAAACAGAGAGAAAATGCGAAGTCAGAAGAACCCCTCACCCTAGCCCTCTCCCCTCCAAGGCGAGGGGCGAGGGGACAAGGCGACGAACTCGACACGCTGTTCTTTGGTGGTGGCACGCCGACACATCCGTCTTGCGAGCAGCTTCGCGAGATGTTTCGGATCGTCTACGACCGGTTCACGCTCGCAGCGGGAGCCGAGGTGAGTGTCGAGGCCAACCCGCTCGATCTGACGGACGAGAAGATCGACGTGCTGGCAGATGCGGGTGTGAATCGGATCAGTCTCGGTGTGCAATCGTTCTCCACGGAAGCACTCACTCTGCTCGAACGTGATCATTCGCCGAGTGACATCGAAGACGTGATCGCGCGATTGAAAAGACGGTTTGAAAATGTGTCGCTCGATCTGATCTTCGGCGTGCCGGGACAGTCGTTGAGAGATTGGAGGGCCACGCTGCGACGAGCCATCTCGCTCGGCCCGACGCATGTTTCGACGTACGGCCTCACTTGGGAACAGGGGACGGCGTTCGGCACGCGGCGCGATCGCGGGGAGCTGTCGCCGATCGACGAGGAACTCGAACGCGCTCAGTACGCGCTGGCAATGGACGAGTTGGCCACCGCCGGGTTCCAGCACTACGAAATTTCAAACTTCGCTCGGCCCGGCCACCGCTGCCGTCACAACGAAGTCTACTGGTCGGGCGACGAATACTGGGCCTTCGGTCCCGGCGCGGCGCGTTACCTCAGCGGTCGGCGCGAGACCAACATTCGCAGCGTCCTTGGCTGGCTGGCAAAGCTCGAACGAGGTGAGTCCCACGTCGCCGAGGCCGAAGAACTCGAACCGGCCCACCGCGCGAGAGAACTCATTTTTCTGGGCCTCCGCCGCAGCGCGGGCATCGCGCGGGAGGACTTCTTGCGTCGCACCGGTTTCGCACTCGATGACATCGCGGCCTCAGCCATCCAAGCCAACATCGCCCGCGGCTGGCTCGAAGACTGCGGCGATCGCATCCGACTGACTGGTGAAGGTCGATTTGTCGCCGATCGTGTGATCGCTGAATTCTTGTAACCCGTCACTTCGCTCCCGCGAATGGCGTCCCTATCATGCCGCCCGCGTGAGCAGGCTGTGGAACCACCCGTAGCTTGGACGCCCACGTCCGAGCGAATTCCATTTGGGAATGGACGGACGTGGGTGCCCGTCTTACAGGTGTTCAACGCGCTGTTACGACGCTCGGTTGGAAAGAAATCTCGACAGAAGGATGAAGTCATGAAGAGGATGATGCGGTGGCAGATGGCCTGCTTGTTCGGGCTGCTGTCGTTGTGGATGGTTGCGTCGGTGCAGGCTCAACAGCCAACGGTGGTGCTCACGATCAAGAGCGTGGATGAACTGCTCGACGACGCCGATTACATCGGTGAAGTCGCCGGAACAGAAGGAACCCGTGCGCAGGCTGAACAGTTTCTCGGAGCCTTCACCGGTGGCCAAGGTTTGGCGGGTGTGGACTTGGAGAAGCCACTCGGCGCGTACTGGAATGTGACGGCCGCCGGCGAACCTGAGATGCCCGTGATCTTCCTGCCGATCGCCGATGAAGATGCCTTTCAGGGTCTCATCAAGTCGCTGGATCTGGACTTCAAGGAGAAGAACGGTCAATGGACTCTGTCGGTCAACGGCCAGAAGCTGTTTGCCAAATTGTCCGGCGGTTACATCTTCATCAGCAACTCGCCCGACATGCTGACCAACCCGGCCGATCCCCAGAAGATCGTGAACGGCAAGTACGACATCGCCTTGGACGTGAACATCGCCAGCATCCCGCAGCAGTTCAAGGACCTGTTCCTCGCGCAGACCGAACAGCAGGGACGTGCCAGCTTGGAGAACGGTCCCGAGCCGAAGAATGAGGCGGAGGCGAAAGGCCAGCAACTGGGCTTCGATGGAACGCTGGCCGCACTCAACGCTGTGGTCAACGATGGCGATCTCATGACGCTCGGTTTCGACGTGAACACTGAGTCGGGTCTTGGGACGGTGGATTTCGGACTGTCGGGCAAGTCCGGCACGGACCTCGCCAAAGCGATGACTGCTTACGGCAAGATGGCACCCGTCTTCGGAGCCGTCCCGCCCGCCGACGCTCCGTTCAGCTTGGTCATCTCGCACCCGACCACCCTGCTGTTGCCCCACTTGGACGAACTGTTCGGCGCGATGCGCGATGCGGCCAATGCCGAGATCGAAAAGGATCCCAAGCTGACCGAAGACGCCGACAAGCAGGCGGCCAAAGATGTCGCCAAGCGGTTGTTCGACATCGGCCAAGCGACGATGAAGTCCGGCGCACTTCACTCGATCATCCTGCTCGAAGAGGGTGACGATGACACGGTGCGAGTGATCGGCGGAACCAAAGTCGCCAAGGGTGACGACGCCGGGAAACTGTTCGACGACATCCTCGCCCTGTCGAAGGAAAGTCCCGATGTGGCCAAGGTGAAGGCCGATGTGGCCAAGCACGCCGGTGCCCGCATCCATGCGATCACACCCGAACTCCAGGACGAACAGTCCGCGATGTTCGGCGAAGGTGCCGGGCACTTGGCCGTTCGCGCCGACAGCCTCTGGTTCTCGCTGGGTGGCGGAAATCTCGACGCCCTCAAGAAGGCCCTCGATCTGTCGCGCAAGGCGGCTCCGAAGAAGATGGCTCCGATCTCACTGCGCATCAAACCCGCCACGCTGGTCACGCTGCTCGAATCGGATGATGAAGGTCTGATCGAACGTGCCGATGCTCTCGCGGGCGAAGCGGGCGATGTCTTGAACATCGAAATCACGCCGACGGCCACCGGTGCCACACTCCACATCGAGTTCGGCATCGACCTGCTCAAACTGAGTGTCCAGCAGTGATTCAAGGCCGAAGTCCGGCTTAGCTTTGTTAGCCGGACTTCTTTCCGAAAGAATTGATTTCGCAGAGAAGTCCGGCTTTCAGACAAGCCGGACTTCGTCTCGCCCATGCCGTGTGAGACCCATTCAAACTTGGAGCAGCCCGGCGTCACAACGCCGGGCTGCTCGCATGGTGTGGCCAGGCGTTATACCGCAGACGGTTGAGGATGGCACATTTCACACTAACCCGAAGCGTAAGCGAGGACTGGTGTTGCCTCCTCGCTTACGCTTCTGGTTAGTGTCAGCTTCAACCGCGTGCGGTATACGTTCTACGAAGCGCTGCGAGTGACCTTCACCGCGCAGGCTTTGTACGACGGTTGTCGCGAGTACGGGTCGAAGACGGCGTCGGTGAGTTGGTTGGCCTCTTCGTAGTGCATCGCGATGAAGACTTGGCCGGGCTGAACGGTCGGCGTGACGAAGGCGCGCGCGCGGAGGGTGCCGCGCTGCGACGAGACGCTCACCCAGTCTTGTGGTCGGATGCCGATTGACCGCGCGTCGTCGGGGCTGATCTCGACGTAGATCGACTGCGGCGAGAGTTTTCTCAGCACGGCCGACTTCGCCGTGCGCGTCTGCGTGTGCCATTGCGCCGCCGTGCCGCGACCGGTCAAGAGGATGAACGGGTATTCGGCGGAAGGCGGTTCGGGCATCGGTCGCGGAGCCTCGAACAGAAACTTCGCCCGGCCGTCGGCGTGGTAGTAGCGGCCGTCTTCAAAGAGACGGCGTTGGGAGAACGGTTGAGGGTTGAGGGTTGAGGGTTGAGGGTCAGAAACTCTGATCACCTCGCCCCGGCTTTGCGGGGAGAGGGCTAGGGTGAGGGGTTCTTCTCTTCGTTCTTCTTCTCCTTGCCTTGTCCCCTCGCCCCCCGCTTTGGGGGGGAGAGGGTTAGGGTGAGGGGGGCTGATGGAGGAAGGTTGAGAGTCGAAGGTTGAGGGTTGAGGGTCGGCAGAAGAGGCGTGTGAGAGTGGGAGCGCGTTCTCACCGCTCGGCCCCCTCACCCTAGCCCTCTCCCCCGAAGACGGGGGCGAGGGGACGACGGCGGCTGCGCCGCGCGCGATCACGATCTCACCCCGTCCGCGAATGGACGCCTCGAAGCCGGGATCGACCACAACGGTGGAGGTTGGTTCGCAGACGATGGCCGGGCCGGTGAAGGTATCGCCGGGGTGAAGCTGCTCGCGCAGGAAGACGGCCGTGCGGTGCGGCTGTCCGTCGAACCAGGTCTCGATCCATGTGTGAGGCTGCGGCTCGCGAGGCGTCTCGGATTCGGAGGACTCGACGGGATCGGGCTGCCTGCCCACGACTTCGATCCGCGCGGCGACGATCTCCAGTGGACGGTCGGGTCGTGTGTAGCCGTAGAGTTGCTGATGCCGTTCGGCATACGCGCGGGCGTAGTCTCCGTCGCTCGGTTCGGTCACGTTGAGAGATGCCTCGACGCCGCGATACCTCAGATCGAGAGACCGGATCGGTGCGTCGATGCGTTCGGCGGGAATTCCTTCGGCGAGCACGGCGTCTCGCGCGGAGTCGGTCATCTCGACGAAAAGCGATTCCAACTCGGCGAGCAGTTCGCACGAGAACGGCTTCAGCACTCCCCGCTCGCGCAGTTGGCGAACGTCGGCCAGGCCGATGCCATAGGCGCTCAGCACACCCGAGTAAGGATGAGACAGCACCGTCGTCATGCCGAGCGACTTCGCGAGGGCGCATGCATGTTGAGCCCCCGCGCCACCGAAGGTGACCAGCACGTACTCGGCGGGGTCGTAGCCTTTGGAGACCGAAATTTTGCGGATCGCGCGGGCCATCGTCGTGTTGGCGATGTCGATGAAACCTTGAGCCAGTTCGTGCGGCGAATAACTTCGACCCAGCGGCGAGTTCGCGACCTGTTCGCACAGTTCAGCAAGCCGCATCTCGACGGCTGCACGATCCAACGGGAACGGGAACCGCTCGGCAATGATCTTGCCTAGAAAAAAATTCACGTCGGTGATCGTGAGCGGGCCGCCTCGGCCATAACACGCCGGGCCAGGGTTGGCTCCGGCACTTTGCGGGCCGACGAACAGCTTCACGCCATCGAACCCGCAAACGCTGCCACCTCCCGCCGCAACGGTCTCGATGGCCAGCATCGGCGCGACGACTCGCACGCCCGCCTTGGTCGTTTCAAACTCACGCTCGTACCGCCCGTCAAAGCGAGACACGTCGGTACTCGTCCCTCCCATGTCGAAGCCAATCGACTTCGCAAAACCCGCGCGCTGAGCCACGCGCGAGAAGCCGATCACGCCGCCCGCCGGTCCCGACAACACGCTGTCTTTCCCGGTGAACCGATCCGCATCGACAAGGCCGCCGGCCGAGGTCATCAGCTTGAGGGAAGGTTGAAGGTTGAGGGTTGAGGGTTGACGGGCAGTAGGGCAGGAAGTGGTGTCTTC
>JAYSQC010000404.1:0-5398 GCA_043721755.1 Schlesneria sp.
CCGGGGGTGTCGCGGACGCTCAACCCCCGGCTAATCGCTGACATCCCTTCGGGATGAAAACGACGGACTTCATCACCCTCATTGGAATCCCCCCAAAACCTCGGATGAACCGTAGATAGGGCAAGGCGATGGCCCTGACCACGAATCAGAGGCTGGCAACACGAGGAATCGACTGTTAGTTTACGCGGGCACATTACGGCCCGGCCAGTCGGCTGTTGAGGCTGCGGTGGGGATCAAATTTCGAGGCTGCTCTCTCGGCAGCGGAGTCCGCGTTTCAGCGGTTTTGGAGCAGGCACAACATTGATGTCCAGCAAGCTCAACGTCGAGACGTTTGTTGCCGTGCTCAAGAAGAGCGCCTTGGTCGAACCCGAACGGCTGAAAAAGGTGATCGACGGCTTCACTCCGACCGGCGGCGACGGAGTAGACGCAACACCGTTGGTCGAGTTCCTGATCTCGAACAACACGATCACGCGTTGGCAGTCCGAGAAGTTGTTGCAGGGCAAGCACAAGGGCTACTTCTTGGGGAAGTACCGCTTGCTGTCGCTGCTCGGCAAAGGGGGGATGAGTTCGGTCTATCTGGCCGAACACACGCTCATGCGTCGTCGCTGTGCGCTGAAGGTGCTGCCCACCAAGCGGGTGCATGACTCGTCGTACCTCGCCCGTTTCCACCGAGAAGCCCAAGCCGTCGCGTCGCTCGATCATCCCAACATCGTCCGGGCCTACGATGTCGATCATCAGGCCGACCGCGAGAACGAGATCCACTTCCTCGTCATGGAGTACGTCGAGGGGGACAACCTGCAAGAGTTGGTGCAGAAAAACGGCACCTGCAGCTTTCTCGATGCGGCCGAGTACATCCGGCAATCGGCACTGGGACTGCACGCGGCCCATGAAGCGGGAATGGTGCATCGTGATGTGAAACCGGGGAACCTGCTCGTTGATCTGAATGGAATCGTCAAAGTCCTCGACCTCGGCCTCGCGCGATTCTTCACCGGTGAGGAAGAGGGTGAGTCGCTGACGGTCGCTCACGATGAGAAGGTCCTCGGCACGGCCGATTACCTCGCCCCCGAACAGGCGCTCGACAGTCACACGGTCGATGCGCGGGCCGACATCTACGGCCTCGGTTGCACGATGTTCTTTCTGCTCGCTGGTCGCCCTCCCTTTATCGAGGGGACGCTGACTCAACGGTTGATGGCCCACCAAACGAAGACGCCCCCGACGATCGAATCGTTGCGGCCAGAGACCCCCGCGTCGCTCGCCGCCATTCTTCGCACAATGATGGCCAAGAAGGCCGAGGACCGTCATCCCACGGCCAAGGCCACGGCCGACGCCTTGTTCGAGTGGGTCGATGACAACGCCGACAACACCTGGCGTGCGGCACATTCCGCAATCTACGGTGCCTCGCGATCCAAGAGCGGCGGAAGCAGTCTGACGGCGGTCCCCGTGGCCCAACCCGTTATCGCTCAGCCAGTCATCTCGCTTCCGGTGGCCTCCGCGCCGCTGTTCGACTTCACCGCGTCGCCCGCTCCCTCAACCCGCATCGTCTCCCTCACTTCCAAAGCCACGGCACAGTCGGCTCCACTCAAGGCGGAGGCAACGGAGTCGGCCGAATCCGAATTGTCGAACTTTTTCGATTCGATCTCGGGGGCAATGCCGATTGCTGTTTCTCAGCCCGTCGAATCACGCCAGGCCCCTTCGTCCAAGACGCTCAAGCCACCACCGCACTTGAGTTCACAATCGGCCAACCAGCTCACAGGGTCTGCGGTGAAGCAGACCGTGATCCCCACGCAGCCGGTCGTGGAAGACTCGCTTCCTGTGGAGACCGATCACCACTTTCCCGACTTCGGTGCGATGGCTTCCGGTCACGTCGCATCCAAACCGGTGCCACCACCGGTCGCAACCTCTCCCCGCAAGAAGCCCGCACCCACCAAGCCGGTCGCCAAATCGGCGGCAGCCTCATCCCAGAAACTGTCCGCCGCCATATTAATCGGAGCGGCTGGCGGGGTATTAGCGTTGCTGTTGGTGGTGGCCTTCTCGATGGGCTGGCGGGGTTCGTTTGGTGGGCTGGGAAGCGGAACATCCTCCGCCAAAAACGAGCCGAAAACCCCCTGGCCCGCCGACAAACGCGAGATCACCGTCGGTGGCACCAAAGCGGAATACAGAACGATCACTGAAGCCCTGAGAGCCGTTCGCGTGCGCTATGTGCCGACCGGCCCCGACGATCAGATGGTCATCAAAATTGCCGCGGGCACCTATAAAGAATTCATCTCGGTCGATGCCAGCCAACCCAAGATCAACTCCCAAAAGAAGAAGTCCAGTGAGGCCGCTCTGATCGAATGGCCGCTCGGCATCAAACTGAAGGGTGAGGGGGCTGTGATCCTGGAACCGCTGAAGGAAAGCCCCAAGGATTCTCCCGTGATTCGCCTGAAGCAGATTCCGAAATTCACGATCGAAGGGATCGACATCAACGCGGCCGGACATTCCTCCGCCGTTGCACTGCTCGGCTACATGAATGACACCACCCTGAGAGCCATGACGATTCGAGGCTTCACGGAAACGGGGATCGTCTGTGGCGGAGCACTCGGCTCGGCATTCGGCACGGCGTCGAGTGACGAGATCGTGTTGGAGCAATTGCGATTGGAACCGGCTGCGGGTGCCACCGCCGCTGCGGGAATACGGATGCGAGAAGACTCCGACGGAGACAGCAGCTACTTGATCGTGCGCCGCTGCCGCTTTCTCGGGCCGATGTCCGCCGGGATCGTGATGTCGGGCACAGCCCCGCACAAAATCACGATCGCTGAAAATCTCTTCCACCAAACTCAGGATGGAATTCGACTGGAAACAAGAGATCCCAACGTCGCTGTCGCTTGGCAAGACATCGTGGTATCCAACAACACCTTTCATGATGGTCGTCATGGAGTGCTGTTCGCACGGATGCCGAGCGGCCTCGCGCGCGAGCTGACCTTTCGCCGCAACCTATTCTCGAAGATGGAAGTGGCCGAGGGCTTGGTGAAGTTTGGCTACGACGAAGGTCCGTTCAACAGTGCCGCTTCGCGCGAACCTCTTGGTCTCGCACTGAACTTTTCGGATCGCGACGCGGTCACGCCACCACCACAGGGTGAGATCAACGGCCTCTTCACGCAGGACGGCAAGCGCGGAAGTAAAGAAATCCTGTTTGTGTCCGATGATCCTAAGTCGCCCCAGTTTCTGGCTCCCGCTGAAAAAAGCGTACAGCGCCAAGTGGACCTCGCCACTGACGCCAACCAGAAGCTCAGCTTCGAGAAGCCTTGGGTCGGAGCCATCGGCCCGTAAGGCGAGCGGCAAGAGAAAGCGTAGCCACTGAACCGCGCCCAGTGACCCGGACGCTTCGGAGCGTCCGGGTCACTTCCGGGTATGGTCACTCTTGCCGCTCGCCTAATCATCGCGTCATTGAATCGGTGAGCGGTAGAAGCCCACCCGCACCGATGCGAGAGCGAGGACATCTTCCAACGCCTCTCGCATCCAAGCCTGACGCGCAAGCGAAGGGTTCGTTGCCGAGCGTTCTTCGCTTGCGCGTCAGGCTTGGATGGGAGAAGTAGCCACGCCCGCTGAGTAACGTCCCACGGATTCACCCGTCGCTACAACCGATGCGTTCGGAATATTCAAACGGGCCGTCTGACGTAATCGCCTTGCTCGTCAAGACTTATTTTTTTTAGTGAACACACGACTGCCATCGAACCGACGCGGCTCGACCGACTCTGGCAGCGCGAGGCAGCACAACGTGCGTTGCTCGGCCAAGTTAGCCGTTGCTTGTGAAACCCGTTTTCGCAGGAATTCACGCCCCCCGTGAACGTGCCGAAGCTCGGCCCTTGCGTGCAAAGCCAGTCTGGCTCACAGCTTAAACTGTACAGTTGCCCGCCCCTTTCCCTCGTGCCTAGCATGGTCACGCCTGCCAACAACCTTCCACGACTCCCCTTCCGTGGTGTTTTTCTCCCCCCTCGTGAACGGCCTTTCCGCGTCAACTTCGGCGCCGGGCCGCCTCGTCGCACGGTTGTCGGCAGCGAATCAGCAGGTGGCATCATGTCATTGCGAACATCGAAGACTCATCACCAACAGCACCACGCCCGCTCATTGCGCGGCGCGAGTCCGGCGCGCTTCATCGCGATCCGTCCGAGCGTCGCATATCGCCAGCGCGATCCTGCTGGCAGTAGCCGGTCGTCGAGTTTCAGCGCCCCCGAAGATTGGCACGAGCCACAAGGCCGGAGCCGCATCGCCTACATCGCTCACCCGGCCGGGAACGGCTTCATCCACCCGGTCACGATTGCCGAAGTTCGCGAGCGCATCGCTCAACTTCCCGAGCAGTTCACACGCGGGATTGAAGTCGTTCAGTTCAGCACGATGACCCGCAAGCGGCAGCTCTTCCCGCTCTACGGCATGCAGTGGGGACCGAACGTCTATCTGTATCCGGTGGAAGCGTCGCTCGTGGAACTTCACCGCCGCGCTCCCACGCCGCAACAGCGTGTCGAAGCCCGCATGTTTGGTGGTGAGTGGACTCCATCCGGTGAGCAGTGGCGACTGACTTGGACCTCCGCAACGATCCGCGACTTCTATCTGAACAACGTGTTGATCCACGAGATCGGCCACGTCCACGACCAACGCAACACCAACTCGGCCGCGCGCGAACGCCACGCCAATTGGTTCGCCACGGAATACGGCTTCCGCGCCTCGCGAGGCCGCCGCTAATTCTCATTCCGCCCGACGACCACTCGTCGGCACCGCGTCGTTGTAGCGTGCGGTTCGTCGGGGCAGGATGCTCCGGCGAACCGCATGTCTCTTTGACGCCACACCAACCCGAAGCGTGAGCGAGGACGAACCACCAACACCCAGCGTGAGTGCGGACAAAGTTGTCAGCGGACAGGATACCACGCCAGAGAACCTCACGTCCTCGCTGACGCTTCGGGTTGGTGTGGTTGTCCCGCAGACGTTTGCCGACCGGGTGACCCTGTGCGTCGGACACGTCTCGCGCGGGTTCCGGCTCGTCACGGAGCGGGTGGTCGTGCTGAGCGACAACGAACTCTTTCATCGCACGGAACTGCAACGGGCACCGCGCAAGAGCCGACTCGAATCGCGGGCCATCGACACGTTTCTCGACCTCTCGCCGGGAGACCTCGTCGTCCATCTGTCGCATGGCATCGCACGGTTCAGCGGGATGGAAGTGCAGACGAAGGGGGAACTCGTTGAGGAAATGTTGTCGCTCGAATTCGCCGACAAGTTGAAGATGCACGTCCCTGTTTCGCTAATCCATCTCGTGCAAAAATACGTCGGCGGGACGAAGGGGACGGTCGAGCTATCGAAGTACGGCGGGACGAGTTGGGCGAACAAGAAGAAGCGCGCGACCGAGGCCGTCGGTGACATGGCGGCC
>JAYSQC010000405.1:0-14577 GCA_043721755.1 Schlesneria sp.
CGGGGCACGGATGAAGGCCGGAAGAATCCCGCAGAAGTGTCCGCGGGAATTGGTCAAGTGCGTGCGAAAAGCGCAACTTCAAAAAGTGCGAACGAGGGCGTCGATAGACTTCGCCCTCGTTCACACTTCGGGTTGGTGTCTTCGGGTCAATCTAGTCTTGCCGCTCGCCTTACTGCTCGGCCGCGATCACAGCCATCACATCGTCAGGGATGTTGAAGTTGGCGTAGCAGTTTTGGATGTCGTCGTGATCCTGGAGCAGGTCCATCAACTTCAGCACCGAGCGGGCAGCGTCTGCATCCAGATCGACCGTGTTCGCGGCGATACGACTCAGTTCAGACGACTCGGTCGGAATCTTCGCCGACTCCAGCGCGGCGATCACCGACTGAAAGGCATCAACATCGCAGACGACTTCAAAGTTGTCGCCAACTTGTTTGACATCCCCCGCTCCAGCTTCGAGGGCGACTTCAAACAAGCGGTCTTCGGAGACGTGCTTCGACGAGATCACGAAGACACCCTTGCGTTCAAACATCCACGCGACGCACCCGGTGCTGCCAAGGTTGCCGCCGTTGACCTCGAACATCTTGCGAATCTCGCCCGCCGTGCGGTTTCGATTCTCGGTGAGAATCTCACACAGAATCGCGACGCCGTGCGAACCGTAGCCTTCGTAGAGCACCTCGTCGTAGGTTTCTGTTTCGAGTTCGCCCGTCCCTTTTTTGACGGCCCGTTCAATGGTGTCGCTCGGCATCGACGCCTTCTTCGCGCGGTCGATCGCGTAACGCAGAGCGAGGTTCGCGGCCGGATCACCTCCACCATGTCTCGCGGCCACAATGATGTAACGGGCCAGCTTGCTGAATAGCTTGCCCCGCTTCTTATCGACGATCCCCTTCTTGAAGGAGATATTGGCCCAGTGGGAGTGACCTGCCATGGCGAGAACTCAAAACCTCTAACGCGAAATGGGGGACAGTGAAAAACAACGCAAACGGCACGAGCGGAAGGGAGCATTCTCAACGCATCAGGGCGACGCTGGCTTGAGTTGCTTCGATTGAGGAGCGTGTTGCTTGAGCTTGTCCTTCAACCGTTCGATTAACTGCGGGTCCGGATACTTGTCAGCCTCGGCCGACAGCAGCGCCTTCTGCCAAGCTTCGACCGCCTTGTCCAACTGCATCCGTTTCAATTGAACGTCTGCGAGATGATCCCACAGCGTGGCATCGCCGCCGGTATTTTTCTTGACCGCCTGCTCCAGCGGGCGGATCGCATCCTCGTACTTGCCGAGCTTGAACAGCACCCAGCCAAGGCTGTCGAGATACGCGCCGTTATCCGGTTCCGCCGCGAGGGCCTTCCGAATCATCTGCTCGGCCTTGTCGAGGTTCTTCCCCTGATCGGCCCACAGGTATCCCAAGTCATTGTTGAGTTGCGTGTCGTCCGGGTCGGACTCGAAGACTTTTTCCAGAATCTCCTCGCCCTTCCGAATCTCACCTTTTTGGACATAGATGTTCGAGAGACTGAACTGGAACAACCGCTGGGCACGCTTATTGTCCGCGTTGTCGGTGAGCAACTTCTCAAAGCGCGGGATGGCTTGATCCCACTGGCGCGAGTGGCTGTAAATCCACGCTTCATCGAACAGGTGCCCGAGATCACCCGGCTCCAGCTTGAGTGCTTCGCGTACGGATTCGATGGCACCGGCGGGGTCGCCATCGAGAACTTGCGTGCGGGAGAGCATCGAGTAGATGTCCGCCTTACTGTCGGCCAATTTGCGATCAGCGAGCGCCTCCCGATACAAAGCCACGGCCTCCGCGTACCGCTTCCCTTGGAGGAGCGTGTTGCCGAACTCGCGATACAGCGCGAGGACACGATCATTACCACGGTCTTTCACCAGCTTGATCGCGTGACGATAGAACTCCGCCGCGTCGTCAGTCCGTTCACAAACTTTGGCAATCCCGGCCAGCAGGTAACTCTTCTCGAACGAAAGCTGAGACGGTTCCAACTTGGCCTGTGCCCGCCCCGCAGCCATCAGCGAATCGACGAGCTTCGGATCCTCGTTGAGTGTCTTGAGGACTTTCTCTTCGAGTTGAACCAGTCCTTCGGGGCCAAGCCGCTGCAGAGATCGCCCCAAGAGATCGAGCAACTCGTCCGACTTTTGGAGCTTGCGATAAATCTGCGCCAGCCCGATGTAACCGCTCGCGTCGCCGCCGTTTTGTAGAGCCGTCTCGTAGATGCTCTTCGCTTTGTCCAATTCGTTGGCCGCGACAAAACGCTCGGCCAAGAAGTACTGCAACGGAATGTTGTGCGCATCTTTCGCGGCGAGACCTTCCAGCTTCGCGATCAACTCGTCACTACGATTCAGCTTGGTCAGGATGTCGGCCAAAAGCTGATAGGCATCGCGTCCCTTGGAGGTGCGTTCCTTATCAAAATACTTCTGAAGTTCCGCCAGCGCCTCATCGGGCTTCTCCGACAGCAGAAGTAGTCGCGCGCGGTTGTAGCTGAGATTGCCCGCACCGGCACGCCCCGACTTCGCGGCCAACTCGAACGCCGCCGAAGCCAGCTCAATCCGCTTAGCGTCGAGAAAGACTTGCCCGATTTTCTCGTAGCTCGTCTGTTGGTCGGCCAACAATTTCGCTTTGGCCCGCAAGTCGAGTTTGTACTTTTCCGGCTTGGCCAGCGCGTCGAAGATGACTTCGTAACTGTCGGCCGCTTTATCCACTTGCCCTGTCGCCGAGTACAGAATGCCGAGGCTCTTGCTGAGCATCACATACTCGACCGACTCGCGAACAATCCTCGGGGACTTGATTGCCTGTTCGAGATATTTGATCGCGTCTGGCAACTTGCCCGTAATCGCGGCCTGGGCGGCGAGCATCTGCAACAGTTCGTACTCGTTGGGGTCGAGTTCCACAGCTTTGGCTGCGGAGCGAACGGCCGCTCCCACATCATCGAGTCGAAACTCCAACGGGACGAGATGCCGGTAGACTTCGATGACCGTCGGGTCAATCGCGACGGCTTTGCGATAGGCAACCAACGCCTTCGCCGGTTCGTTGCGAGTCTCCAACAACCGCCCCGCCATGAACCATGAGAGTGCGTCGTTGCGAGTCTGCTTCGCCGCCGAAAGAGGCTCCGTTGGCTTCAACGGGAAGGAGGGATCGTCATTCTCCTGAAGCGAGTACCCTCGCTCCAGTGCCGATGTGGCAGTGGCTTTCGTCTCCGACTGCTCACTCGGCTCGACAGCCAATGCCGCTGGCGCGAACCACGCGACGGAGCCAACCAACACTACCCAAACAGCGAGACTCTGGTTTCCTTGCAGAACAACGTTGTTCACGATCCGATCTCCCTTCGGAACCACCGTTCAATCAGGACCACTCAGGTGCCAAGCGGTTGCACATCGACTCGATTGGCTCCAACTCCAGCCGCTGAAGATTTCACTCCACTCGACTCACTTGGATTTCTTGACAGGCTTCTTCGCGGCGGGCGTGGCTGGAGTCGCCTTCGGCTTAGCCGCTTCGGCTATGGTCGCCTTGGGTTTAGCCGCTTCGGCCGGCAAGGCACTCTTTTGTGCCGCCTTCACCGCAGCAGTCGCCTTCGCAGCCTTGGCCTCTTCCTTGGCAACCCGAGCCTCCTCCTTCTTTGCCAACTCCAGCCGGTCCGCCGTATTCTTGGCCCGTGCACGCGAAGCGCCAGATTTATAGAGGGCGACCAGCCGATCCGTTACCAACGAACCATCGTGTCCCTCTTCCGGAGCGGGAAACTTTGCAGGATCAAACTCATCCAGCACGGCCTTGTCAGTGGCGAGGCAGCGGATGGAGAAACAGAACAGCGGAACGTCCGACTTGCGCACCACGGCCTTGAGTGTCTCGCCCATTTGTTCGATGTCTTGATTGGGAGGAACCAGCCCCAGCCAGACAAGCGAGCGTCCCATTGCCGGATCGATCGGAATCAAGTGTGCCCCGATGACGGCTTGCAGCGTGTAGTTGCGAACAAACGTCGAGAGGTGCTTGATCTTGGCCAACTGCTTCGTCGCGAGTTCGAGCGTTTTCTTGCGGAGACTCTCGAACTCAAAAGCGAACGATTTTTCAAAGACATATTGCAGCACGCTCCGAACCCGGAACGCCCGCCATTCCGGATCCGTCTGCCCCATGAACGCTCGTTCGATCTCTGTTACCGAGCTGACACGAATCTCGTTCAGGTCGGGAAATTCAGCGAAGAGCCGTGTGTAAGAATGCTCTGCGTCAGCGACGGTCGCGTCTTCAAGACAGATCGCAAACAAGATCGTCTCCAGCACCGGACGGTCGTGCTTGGGTACGGCAACCTTGTACTCCTTCTTGATCGCAGGGAGCAACTTCTTGAGGATCGCCGCGCGATCCGATGTCTTGGCACGCGATGCAGCAACCATGTTTGCCTTTCTATCTTCTCCGCAACCGGAGTCGATTACTCGTCGGAGCCAGTTAGCGAAATTGAGCCTGATTGATCAGGGGCTGTCGTCTGTTCCGCGTCATCACTCTGCTCGAACTCATCTTCGTTTGATTCGCAAAGATCCTGTTCCTCGGCCTGATCGTCCGAGCCAACAGCATCCGAAGCCGACTCTCCGAGAAGTCCGTGCAGCGCCCGCGAAATCTCGATGCTCTTCTTTACCGAAGGATCCAACACAAAACTGATCACGGGGGTGTGCTTCGTCTGCAACCGGTCGGCCACCTTGGATTGAATGAAGCCGCGGGCCGAGTTCAACCCGTGCATGGCCAACGACTGCGCTTTGGCATCACCCATGATCGTGACGAATATTTTTGCGGCCCGCAGGTCTTGGGCAACCTCGGCCCCCAGTACGGTGACATTTTTGACCCGGGGGTCTCGCAAACCGAACAACACCGTAGTGCTGACAATTTCGCGAATAGCCTCCGATGCCCGTTCCATCCGGCGTGAACTCATTGGAAATCTTGACCTCGACCGAAACGAAGTTCGCCCAACGCAGCCTCGCAGGACTGGCTGAACAGACCGACCGTGGTTGCTCAGCCCACTTCAAACACCTAGTTCGGCTCGCCGCGCCGACCACATGATCGGCAATACCGGCGGACCGAACACACCATCACTCCAACGTCCGCCGGACTTCTTCAATTTTGAAGGCTTCCAACAGGTCCCCTTCTTTGATGTCGTTGTAGTTTTCGAGTCGGATTCCACATTCCATGCCTTCTCGAACTTCCTTGGCGTCATCCTTCTCACGTTTAAGTGATGCGATTCCGTAGGCGTTCAGGATTTTTTGATCTCGAATGAGATTCATACGGTGCGAGCGTTCGATCGAACCATTCAACACGCGACAACCTGCGATCGTTCCAAACCGGGTGATGCTGAACGTCCGCAGCACGATGGCACGCCCGGTGACAACCTCCCGCTTCTCGGGCCTGAGCATCCCCTCGAGAATCCGCTTCACCTCGTCCAAAACCTCATAGATGATGTTGTAACGACGAATATCGACGCCTTCTTGCTGGGCCAGCAACTGTGCCCGATCTTCGGCAATCACATGGAATGCGACAATGACCGCGTTCGATGCTGCGGCGAGGTAGACATCACTTTCGTTGACGCCACCGACACCGTCGTGCAACAACCGAATGCGAACCTCCGGGTGCTCAAATTTGTTGAGTTCTCCCCGCAAAGCCTCCAACGAACCGGGCGTGTCTGCCTTCAGAATCAAATTCAGTTCCTGAACCTCGCCCTCACGCGCCGCATTGAGAATATCCTCCAGCGTGCGTCGCCCACCCATGTTCGCGAGTATCGCAGCGCGACCTTTCTGGCGTCGCTGTTCGGCAGCCTCCCGAGCGGCGTCGAGATCCCCCAGCACTTGGAATTGATCGCCTGCACTGGGAACAACGTCCAAACCCGCCACTTTGATTGGTGTCGATGGGCCAGCTTCCAAAACCTCTTCATCCCGTTCGTTGTACATCGCACGAATACGACCGAACGCACCGCCACACAGAATGGCATCCCCCACCCGCAAAGTCCCGGTCCTGACGATCAGCCACGCGACAGGGCCACGGCCTTCGTCGCGGAACGCCTCCAAGCAATTACCAGACGCGGCACGGTTCGGGTTCGCTTTGAACTCGTGCAAGTCTGCGGTGAGCAACAGAGTGTCGAGCAAATCAGGCAACCCCTGCCCGGTCAGGCCCGAGGTCCGCACAAGCTCAATATCACCACCCCACTCGGAGACCAACACATCGTGAGTCGAAAGGTCAGTGAAAACACGCTGCTCATTGCGATCGGGCAGGTCGATCTTGTTCATCGCGACCACGATCGGCACTCCAGCCGCCTTCGCGTGCGCAATACACTCGATAGTTTGCGGCATTACTCCATCATTAGCGGCGACCACCAGCACAATAATGTCAGTGACATTAGCGCCACGGGCACGCATCTCACCAAAAGCCGCATGACCGGGAGTATCCACGAACGTCAGTTTGTGACCGTTATGTTCGATTTGGTACGCGGCGATATGCTGGGTAATTCCACCGAACTCTGAAGCAGCAACATTCGCCGACCGCAACTTATCAACGAGCGTCGTTTTACCATGATCGACATGGCCCAGAATCGTGATGATCGGCGGACGCGTCAGCATCTCTTCTGGTCGATCTTCACTCGTGGCCTCTTCAGCAACACGTTCTTCAATGTCCTTGTCACGGCGAATGGTCAGATCGACGCCCAGCTCCAAGCAGACTTCAATCGCCAGCTCTTCGCTGAGAGACGAATTGATCGTGGCCATTTCACCACGTGCAAACAGAATCTGAATGATGGACTTCGCAGGACGACCAATCCCCTCCGACAAGGATCTCACCGTGAGCGGCAATTCAATTTCACATTCGTTCTTCAACTCTGAACGAACATGCTTGCGCTGCTTCGGACGAACATGTCCAAACCGGCGACGACTTTCTTCTCCCTCTTCGCTCCGGGACAATGGCCGCTTGGTTCGCCGCTGCAACCGGCTTTCTTCCAAGTTTCGACCAAGATCCGCCTGCCGAGATTTGGGCAGCGATCCCTCTTCCGGATCGCCTCCCACACGCTTCTTGTTGTCGGTCGCTTTCTTCGGAAGGTGCTTGCTCAGCGGACTTGCACTCTTTTGCTGTCCATCTGGATTCAGGCGAATCACCGGCTTCTGCGCAGCGGCCTCTTCCGGCTTGGAAACCTTCACGACAGGTCGCTTAAAGTCCGGAATCGCGGCGAGATTGGGCGATGACGTACGAGGTTTCTTCGCGGCTCCAGGCTTACCGCCGGAAAAATCAGATGAAGACCGAGCGGTCATTGACATTGAACGCATCGCTCGCGGCATTACCCCGGCAGGAGCGGGGGTCGCAATGGTAGCAGTGGTAACGTCCGACCGCGAGGAAACGGGAGGCACATCCACCAAAGCCTCACGCAATGGCAGGTCTAGGTTCTCAGCAGGATCAACCTGCGGAACATCGACAACGGCGATCTCATCAATATTCGCTGGCTGCTCAGTATCGACTAGAGGAGCGCTACCGCCATCCACCAGATCTGAGGCGACTCGGCCAACAAGAACAGGATCAGGATCAGATTGAGTCTCGTCAGCGCCTGCACTCAGCGATTCTTCCACGGGAGAAAGCGTCTCTTGAGACTGCGGTCGCCCAACCTGAGACCGAGCCATCATCATGTTACGGATGGTTCTGGTTTTGCCGGAAATATCAGCCGAAACATCTCGCGCTACCGGAGCAGACGTGGCAATCACTGCAACAGGTACTGGCTTCGATTGGTGACTCGCCCGGATGACATCCATCACCCGATCGCGCTCTTCCGGCGAAATACTCGCTAGCGCCGAATTTTTGATCGTAATACCGGCCTTCGCACAATGGTCGATCAATAACTTGCTATCGATGTCGAGCTCTTTGGCCAGAGCGAAAATTCGAATTTTCAAACGCGGTTCCTCGTTCGGAGTTAATGCCCTGACCGGCTCGATTTTGCCAGTGCCTAGAATCGTTGAGCGACAATCGCCCATGAGTGAGACCAGACGACTCACACGCCCAGTCGCTAAATCACACGTCGGGTAGCTAACCCGTCGAGAGCATTATCCCCTAAGAGAACACTGAACCCAAAGCGGGGCGGTCCCCGTCTCCAAGTTGCGGAAAGTCCACAGAAGAACTCCCGTAAATCCATCCACAGACCACGCAACTCTGAAACCAATCTCTAAACTCGACAATTAATTACTCGCTGAAACCTCGGCCGCCCCAACCGACCCCGAAGGCATATCTTCAACCACTGCTGCAGGAGCAATTGCAACCGGCTCAACCACTTCGACCACCGTCTCCGCTGCCGGAACAGGCGCTGGCGAAGCCACCCTCGACGCCCCCCCGCCAACCATTGACTGTGTTCTTTCCGTTGCACGACGCTGACGCTGCTCAGCCTCAAGCCGCACGCTTTCTCGCTCGGCAAAATCGACGATGGAGCTGCACTGCTCTTCAGTTAGCCCCCCCATTTCGGCCAACTGATCCGGCTCAATGACCGACAGATCATCGAAGCTGAGAAAACCCTGGGCGACGAGGTTTTCGGCCAACTCGGCATTGCAACTCGGTACTTCGGAAAACGCCTGCACGGCCCGCGAGAGCTGTTCATCCAATTCTTCTTGAGTCATCACTTCGATGTCCCAGCCAACCAACTTTGAAGCGAGCCGAACATTCTGACCACGCTTGCCAATCGCCAAAGACAATTGATCGTCTCTCACTAAAACGATCACTCGCCCCAGCATGGGACACAGAATGACATCCTCTACTTCAGCCGGCTGCAGGGCATTAGGAACCAGTACCTGCAACGAATCATTCCAGCGAACGATGTCGATTTTTTCGTTGCCCAACTCACCGGTAATATTTTTGATTCTCGCGCCGCGCACGCCAACACACGCCCCAACCGCGTCAATATTGTTATCAATACAGGAAACGGCAACTTTGGAGCGATAGCCCGCCTCACGCGCCAAGGACCTCACCTCAATAACTCGCTCGGTAACTTCTGGAATCTCCAGCTCAAACAACCGTCGCACAAACTCAACGTGTGTGCGAGACAAAATAATCTTCACACGGCTACCGGACTTACGAACCTCAAGCACTGTCGCACGAACCCGATCGCCTATCCGGTAACTCTCGCCGGGAATCTGCTCGCCGCGGGGAAGCAAGCCCTCGGACTTGCCGAGACTAATAATCGCCGCCCCACCCTCAATCTTCGTCACTGTTCCTGAAACGATCTGATTTCGAATTTCGGTGTATTCATCAAACAGCGAATCACGCTCGGCTTCGCGAATCTTTTGAATCATCACCTGCTTAGCGGTCTGAGCTGAAATACGGCCCAGCAAGTCCCCCAAAGCGTCCGGATCGATGTCTTTCCCGTCCATCTTGACGGTCGGATTTCCATGACCACGATCAACGTGAACTTCAATCTCGTGATCTTCACCGAAGTGCTTGCGGGCGGCTGACAGGATTGCCTGCTCGATCCCTTCAAACACGATTTCCTTGTCGATGCTCTTGTCGCGATGGATCGCGTCAACGATGCGAAGCAACTCGGGACCGTTCATTTCACTCTTTCTGGGTGTCTGAAGTTCGATGAGCGGCAGTGAATGCCGACGAGGCAAACAATCGACACACTATTCCGGAATCCACGGCGGACCAATCACAACAAGGCGAGTCAACGTTCCCGTGAACTCGCCTCAGTCAACAAAAAAAGTGGGCACGAGTCCCACTTGATTTCCCGGCGATCCCGAACCGGGAAGGACGGACAACACTCACCACAATTGGCACGGCCAACGGCGGCTCCGAATGATCGGAATGGAACCAACAATCCAAAACTACATGGCCAAAGCCCCTGTGCGAGAAGCCGAGAATCACGATCACTGTCTTGGTTTCAACAGTCTTGGCATCTGATGCCAATTCTTACCCGGCAGGTGCTTGCAAAACCGAGCGGACGATACTGGTCGCCACCCATGCTGTCAAGCAGTTTGAAGAGATGATCGTGTTCTCGACATGCCTTTGAACCTCGTGTGGTTCCTCATTCACTGCAACTCATCGGCGGTGACGAGCAGAGACTACCGCCATCGTGCCGACAGTACTTGCTGAAACTCGCGATCAACGAAAATCGACTCTCACCAACAACGACGACGAACGGTTGAGGTAATGACCGACGTTCACTTCCACATGAATGAAGGCCGACAGAATCTTTGATCTATCCTTCAGAACTCGGGGTAAAGCCCTCACACCTCCGCCAGCCGTTCGTTCGAGTCGCCAAACTCCTTCAACGGAATGCCGCACTTGTCGAGCATCGACAGGTAGAGGCTGCACATCTTGCGGTTCGGCTGGCCGAGGTAATCGAGGACTCGGCCCCCCTTGATCTGACCACCAGCACCACCGAGCACGACGACCGGCAAATTGGTCGCATCGTGACTGCCGGTGAGCATGCTCGAACAATACAGCAGCATCGAGTTATCGAGCGCCGTCCGTTCACCCTCTTGAATCGCATCGAGCTTCCGCGCGATGTAGCCGAGTTGCTCGATGAAGAACTGATTCACCTTCAACCAATCCGCGGTATCCGAGTGCGACAGCAAATGGTGGATCATGTAATCGACGCTGAGATGCGGGAACCGCAGCGAGCTGTGGTCGTTGTTGAGCTTCAGCGTGCAGACCCGTGTCGCGTCCGTTTGGAAGCCGAGCACCATGATGTCGCACATCAGCCGCATGTGGTCGGCGATGTTCTGCGGGATGCCCTCTGGCGGACGCGGCACGTTCGGCTTGTCGAGCGTCGGTCGCCAGCCTTGCAGCTCGCCCTGCTTGCCGGCGTTTTCGATCCGCTGCTCGATCTCGCGCACCGAATCGAGGTACTCGTCGAGCTTGCGCTGATCGGAGGTACTGATGTTCAGCCGGAAGCTCTTCGCGTCGGCGATGACGGCGTCGAGTACGCTCTTGTCGCCGCGTTGCACTTCGTCCTTGAAGAGCCGATCAAAAGCCAGCGACGGATACAACTCCAGCGGCGTCGGCGTTGTCGGAGACGACCACGAAATGTGCGAGCTGTAGATCATCGAGTAGTTCTTGTGAACCGACGGATTCGACTTCTCGCAGCCCAGCACGAGACTCGGCACCTTCGTTGAACGTCCATGCCGCTGAGCCACCAACTGGTCGATGCTCGTCCCCGACTTGATCTCGCCCCCCGACGACAGCGGTGCCCCCGACAACAGGTTGCCGGTCTGCGAGCTGTGAATGTTTCCCTTCTGTGCCTCCGCGTTATTCAGCCCGCGGATGAAGAGCATCTTCTCGCGGAAGTCGGTCAGCGGTGCGAGTACCTGGCCGAGCTCCATCTGCTTCCCTTCCCCCTTCGCCCACCACTCCTTGCTGTGAAAGCCGTTCCCCGAGAACAACACCGCCAACCGCACCGGAGCCTGACTGCCGGGCTGAGACGCTTTCGCCGTTTCATCGCCCCACACATTGAGCGACTCCATCCACGGCAGCGCCATCGTGACGCCGACACCACGTAGAAACGTTCGACGGGAGAAAAGGTGGGCGGATTGATTTCTCATGGTTCGCTTCTGTGTAGATTCGGAAATGGAATTGAGCATGACTCAGCAATAATTGGGGAACTCAGCGACGGCGGTGTCGATGACACGAAGTAGCATCCGGCCGCGGGTTGTGTTCTTGAGTTCGGACCAAATTGGGAAGGTAAATGAAACTGGTGCAGACACAGGAGCTGGTTGCGGCCACGGGTATTCGGGATTGGGGCTATTCTTACCCGCCAAAGCGGGAGCCAAGCGTTCGAGAGCATGCGCCAGCGGAGAGGCATTCTGGATCCACGCTTCGAGCAAGACCGCCTTGGAAAAACCGAGCAGCTTCGCGATTCGATCAACCTCAACGCGCGGCCGATCATCCAAGATTTGTAGGAACCGGACAAACGAAACATGGGTCGCCTTAGGCGGCTTCCCTGTCCTCCAAAAATACGCCTTGCCGAGCTTCTCCGTCACCATTTGAAGGTAATGAAGTTGGTGACAAGGGGCCGCATCTTGCTTCCGCAGCAGGATCAAGACCGAATGGTCGGATCGCGTTTGTTCAAACCAAAGCTGTTGGTACGAATTCATGCTACCTCCGGTTGAACGGCAACACATTGAGCAACGACCAACCGTTCGGCAGCGCAAGCTGACCCTGCCCAATCCTTGCCCATTGGTCTGGGCTAACGTCAAGAATCTTGACGGTGTGAGCATCGTTGCCTTGTTGATCCACACCAAACTCAATCGGCTCAAGCGCCCCTTCATCTCTGATGGCAGCAATTTCGTTCACCTCAACAAGTCGGATTTCTCGTTCTGAAGCTCCATCCGGCAGGTAATAGACACCGCAGATTCCGGGGTCAGTTTGCAGGTGACGTTTGGCATACGAAGAGGCCCAACTCAATGGATAGAACTCAGTCGCAATCATTTTGTCCTCACTGATTCTGTGCTGGTAAACGGCAACAGGAAATTTATCCGACCGGGACCATGTACGTACTTGGCGGATGCTTCATGATTTCGCGGGGATGTTGTGCTTGAGACGAAACGCGGCATCGACTTCAGAGAACGGGCGAAACCGTCCCGCCTCCATGTCAGCAACCCCGGACTGAATGGCCTCGAGGTCGTCATGCTCGTGTTCCAAAGCAGCCATCGCGGCTCGCAAGACATCGTCCTCGGAGTGATACGAGCCGGTCGCGAGTTGCCGTTTCACACGACTGTCCACATCAGGGGGAAAGACATAATTCATAGGACGGGCCTCCCGCTCGGCAAATCACGTAAGTTCCTGCGTCAGTTCAAGCCAAAGCAGTTGAGGCGAATTCAGTCTAACTACTTACGTCTGGCGACCAGCTCCATGCCCTCTAGCCCCCAATTGTTCGGAGGCGCGTGATTGCCATTTTTGATTTTGCTCCATTGACTCACGCTAACGTCCTCAACCCTTACCGTGTGGTCATTGCAGTCTTTGTCTGATCTTGCGTGAAACGACTCTAACGCATCCTCATCTCTGCCTGAGGCCGGTTCCTTCACTTCAACAAGTCGGATTTCACGATCCGGGGCTCCATCCGGCAGGTAATGGACTTCATGAATTTTGGCGTCAGCTTGCAAGTGACTTTCGGCATACCTAGTGGCCAGAGCACGCTTAGTGGCCGAATTTAATGGATTTAACTGAGCCATAATCGTGTCTTCCTCATGGGCTGTTGATTGAAAAGAAGGGTATCCCACCACATCACTCCGCATGATTTCCTTGATGGAAACGAAATTGCGTGCTGTTGATGATTATTTCAACCGCGACCGAGAAGCGGTAGTCGTGCTTGGCGAGTTGTTGCTGCATCTCACTGAGCAGCGGTTCGTCGGAGAGTTGCACTCCGCGACCGAGCGAATAGCCGAGCAGCTTGCGGCAGAACTGGCGCAGGAAGGCGTCGCGGCGTTTTGTCACGAGGTAGTCTCGCAGGTTGGATAGCCCTTCGATCTTCGTCCCGTCAGGCAGCGTCGTGCGGGCGTCGATCGCGAGGCCAGCCGCATCCTTTTGCCGGAAGCGGCCGATGGCGTCGAAGTTTTCGAGGGCGAAGCCGAACGGGTCGATTCGCGCGTGGCATTTGATGCACGCCTCGTCGCTGCTGTGCCGTTCGATGAGTTGACGCTCGGTCAGACCAGCGGGAACGGTGTCGGGAAGCTGTGGCACGTTCTTCGGAGGCTTCGGCAGTTTCTCGCCCAGCACCACTTCGCTGAGCCAGTTCCCGCGCAGAATGGGACTCGTGCGCGACGCGCCCGATTGCTTCGAGAGCGTCGTTCCCAGCGACAAAATGCCGCCGCGCGACGACTGCTTCACGCCCGCGACGCGACGCCACTCCGGCCCCGTCACACCCGCGATGCCGTAATGCTTCGCCAGCTTCTCATTCAGGAACGTGTGATCGGCATCGAGCACACTCAGCACCGAACCGTCCCGCTGGAACAGATCGGTGAAGAATCGAATCGACTCCTCGTACATGTCGCCGCGCAAGTCAGCGAATTCGGGGAAGTGCGTTTCGCTCTTCTCGTCGTGCGCATCGAAGTCGTAGATGTGCAGCCACTGGCAGGCGAACTCGGTGGCCAGCCGCCGCGTGCGCGTGTCGGCCAGCATCCGCTTCGCCTGAGATGCCAGCACGCCCGGCTCATGTAAGCGACCGGCTGCGGCCAGCGCGCGCAGTTCGCCGTCGGGCTGAGACGACCAAATGAAAAAACTCAACCGGCTGGCGAGTTCCGAGTCAGAGACCGCTGCTGCCGCAGTTCCAACGGGTGCCTGTTCGAGCCGGTACAAGAATGCGGGAGCGATCAAGACTCGCGCGAGCGTGAACCGAAACGCTTCGTCGTGAGGCAGCTCCTGTTCGCGCAGCTTGCGATAGAGACCGCGCAGTTCGCTCGCTTCATCCGCCGTGAGTGAACGTCGATAGGCTTGCCCCGCGAAGGCGATCAGAGCGTCGAGATGTTTCGGCTCCGCCCCAAGCAACGTCTTCCGAAACGCGGCCGCGCGGTCGTTGATCGGCTTCCGCATCGGCTCGAACACTTTGGGGTCGGCATCCTGCGTCGCGTACTCCATCAACTGGAGGAAGGCC
>JAYSQC010000406.1:0-7680 GCA_043721755.1 Schlesneria sp.
AGCCGTTCCGTCACGAGGCCGCTTGTTTGCCGACACAGTTTCCTTTCGACCGTGCGCATTGAATGGAGTGCGCAATCGGCGGGGACTATGATGCCGCCCGCCATCGAAGTCCGGCTTGTACCTCACGCGGCATAAAGTGAGACATTTCCGAGCGGGGCGGCGTAAGCCCCCCGGTTCTTTGAACGAAGGGCTTACGCCCAAGAACCGGGGGGCTTATGCCGCCCCGCTCGGATGTCTCATCACTGACCGCGCGAGATGTAAACGAGCCACAATGCCTCACTGCTCGTCGGTGGTCGCGGGGGCGAAGCCGCGACGGAGCGTGTTCTCGGTGATGTTGATCGGGATCAAGAAGTGCTTGAGGTAATCGGGGCCGCCGGCTTTGCTGCCGATGCCGCTCAGCTTGAAGCCGCCGAACGGTTGGCGACCGACCAGTGCGCCGGTGATCGGTCGGTTGAGATAGAGGTTGCCGACCGCAAACTCTTGGCGGACTCGTTTGAGGTTCGCCGGGCTGCGGCTGTAGCAACCGCCGGTCAGCGCGTAGGGCGTACCGTTGGCGATGGCCAGCGCTTCCGACATGTCGCGCGCCTTGAACGCGACGAGGACCGGCCCGAAGACCTCTTCCTGAGCCAGCTTCGAGTCGGGGGCGAGATCGACAAAGATGTGCGGGCCGACGAAGTAGCCCTTCGCGCTGAGTTTGGGGTCGATCTCACCTAGCACGAGCCGCCCGCCCTGTGTTTCGGCCAGCTCGATGTACTTGAGGATCCGCGTGACCGAATCTTCGTCGATCACGGGACCGATGTCGGTCGAAGGCAAATGCGCAGGGCCGACCTTCAAGGACTTGGTCGCTTCGATCAACCGCGCGAGGAACTCGTCGTAAGCGTCGGCCAGGATGATGACGCGCGAGCAGGCCGAACATTTTTGACCGGCGTATCCGAACGCGCTCTGCATCACACCAACGACAGCCTCATCCAGATCGGCATCGCTATCGACAATGATCGCGTTCTTGCCGCCCATCTCGGCGAGGACGTGCTTCACGCCGTGTTGTGACCCATGCGTGGCGGCCGCCTGCTCATTGATCGCCAAGCCGACTTCGCGCGAGCCGGTGAAGGCGATCACATCCACATCGGGGCTGCCCACCAAGACCGGCCCGATGTCTTCGCCAATCCCCGAGAGCAGGTTGACGACCCCTTCGGGGATCCCGACCGAGTGCATGATCTCCATCAACTTCGCCGCGACAACCGACGATTGTTCGGCCGGTTTCATGACGACCGTGTTGCCAGCGGCAATCGCGGCGGTGGTCATGCCGGTCAAAATCGCCAGCGGGAAGTTCCACGGCGCGATGACCGCCACGACGCCGCGCGGTCGGTAGAAGTAGCTGTTCTCTTCACCCGGCAGATCGACGTGTTGCGGCTCATCCAGACGCAGCATCTGTTGCGCGTAGTACCGGCAAAAGTCGATCGCCTCACACACGTCGGCGTCCGCTTCCGCCCAGGGCTTGCCGCATTCGTAGACCTGCCACGCCGCCATTTCGTACCGGCGTGATCGCAGTTCGCTGGCGATCAGTTCGAGATATTCGGCCCGGTACTTCATGTCGGTGCGAGACCAATTGGTGAAGGCGCGCCGGGCCGCTTCGATCGCCGCTTCGGTGTCGTCATGCGTGGCACAGGCGATGCGGCCCACGACTTGGTCCTTGGAGGAAGGGTTCCGTGAGATCAACATGGGGCGGGCGTGAATCGCCTTGCCACCGATGCTGATCGCGTGCGTCTGGTTCAATTCCCCCGCGACCTGTTCGAGCGCCTCTTGCATCGCCTCGCGCACGTCTTGCTGGCTGAAGTCGGCGACCGGTTCGTTGAGGAACTCGGGGACGGGCGGTTGCGGTTTGACGGGCGTGAGCTTCGCGGCTTCGGTCGGTTTCATGAGCAGGCTTTCGATCTGAGCGCCGTCGTCGTAGGCGTGTCGCAAGAAGGAATCGTTGGAAGTGTTTTCGAGCAGCCGTCGAACCAGATAGGCCATGCCCGGCATGAGCTGCCCGAACGGCGTGTAGATGCGGACGCGATGTCCCAGTTCCAGAAAGGCCCGCGCTTGCTCTTCTGCCATGCCGTACAGCATCTGCAACTCGAACGCGCCGTTGGGAACCTTGAGCTGCTTCGCACAGGCGATTGCGTACGACAGGCTGCGCAAGTTGTGACTGCCGAACGCGGGACGCAGCAGCCTGTAGTTCTCCAGCAGTGTCTTCGTCAGCCGTTCATAACTGTCGTCCGATTGCCACTTCTGTTGGAAGACGGGTGTCGGCCAGTTGCGACTCGCCGAGACTACCGTCTCGTAATCCCAATAGGCTCCTTTCACCAGCCGGACCCACACGGGAGTTCCGCGTTGCTGAGACCATTCGAGCAGCCCGGCGACATCGCGTTCGGAGTCGGGCAAATACGCCTGCACGACCACACCCACGTCGCCCCAGTCGCGGAACTCGTCCTCCATCAGCGTCTGCTTGAAGATGTCGAGCGTCAGATCCTTGTACGAGTACTGCTCCATATCGACGTGCAGATACGCATGGTTCTCGCGCGCCTTACGCAGCAACGGTCGCAGCCGTTCTTGAACGGCGACCGTCGTTCCTTTGGCATCCGCCGGACGGAAGTGGCTGACGAGGGCCGACAACTTGATCGACACATTCACGCGCGGGACCGTCCCCTGATGATCGCAGTCCGCCAACGAGGATTCGGGCCACGCATTGACGACCGGAGCCAATCCGTCGATCAGATCGAGATACGAGCGTTGATACGCTTCCGCTTCCGGCTCGGTGATGACCGCTTCGCCGAGGAGATCGAGCGTGAACGCCAACCCTTGTTGGCGCAGGGCCGTCACTGCGGTGAGGACTTCGCTGACACTCGACCCCGCGATGAACCGCCGCGCCATGCGCGCCGCGTTCGCCCGCGCGTTGTACGCCAACGCGCGCGACAGGACCGACTCGGGCGACAGATGCTCGACGCCAAACCGCACCATCTCGACGGCAAACGGCAGATGCTCTTTCACCTCGTGAAAGTATTCCTGCAAGTGCCGCGTCACATCGCGATGCGTCTTCAATCGTGGCAGCACATCGACGAACCGAAACATCTGCACTTTAAGCGATTCGTCCGCCATCGCGGCCGCCATGATGCGGTCGTCCCACCAACGCCGCTCGAAAATCGAAGGCCGTCGCCGACCGAGATGCCCCCACACGAAACGGCCCAGTCGCTGAGTCTCCTCTTCGACAGCGGCATCCCACGCGGGATCGATCACCCCGTCAGACTTCACGATCACGATCTTCGCCGCCGTGGCTTTTGACGGTGACTCGATGAGATTGGCGGCGGCTTCCTCGGACTGAGGCACCTGGCCCTCGGGCGTCTTCGCCGCAGACTTCTTGGAAGCCGTCTTCGCCGCTGCCGATTTCTTGAGAGCAGGCTTTTTGGTCCTGTCGGCATCGGTCGCGGCAGCATCGGTCATCACGATCTTCTGCTGGGAGGAACCCGTTTCCGCAGCTTGGTCGGACTGAATCGGAGCAGTCGTATCCTGGATGGCAGACTTGGCGGGAGCAGGCTGTTCGGGCACGGGACTGCTCGGCGCGGAATCGACGGGGCCGTCATCAACGGGACCAGAATCAACGGTCGTTCGAGCTTTCTTCGCCAAGATCGCGTCCATGCACACAGGAAAACACAGAATCACAGCACACCGCCGAGAATAGCGGGTCGGGGATTCTAGGAACCCCTTCCGAAGCTGGGTAGTTCGCGACGAGATTCACGCAGTTCGCATCACAATGTTAGACTCCGACCGGGCAATGCACGCCGCTCTGTCACTCACATCAACTCCCTGACCACCGAGGCCGCTCCCATGCCATCTCCTTTTCCCGGAATGGACCCGTATCTGGAAGACCCGTATCTGTGGCCCGACTTTCACAATGCGCTGGCCGCCCAGATGCGCGACGTACTCAATCGCCATCTTCCGGAACATTATTTTGCCCAACTCGAAATGAGAGAGGAGATGGGGATCGTGGGCGATTACGTTCGCCGAATCATTGTTCCCGATGTGGGAGTCGGCCGAGGTTGGGGAGGAACTCCTCAGCAAGACGAAGGGGGCGTCGCGGTTCTGGATTCACCGCGCACAGGCATCTCGCCGTCGATGACGATGTGCGTGGAGTCTGATGCAGCACAACTCGCCTCGATCGAGATTCGAGATATCCGCCACGGTCGCGAACTGGTCTCACTGATCGAAATCATCAGTCCGACCAACAAGCTGCCGGGAGAAGATCGCGCGAAGTATCTGCTCAAGCGTCAGAGAATCTTGGCGAGCAAGACCTCACTCGTGGAGATCGACTTGCTTCGATCGGGCGAAACGGTTTGCATCGATCCCGAATTGATTTCGTATCTCTGGAAAGAAACCGTTCCGTCGGAGTACCTCGCGGTCGTCAATCGAGCGTGGGAACGGCAGGCCGGTGTCTGCGGGCCGTTTCAGTTCTTTCCCATTCGCATCGCGGAGCAACTTCCCGTGATCCCGATCCCGTTGCGACAAGGCGAAGACGAATCGCCGCTCGACCTGCAACATATTTTTCGCCTGACCTACGACGGCGGCCCGTATCGTCGCGGTGCCGTCGATTACGCGCAGCCCCCGATCCCGGCGTTGGCCGATTACCTGCACCCGTGGGCCACTGAAGTCACGCACCGTTTTACCAGCCCTTAAACAAGTGACCCCACCGGGCTTGCCCCGGTGGCTCGCGGGTTTTTGCACTACACGCCGCGCCGATTCGAGTGAATGAGCAACGCGCCGATTCGAGTGAATGAGCAAGTAGTGCATAGGCCTATTTCCACCGGGACAAGCCCGGTGGGGTTCGCTTGTTTGAGTAATCGCAGTGCAGGTTTGTGACTCACACCCGACCGATTCCGTTCTTCCGTCAACCGCTCACACAAGTCCGTTCCCACATGACAGCCTTCAGCGCGAACCTCAACAAGATCGCTCTCTTGCGCAACACGCGCGACAACGGCCTGCCCGACATCGGCCGCATGGCGCGGCTGTGCGTGGAGGCGGGAGCGGCCGGGATCACCGTGCATCCGCGGCCCGACGAACGGCACACGCGGCCGAGCGATGTGCGCGGCTTGCGGCTCCTCACGCGGCAGCTTCGGGTCGAGTTCAACATTGAGGGCTATCCGACGGACGATTTCCTGCGACTCGTCCACGAGGTCCATCCCGAGCAATGTACGCTCGTCCCGGATGCTCCCGACCAAAAGACCTCGGACCACGGCTGGAACGTTGCCGCTCACGGCGACCTGCTGCGACGCATCATCCCGCCGCTGCGTGCCGCCGGAATCCGAGTCTCCCTGTTTATGGACCCCGATCCCGCCGCGATGGCACTCGTCCCCGCGACCGGAGCGCACCGCATCGAACTCTACACCGAGCCTTATGCCGTCGCGTTCCCGACCGCCGCACGCGCCGCTTCCCTCGCTCAGTACGCCGCCACCGCTCAAGCCGCACATGCGATCGGTCTCGGTGTGAACGCGGGCCACGACCTCAACCTCGACAACCTCGGCGACTTTCTGGCTCAAGTCCCTCACGTCGAAGAGGTCTCCATCGGCCACGCCCTCATCGCCGACGCCCTCGAATTCGGTATGACCGAAGCGGTGCGACGCTACGTGGCCCTCTGCCGCTAATAAACCTCGCGCGGGACAAAGCGAGACATTTCTGAGCGGGGCGGCGTAAGCCCCTCGGTTCTTCCAGCGAAGGGCTAACGCCCAGGAACCGGGGGGCTTACGCCGCTCCGCTCAGATGTCTCAATACAGACCGCGCGGGGTATAAACGAATCTCGTAGGGTCATCGATAGCTCGCCACAGAGCCGCGCGAAATCGGGAGTGGCTCGCAACGCGGGTTCGCGCGGGTAGCCGAACGGAACGCGCACGTCGGCCACGATCGTTCCCGGCCGTTGGCTCATCACGAGCACGCGCTGCGCGAGGAACACCGCTTCGGCGACGTTGTGTGTCACGAACAGTCCCGTCCAATGGCGAGTCCTCCAGATGCGCACCAATTCCTCGTTGAGTTGTTGCCGTAGCACGTCATCGAGCGCCGCGAAGGGTTCATCGAGGAGCAGCACATCCGGCTGCGTGACCAAAGCCCGCGCCAGTGAGACGCGCATGCGCATTCCTCCCGACAGCGCACGCGGCTGTTTGAGGGCGTCGTCCGGCGTGAGGCCGATCAGCGACAGACTTCGTTCCACCTGCTGTTTGAGTTCGTCGCGTGCGACGCCCCGCAGTTCGAGCGGCAGGCCAATGTTGTCGGCGACGGTGCGCCACGGCAGCAGGTTCGGTTCTTGAAAGACGAATGCCACATTCTGCGACGACCGGCGCGCGGCGGCGGGCGTTTGTCCCGCCACCGTCAATTCACCCGCCGTGTGTGGCATCAGTCCCGCGATGAGTCGCAGCAACGTCGATTTGCCACAACCGGATGGCCCGAGGATCGCGACAAACTCACCCGCCTGCACGTCGCACGAGACATCTCGAATCACGACGCGATCGGCATCGAACGCCATCGCCAAGCGCCGCGCGACAATGAGCGGCGATGAACGGGAACATGGAAAGTGTTCGCCAGTGGCCAACGCGGGGTTCTCAGTTGTCATGGCACGGCACTCACGTTCGATCACTCTCCGAGCGGGGTGGCGTCAGCCCCCCGGTTCTTGGATTTGGCGTGAGCCGATTTGGCAATCGATGCGGAACCGGGGGGCTGACGCCCAATGGCACTTACTTTAGAGATGTCAGACCAATCAGCCGGAACGCGCTAGCGTCCGGTTCTCGATGAATTTGAAAACCGGACGCTAGCGCGTTCCGGCTGATGGTCTAAAGTAAGTGCCATTGGGCTTACGCCGCCCGGCTCACCACTTCTGTCGGACACGTCTTGCTGAAACATTTGTTTCACATTTGTCATTTGATGTGCCTTAAAGGGCATTCACGAACTACAGGAGAGCATGGAACAGCCGGCCCGTTGCCGCGCCCAGTCGGGCCGTTTTGCGGCAAAGTCTTCCTGGCCAGGTTGTTCGTCATAGGGATGCCGCAATAAGTCCAAGACCTCATTCACCAGCGACACATCGCCTTGCTCAGCCTTGTCAATCGCGAGTTGAGCCAGGTAGTTGCGCAGCACGTATTTAGGGTTGACGGCGTTCATTCTCTTTCGTCGCAGGTCGTCAGATGTGCCGTCCTGTCGAACACGCTTGATGTAACTCCTGAGCCAGTTGCCAACGCGAGTGTTGTATTCAGGAGTTAATTGCTCGGGCACATAATAAGCATCCCGGAGCGGACTCATCAGCACTTCGGAGCGGGCATCCGCCAGGGACTCAACAGCCGTCTCGATCATGGCAAGCTGGCGATAGAAAATGGTCATATCAGTTTCCACCAATTGCAACACGACGAACAATTCCGCGATTAACTCTGCATCCGTCGCCGGGTCAAAGGCCTTCAGGCCCAGTTTCCCGACGATCATGCCTTTCCAGCCCTGTGCGAAGTTTTCCGCGTAGACGTTCAGAGCCTGTTGCAGTGGCTCAACCTGCTGAATGAGCGGATGGATGGCTTCGGCCAGCCGCTCCAGGTTCCAGAAAGCGATTTCCGGCTGTTTGCCAAAACAGTAACGGTGATATGTCGCATCGGTGGTATTGGGCGTCCAATTGGGATC
>JAYSQC010000407.1:0-25532 GCA_043721755.1 Schlesneria sp.
TCTGCTCGGACGAGCTGACTTCGGCGTCCTTTTGCTGGGCCGACGTTTGGAGTGTCGTCAGCTTGGAGTTCAGGCCGACGAGAATGCTGCCGCCGCCGACGAGAATCAGGCCCGCTCCGCTGATCAAAATGGGAATCAGGCGCTTCGTTGGCTTTAGCCGAAGGTTTGCGGCCTGACTCGGGCCGAGACTAGGATTAAGATTTTGTGCCATTGACTGCTCCTGCTTGGGTGTCTGCAACTTTGGAAGCGCCGGCGGGCTTGGCCGGGGCCGCCTGCGGCTTGAGGTGAACGGTCATCTGGAACGAGACCGCGTTGGCTGCGCCGATCTTCTGGGCCTGTACAAACGACAGGTCAACATGGTCGAGGCTCGGGGCGCTGTTCATTTGCAGCATGGACTGGCCGACTGCCGCCTGGGTCATCGCAATCCCGGAAAGGCTGAGGCTCGGGTCCGCACCGCCGGCAGTGCCGGGGGCTGCGCCGCTTGCCGCGCCGGCGCTGGTCCCAGGGAGGTTAGCCAGGTCTTCGGCGGCAGGCTGGCTGTGACTGCATAGAAGTTGTTGTACCAGAACAGCGTGTCGGCTTTTGCGCCGTCGAGCGTGTTCACTTTCGGCTGAAGTGCGGCGGTCCGGACTTGCAGGGCCTGGATCTGGGCGACCTGCGGCTTCAGCTTCACAAGCTGGTCGGAGAGGTCGTTGATATGGTTCTGGGCGACCAGAATCCGCGCCGTCATCACCGACGCGACTGCAAGAACGACGCCGATCTCACCGGCGATGGAGTACAGCAGCTTGCGGGCGTTTTTTTCCTGGCGCCGCTTTTCTTCGCGGCGCAGGGCGAGCATATTAATCGAAGGCATAAGACTTCTCCAAAACTTTCAGTACTAAGCCGCTTTTGCCAGCGGGCTGCGGAACTTTGAGGCGGCGGGCGCGGCGAGTGTCAGGCGGGCGGGCTGCGACAGCTCTTTCAGGGCCAGACCGATGCCGGTAACCAGCAGGGGATGGTTGTCGTCAATAAAGCTTTGCAGCATGGCCCCCACTTCGATCTCAGGGTTTTCGAACGGGTTCCAGACTTCGACCGGAACGCCGAGCCGGGCGCTCATGTAGGCTTCCAGGCCGCGCATTTTCGCGCTGCCGCCGGTGATTACAATCTTCGAGACGGGGCCGCTGTTCTGGGAGGTCGTCCCGGCGGGCAGGATGGAGTTCGCGGTATCGGCAAGCTGAGACTGGTAATAATTGGTCGAGCGGCGCACTTCCCGGAGCAGCTCGTCAATCGCGGGCTGAAGGGCGCGGGCAAGCGCGGCGGCTTCCGATTCATTGTCGCCCTGAAGCAAAGAAGTCATGTCTACTTCCGTTTTCAGCCGTTCCAGCTCGGCCCAATCAGCAGTCGGCGCGATGGCTTTGATGGACTGGGTAAAGCTGTCTCCGGCAATCGGCACATTCCGGGTGAGTGCGAACAGCCCGTTTGCGATGATATTCACGTCGGTCGTAGACGCCCCGATGTCCAAAAGCGCCAGTGTCGCGCCTTCACCGGGCCGGGTCGGCGACAAATCTATCAGAATACGCTGCAAGGCAAAGGCTTCAACATCAATTGCTACGGGTTCAAGACCTGCCAGCGTCAGTGCCGCCAATCTCGACTCCACCATGTCGTTCGGCGCAGCGACCAGCATGACGCTCATTTTGTCGTCTTCGCCCGGTACTGTGCCGGTAATCTCAAACTCAATCATGCTGTCTTCGACTGATGATGAGATATGCTTCGCGGCTTCGAACCGAATGGATCGGCGCAGAACGCTTTCCGACATGATCGGCAGCTTGATATGGCGGACGATGACGCTGGTGCCGCTGATGGCAGCGACGACGGCATTTGCATCAATTTCTGACTCTTGAAGCAGGGTCCGCACGGCGGCGGCGACGCCTGCCTGATCAATGACGATGCCGTCCCGGACGGCGTCATGGGGCGTGGGGGCGACGGCGGCTTTTGTGATGCGCCAGGAGCCGGGAGTGCGTCCCGCTTCCGCCGCGACGGCTTTGATAAAGCGGCTGCCGATGTCTATGCCGACGATTTTTTCTTTGCCGAAGACCTGCGATAGTCCAAGCATGGGGGTCTGTTCCTTCTGCGGTGCGCGTCATAAAACCTAAAGACGTTTGACTTCTATGCTTTTGATTATGGGTGCAGAGGGCGAAAACTAGAGGAGAATTTTTGCGGAGGCAAACTCTCTATCAATGCAAAGAGCATGCCAAGCAGCCTGAGAGAACTGCGGGTTTTTGGGAAAATAGTTTCGTGCAGGGCGCAGGGCTCGCCCCTGCCCTCTGATATGGGAGGCCGGCATGATAAGGTGAATGTTAAAAATACCCTGGAACAAATTCCAGGGTTCTGAGGAGGGGCAAGCCCACGCCCTGCAGTCAGACTGTCTTTCCTTGCCGGATTGGTGTTTGAGCGCCAGCATTTTATTTTCATGAACCCATTGACACCCGAAAAGCAACCGGGTATAATTCTCGGCACAATCAAATAGACTTTCGAACTGCATTGACGAGGATAATGTCCAAACTTACTTGTTTTCAGAGAGCCGTCGCCTGGTGCGAGACGGCAGCAAGTCCTTTGGCCTCTCCCCTCCGAGCAGATTATCCTAACTCGCAAGAAACTAAGATAATCCGGTTCGCGCCCGTTACCGCGCTCCAAGTGCAGTCCGTCGCCCCTTTTGTCAATTGTGCCAAAAGAGGTCTCGGGCTGAACAAGGGTGGTACCGCGTGAAGCTTTCGCGCTCTTTCCGAAGAGTGCATTCGAAAAGCCTCTCGTCCCTTGCCTCTCGGCAATCGTGTGGACGAGAGGCTTTTTTGGCATTAAAATATCGGTATCTAGAAAGACCAGAAACTATGAAAATGACCGGCAGCCGCGCCCTGTTAGAATGCCTCAAGCGCGAAGGCGTCGATACGATTTTCGGCTACCCCGGCGGGGCCGTCATCCCGCTCTACGACACGCTGTATCAGTTCCCGGACATCCGGCATATCTTGGTTCGCCACGAGCAGGGCGCGGGCCACATGGCCGAAGGGTACGCGCTCGCCACCGGCAAAGTCGGCGTCTGCCTCGCAACATCCGGACCGGGCGCGACGAACCTCGTGACCCCAATTGCCGATGCCATGATGGATTCGGTGCCGATTGTTGCCATCACCGGTCAGGTCAAGACAAACCTCATCGGCACCGATGCGTTCCAAGAGGCGGATATTACGGGCATCACCATGCCGATTACCAAGCATAACTGGCTGATTAAGGATGTCACCAAGCTGCCGGGCATCATTGCCGAAGCGTTCCATATTGCCCGTTCAGGCCGCCCCGGTCCGGTGCTGGTAGACATTCCCCAGGACATTCTTCGTGCCGAGTTTGACTACACACCGGTCGAAGAAGTCAATATCCCGAGCTTCAAACCGACCGTCAAAGGCCATTCCCGTCAGATTGGGCGGGCGGCAGAGCTGATTGGCGAGGCCCAGCGGCCTTTGCTGTATGTCGGCGGCGGCGCGATCTATTCCAATGCTTACGAAGAGGTTCGTCAGCTTGCCGAGATTGCTGATATTCCTGTTGCGACGACTTTGAAGGGCCTTGGCGCATTCCCGGAAACCCATGCGCTGTCGCTTGGGATGCTTGGAATGCACGGCACAGCGTACTCCAATTACGCCGTCAGCGAGTGTGACCTGCTGATTGCGGTCGGCGCCCGCTTTGATGACCGTGTCACCGGCAAAGTGGACGCGTGGGTCCCCCAGGCCAAAATCATTCATATTGACGTAGACCCTGCCGAAATCGGCAAAGTTCTCGCCGCCGATGTCCCGATTGTCGGCGACGTCAAAGCGGTTCTCACTGAACTATTGAAAGTCACTACACCCGCAAAGCATCCCGAATGGAACGCCCGCATCGGCCAGTGGAAGACCGACTTCCCGCTGCATTACCCGGAGGACGGCGTTCTGCACGGTCAATATGTGATTGAGCAGATCGGCGAAATCGCCGACCACAACGGCATCGTCGTCACCGATGTCGGCCAGCACCAGATGTGGGCGGCTCAGTTCTACAAGTTCCGGAACGCGCGACGGTGGCTGAGCAGCTCGGGCCTCGGCACGATGGGATTTGGTCTGCCCGCCGCGATGGGCGTGCAGGCGGCGCATCCCGGTCGGCTGGTGATCGACATCGACGGCGACGGCTGCATGTTGATGAACGTGCAGGAACTGGCGACGCTGAAGTGTGAGAACCTGCCGGTGAAAATCCTGTTACTCAACAACCAGCACCTCGGCATGGTGGTGCAGTGGGAAGATCGCTTCCACGCCAAGAACCGAGCACACACGTACCTTGGTCCGGTCGATCATCCGGAAGCCACCGGTGCGGGAGACGGCAGTCACTATGAAGAGACCTACCCGAACTTTGTCCAAGTCGCCAAAGGCTTCGGACTCGGCGCGGCTCAGGTTCGCAGCAAGAAAGAATTCCCGGCGGCTCTCAAAGCGATGCTCGATTACGACGGGCCGTATTTGCTCGACGTGATTTGCCCGTACCAAGAGCATGTCCTGCCGATGATCCCCGGCGGCAAGACGGTCAAGGACATCATTCTCGATCCACTTCCGTAACCTAACCGGCGTCATCAATGGAACCCATCGGAACACGGATTGACGCTGATTCTCGCTGATTCAAATCCGTGTCGATCAGCGAAAATCAGTGTTCTTGTTTTTGGGTTCATCCGACGTTTTGGGGGGATTGCCGATTCCAGTCGGAGGCATGACGCCTGCGGTTTTCATCCCGAAGGGATCACAGAAATTAGCCGGGGGTTGAGCGTCCGCGACACCCCCGGTGGGCAGTCCTCGAAAGGGGATTGGCATCCTGAAGGGATGCGGGCAAGTTTCCCATCCCGGCCAGATGGCACCGTGCCAGCATCCCTTCAGGATGCAAATCACTCTGACCGAACGCTTCCGGGGGTGTCGCGGACGCTCAACCCCCGGCTAATCGCTGACATCCCTTCAGGATGAAGAATCCCGCCGACTGCTGTTTTGCTCCTAGCGGCAATCCCCCCAAAACGTCGGCTGAACCTGTTTTTGCCGCGACGACTGCGTTGAGGCGCGACTGTCCCGGCGCGACTGGACCGGCGTGAGTCCCCGCATCGAATGCGGACGCAGGGCATCGCTCACGACTGGCCGAGTTGCTGCGAACGTTCCGTCGCGGCTTGGACGGCGTTCATCAGGATGCCGCGCAGGCCGCCTTGTTCGAGCGCGTGCAGCCCGGCGATCGTCGTCCCGCCGGGACTCGTGACCGCGTCCTTCAACGCGCCGGGATGCTGTCCCGTCGTGAGGACCATCTGCGCCGCACCGAGCAGCGTTTGAGCGGCGAGTTTCGTGGCGATGTCGCGCGGCAGACCGACTCGCACGCCGCCATCGCTCAACGCTTCGATGATCTGATAAACGTAGGCTGGCCCGCTCCCCGACAAGCCCGTCACGGCGTCGAGCAACTTTTCGGGAACTTCCACCGCGAGACCGACCGTGGATAACAGGGCGCGCACCAGCTCGCCATCTTCTGGTGAGGCTGCTCCCCCGCGAGCGAACGCGCTGGCACCACTTCCCACGAGGCACGGCGTGTTTGGCATCACGCGGATGAGTCGCGCGGTGGCGCCGAGTCCGTCCACCATCTTCGCCAGCGAAACTCCCGCTGCGATCGACACGATCAGGTGCTCGGGTTTGAGGTGCGGTCGCAAATCGGACAACACGCCACCCATGTGCTGTGGCTTCACGGCGAGAAAGATGATCTCGGCACGCGAGAGAACGTCGGCACCGTTCACGCCCGTCGCCGCGCCCGTTTGCTCGGTGAAGCGTCGTCCCGCATCGAGACTCACGTCACACGCGACGACGCGATCAGGCGTGGCGACTCCCGCTGCGATGAACCCGCGCGCCAAAGCCGTTGCCATCTGTCCGGCACCAATGAAACCAATGCGCACAGCAGAGTCGGTCACGGAGGAGTCTCGATTGAGAGGGAGAATGGCGTGAGCGGTTCTGGGCCCGGAGTCACCGCCGTTCTCACACAGCGCGAATGACAGCCGCAGCACTCTGGCCCATCCGCGTGCGATTCACCGAGAGAGCGACGCTGTTTGTGATGTCGAGCGGTTCGTCGCGGACGATGTTCAGCGGGCAGAGCGGATCGGGAGTTCGGTAGTTCAGAGTCATGGGCAGGCGACCGTAGCGCATCGCCAACATGCTCCCGGCCAGTTCGACAGCACCGGCACCGGCGTCGAAGTGACCGAAGTAACTCTTGAGGGCGGTGACGGGAATCGATTCCGCCACCATGCCGAGCGCCGTGTGATAGGCCCGCGCTTCGGCGATGTCGTCGCGGCGAGTTCCCTTGCCGTGCGCGTTGATGTGGCCGAGATCTCGTGGCGAGAGTTCCGATTGTCGCAGTGCCGACTGGATAGCGCGAGCGAGACCGAGGCCGTTGGATCGATTAGCCACATCGCGCCCATCGCAGCCCGCGCCGACACCCAAAATTTCGCAGTAGATTGGTGCGCCGCGACTGACCGCGTGTTCATAGCGCTCGATGACAAACGCAGCGGCACCTTCGCCAGCAACTGTTCCATCGCGATGGAGATCGAACGGGCGGCAAGCGTGCGTTGGGTCGTCGCCGCGCGAGAGGCTTTCGTACAGGTTCAGTCGCGCGATTTCGAGTGGATGAATGTACGAGCTGCACGCACCAACAATCATCACGTCGGCCGCATCGCGTTCGATGGCGCGCACGCCTTCAGCAAGGGCCAGCAAAGCAGAGGACTCACAACTGGTGATCGTGTTGTTCGGGCCGCGAGCATCGTGTTCGATGGCCACATGGCAAGCGGGCATGTTCGGCAATTGCTTGAGCAGCCACAGGGGGGCGATTTGTCCGAGACCGTCTTCCGCCCATTTGGAGAACGTCTGGCCTTCGGCCATCAGTTGCAGGTGCTGCGCGGCGTCAGCCAGTTCTTCGGGGGTCGTAGAAATGTGACCCGCTCCGAATTCGACGCCCAAACGCTCGGGATCGACATCACCGCGATTCAGCTTTGAATCCTTCATGGCCATCGACGCACCGGCCACACCCAATTGGATGTCGCGGGACATGACCTTCAGAAACTTCCGCTGGTAAATGTGTTCGAGAGGATCGAAGTCGCGGACTTCGGCTGCCAATTTGGACGGAAGATCTCCAGCGGGAAACGCCGAGAGGGCCGCGATGCCCGAGCGACCCGCGATCAGGCTCTGCCAAAAAGAATCGACCCCGATCCCGATCGGCGAAACGACACCTACGCCCGTCACGACCACGCGTGGCAAACTAGTTGAAGCCGTCATGGCTCTCCCCCGTTGGCTGTTGCCTGCGACTCACAGTCCGCGCATGCTCCAGCACCCAAGTTGAGCGGCATTCCATGCCCTTCACTGCCTTACCAACCAACCGGTCCCACCCAGTCGGCGTTCGTCCGTTCGCCCTTGCGAGCGAGCTGCAACGATCAGCAGCGTGAAATTACAGGCCCGATGTGACATCGCATCGCAGGCCGACAGCCACAACAGCCGCAGACCCCACGATCAGTGAACCCTGCGATCCAATGGTCGATTATCGGTTGCTCTCGTCACGTTCGGTGAGTCACTGTTGAGCGAAATCTGGAAACAGCGTTCGCTCAACGGTTCGGCCTCGTTTCGATCAGTGCAACCTCTTTGTGAGGCTACAACTTCTGGAAAACTGCCGATGACTTACCGAAAACTCGACGACTCATCAAAAACTTCAGTACACCCCAAAAATCCAAGGTCTCTCCCCTCGACGGAATCAGGCAGAAGTCGGATTCAACGATCTCTTGCGAACAAGCAACCGTCCCAGCGAATCCAGACTCCCACGTCTGCGGCCCCCCGCAGAAAACCGGTCGAGTGAGGGGCGGGGATTACAGCCGAACCCAAGGGGGAAGTCAAGGTGCGAGTTTCGATGCGAGCTGTGGCGCAACCCGTCGCGCGGCCAGAAAAACAGGCCCCTCGAAGCTTGGCGTGCAAGCGAAGAGGGAGTTCCGAAGCATCCTTCGCTTGCGCGTCAGGCTTCGATTTTGGTCACGCTTTGCGAATGAACTCGGCCGCGAAACTGCGGACTTTCTGGCCGTTGAGGACGTGAAACATCCGGAGTTGCTGGACCGTTTCCTGGCTGAACTTCCCGAGGGGAACGTGGATCAGCTTCTTGCCGTACTTCTTGGCAAGTCGTCTCCACGCGGGTCCAGGTGGCGAGTAGCTGAGGAGTGCGACGTGACGTTCGTCGGCGTGATAGCAGGCGGCGGCAAGGAGCCGTTCTTCCAATGTGTCGGTGAAGTCGAAGCGGCGGTTCGTCCAGATATCGGGGACCGGACGCGGCGGAAACAGGAAGACCGCTCCGCCGTAACTCGCCTGACCGATGCCTGGTCCAACAAGGTTCTCCAAATAATTCGTCGCGAACAGAGCGAGTGTCGATTCGTCGTGATGCTCGGCGTGCCAGGTGACTCGCCACGGATAGTCGCGCGGATCGGCTGGGCTGTCGAACAGCATCACGACGCAATCGAGGCTGCCGCGCGTCGGTGGCAAGACCTTCACGAACAGGTCGCCCGTGTGCCAGTTCCGCAGCGTCTCACGGATGTCGAGGCCGTCCTTCAGACTGGTTGTGAACTTCTCGCTGCGAGCCAGATCCGTGCCGAGCAATCCCAGCGCGGCGTCCTTCACATGAGTCCGGAACCGTTCGATCGAGACATCTTCCGGAGGCCAACTGCACTGGTGATACGGATTCCACTGCATCTGCCACTCGTCTTGTTGGGGCTTCGGTGGCTGCGGCTTCAGTTTGCAGGACCGCCATTCGATGGCTTGCCCCGGCAAGCGGCTCTTCAAGAAAGCGACATCGCCGTCAGGCAACCGGCCGCGATTGATTCCCAACCGAATCAGCGGGAACGACAGCATCTTTGGGAACGGGTACAGGCTGGCCGTTTGAGCCAGAGAGATGGCGAACTGATCGCCGCCGATCTGCTGGGCGGCAACGATCAGCGTGTAGAGCGTGGGAGTCAGTCGGCGTTCGAGCAGCGTCAGGTTGCGGACGTATTGCAGGTAGACGCGCAGCAGCTTGGGCGTGATCTTGCGTGCCCGCTTGCCGAGATCGTGTTTGTAGTGATCGCGTGAAGCGAGCAGCATCGCCTTCACGCCGTCGATGGAGAGATTTTCATCGGCCTCAAGATCGGAGCGGGCGAGTTCGTAGAGGCCCGTGATAAACGGCAGCTCTCCGAGTCCGAAGAGCAGCGTGTTCGGATCGGCCTGAAAAATCTCGGTCTCTTCGACGAGATCGTGCCGAGTGAGCGCGGGCGTGCGTTCGACGAAGGCTTCGCGCACCCACGGCCAATCGACGATTGAACAGACGAACAGAATTCGCTCGTACTTCGCTTCGAGTTGCCGCAGCCGTGCCGCCATGTGCAGCACGCGTTCTTGCGGTTGCCCTTCATGCGGGCGGTCGAGGCACGGCAGCACCGCCGCCGCGAACTGCTCGGGCGAGACCTGCTTCAGCGCGTACGGATCGGGCAGACCGGCGAGATAACTGTCGAAGATCGACGTTTCAAGATCGACGAACGCTCGCGGCATCCGTTCTTGCAGCGCGATTCTTAGGGCCGTGATGACTCCCTGACACGGGTCGATCGGAACGTAACTGAACGTCGTGTCGCAGTCATCTGCCATGTCATCCCGCTCGTCGTCATCATTGTCGCCGGTCCAGTCCATCGCGGCGATGTCCAGTGGTTCCTCCTGCATCACCAGCGTGATGCTCGGCAGCGACGTGATCGCCTGCTCGACATCGTGCTGAAACGAGGGTGGCAGCGGCACCGCCAGACAGTCGAACCGCTGCGACAACATCACGCGCCGAACTTCAATGGCGAAGTCACCGCTGCCGTGAATGATCGGGAGGCAGAACACGCGGTCACTGAATTGAAGGACGGGGGAAAGAGACATGAGTCAGTCTGCCTTTGCGGCGGGAAACGTTCGGCGAAAGTGGAGAACCAAGGGGCGATACCGCACACGATAGAAGCTGACACTAACCCGAAGCGTAAGCGAGGATGCAACACACGTCCTCGCTTACGCTTCGGGTTAGTGTGAATTGTGCCATCCTCACCCGTCTGCAGTAGAGCGCCGCCCCGCTCGCCTATTCATCTTCATCATCGCCGCCATCATAGTCCGGGTGCAGCGGGTCGTCGGGGTCGAAGAAGAAATCGCCCAAGCCCATCGGCATGGTGTTTCCGCCGAGTGATCCCTGTCGCCGCTTGGCCGCTTCGTTCAGATCGGTCGCTTCGGAACCAAGGCAATTGATGAGTGCCTCCTGCCAGACGGCATCCTTGCCGACCGGATGCGTCTTGTCCTGAGCGAGTCGCTTCATCGCATACCGCAGCACGTTGATGCCGTCGCGCGTCGAGAAGTCGAGGTTGAGTTGATGCGACTGCTGAAGGAACTCGACCGTCAGATTGAGCATCTCGGCTTCCGCGAACGGCAGGTGATATCGCAAAATCGCCAGTTCGTCGTCGCGGTTGGGATGGCCCAGCGTGAGTGTCGGCTGCAAGCGGCTGAGGATGTAGTCGGGGATTTCAAATGTCGATTCGTCATCGTTCATCGTCACGGCACAGCGGAAATCGCGATGCGCGCGAATCTTGATCCCCGCCACGATCGACTCGACATACCGACGATGATCGAGCAGCGGAGCCAAGCTGGCCCACGACTTCTCGTTCATGCGGTTGCCTTCGTCGAGCAGCACGATGCCGCCGCGAATCATGGCCGTCACCAAGGGCGAAGCGTGGTACTTGATCCGCCCGTCCTCAGCCAACACCGGGGTGACGAGCAAGTCTTCGGGACGCGTGTCAGCCGTGCATTGGTAGATGTAGAGATCCTGCTTCCTCACCCGGCCGGCCGCGATCCCGAGCGAGGTCTTCCCAATGCCGGGACTCCCCACCAGTCGCGGCGCGAGTGGCAAGTCTTTGTCATCGACCACCAGCCAACAGGCCAGCAGTTGATGCAGCACCTCGCGCTGCCCGATCCATTCGCCGGGCGATTCGTCGGGCTGACTGAGGTGCAAACGGACGCCACCAATATCAATGTGATTGCTCGTGTGATCGCTCATGGAGTGGGAGATGCTTCCAACAGGGGACGGAGTATGCGGTCGGCAGTCGATCGTGATGCTAGGTTTTGTCGGATAGCATGAACAGCGATGCCGCTCCGGGGGGAATTGCTCTCGTTGTTTGCACTAGAATCCACCTCGAAAAGCACCACGACGGACACTTGAAACAGAGCCTAGCAGACGTTCACCGCCCTGTGATAGAAGCTGCGGTGGATATCACATCAGGGCCATTGTCTGTGGAGTGTCGCTCTCGTTTGCTAGAGGGCATTTCAAAACTAGCCCGACGCGCAAGCGAGGGCTTCACCATCATCGAATGCCCAGCCCTCACTTGCGCGTCGGGCTAGTTGTTCGAGGCAAAAACAGGTTTTGAAATACCCTCTAGTAAAGGAGTCGCTCCATGAACCGATTCGCCGATTGCTGCCTCGCCTGCATCCTCACTTGTGGACTCCTTGCCCTCGCTCCGAGCGGCTTTGCCGAGGAGTCCAGCGAAGACCCCGTCAAGGCCAAGCTCGAACTGGCACGGAAGAACTTCCAAACGGAGATCGAGAAGTTCAACGACTCCGTGAAAGAGTTAATGGAGAAGAAAGTCGCGGTCGCCAGAAAGACAGGGAACAAACCGGTTGTTGATGGATTGAATGCCGAACTGAACGCATTCACACGCGACGAGACGGTGCCCGCCAACATTCCCGCCTCATTCCAACGGAAACAAGCGTCCATCCGCAGCAAACTGGCGGACGCTTTCGAGGTGGCCATCAAGGAATACACCAAGCAGGGTGCGGACGCCCAAGCCAAGCAAATGGTGGACGCACTCAAGGGACATCAACAGTTCGATGAGTTGGCCGTGATCCGGAAAGTGCTGATCGGGACATGGAATTTGAAGCTGGGCAGTTACACGTCGAATCTGATCTTCCACGCTGACGGAACCGTGACTCACACGACCGAAAAGAAGACGTTTAAGTGGGTGATCGACTTGGAAGCAGGCCAAGTGAAATGCGACGACGGAAAAGAGGGACGGGGCGACATCATCAAGCTCCCGTTGAACGACAAGGGAACAACCGGCCTCAACTGGCACGGTCACGAATTCGTCCTCACCAAACAGAAGTAGCGATGGGAGTGAGGGAGACTGCCCGCAGGACTGGTGTCGGCGTCCCACGAATTCGCAGAGTACTCGCCACTGAGCCGGAGTGATCGGCACCCAAATTCTTGAGTGCGTTCTCAATGAACGCTGGCGATCCAACTCTGCACGGCTTCCATCGCCGTGGCGAGGCAATCGTGGGCGCGACGTTTGTCGGTGGTGAGGTTGGGAGAGGCGTCCGTGCGAACGAAGCCGTAGCACTTGATTTTCGGTTCCGTTCCCGAGGGCCGGACTGCGAGAGTCACTTCGCACTCTCCGGCCGTTCCGTCCAGCGGCAATGTGGCGCGGCCCTCGAAAATGAGCAGGTCACTCACGGGCGAGACTAGGTCGGCGGACTTGGTGTTCTCTGGAAGCGAACGTGTCTCATGCCGTTCGTAGTCTCGCACCGAATTCCAAGCGGCCGGTCCCATCGTGCAGACCGGCGCGGTGCGGAGAGCCTGCATGATGCGAGCCACTCGCGCGCGGCCAGTCGGGCCGGGGGCCATGATTGAGATGGTCTGCTCGACGTAGACACCGTGCCGCGCATGCAGTCGATCGAGTTGGTCGAGCAAGGTCTCGCCCCGTTGCTTCAATTCGGCGGCCAGTTCGAGCACGAAGATCGCTCCGACTGCGGCGTCCTTGTCCCGACAGTAGTTGCCCGCCATGAAGCCGATGGATTCTTCCGTCGCAAACACGAATTTGTCGGGGCCGTGGCGGTCGATCTCATCCGCGATGTGCTTGAAGCCGATCAGCACGTCGCGCACGACCTTCACTCCGTAGTGCTGCCCGATCGCGGCGACGAGTGGTGTGGTGACGAGCGTCTCGATGATGAAGTGGTCGGCTGTCAACGAACCGTTCGCCGCGCGATGGCTCAGCACATGGTCGGTCAACAACGCACTGAGTTGGTTCCCGGTGAGACAGACAAACTCGCCGGATCGGTCTCGTACCGCGACCGCCATCCGATCGGCATCGGGGTCCGACGCGAGGACCAGTTCAACTCCCGTCAGCTTGGCATGCGCGATCGCGGGACCGAAGACCTCGAACCGTTCGGGATTCGGCAGTTGATCGGGGACATTCGGGAACGAACCGTCGAGCGTGCGCTGTGGCTCGAAGATCGAGACGCCGTGAAAGCCCAACTGCTTCACGACGCGATAGACCGATGACTCACCGACGCCGTGCAGCGGTGTGTAAATCGCCGTGATGTCCCGCGCCGGCGAGAGGCTTTGCAAACCGACGGCGCGCACATACGCGGTGTCCATGTTTTCACTGAGCAGCGTGATTCGCCCGTCGCGCACGGCCGCATCGAAATCGACAGTCGGAATCTCGGTGGCGGCATCGACGCACGCGATGATCCCCGCATCGTGCGGCGGCAGGATCTGGCCTCCCGTGGACCAGTACGCCTTGAAGCCATTGTCCGACGGCGGGTTGTGCGAGGCCGAGATCACGACGCCGGTCTGACAGCATTCGGCGATCACCGCGAACGACAACTCGGGCGTGGCCCGCGGCTCGGGAAAGAAGAAGACTTGGAAGCCGTGAGCCGCCAACACGCAGGCCGTCCGCCGCGCGAACTCACGCGACCGATGCCGCGAATCAAACGCGATAGCCGCACGCGGCTGGCTTGTTCCTTCCCTTCGGCGGGGAGGGTTAGGAACGGGTTCCAAACTACTTCCCGATTTCCCTTCTGGTTCCCTCCCCTCGGCGGGGAGGGTTAGGGAGGGGGGACGAGTGGCACATCGACCTGACCATCCTCCTCCCTCCCCGGCCCTCCCCGCCGAGGGGAGGGAGGAAAGTGGGAAGTTGTTTCGCACCATTTCCTTAGCCCGCATCGGTTCGGTCGCGAGTTGCCTTGATGTCGTGAGTCACGGTGGCGATGTCGTGCCCGCGATTTTCGAGGCGATCGCGATCACCTCGAAGACAGCAGGCCGCAACGAACCAACCGACGGCCGCTCCCGTGAAAACGTCGCTCAGGAAGTGAGCCAGGTGCTGGATGCGGTGCAGGCCGACGAGGGCGGCGATCGTGGCAAACAGCCACCGCCCACGCGGCGAGGACCACGGCCAAGCCCACGGCCGTCGCGGTGTGCCCCGATGGAAAGCTCTGGCTGCGACTGTTCAAGTCGCGTTGGAACCAACCCCCAAACGTGTCCCAAACGGTTCCGTCGATGAGGTTGGAGGCGCGCGGACGAGACCTCAGCACCAGCAACTTAATGAGGTTTGCCAACAGGCCGCCACCCAGTGTGGCTCCGATCGCCCAACCGATGCGACCTCTCATGGCGGGGTCGAGCAACACCACCGCCGTCAGGGCCATCACCGCTCCGAAGAAGTGGCCGAACGGTTCGGCCCGGTCGAGCAACTCGACCACCAGTCGCGGGCACGAAACGTTCTTGGAGAACTGGGCGACCGGCATGTCGATGGCGAGCGCACCGACGGCGGCAATCAGGAACAAGACGGGTGTCAGAAACGACCGCAGCCCATCAGTGTTCGGCAACTGGAGCTCGACTTTTGCCATCAATTTGGAGTGCGGCAATTGATTGCTGCTTTCCTTTCTGGGTTGATCGGACTTTTTGCACGACACCGTCATCTCCGTGGTCTTCCAAAAAAACGATCACAGCCAGAGAAATGAAAGCGGTGATGAATCTCCGCACTCCCAACGGGGCAAAAGTCGAGCTGGAGTCGGTTGTCGTGAAGCGGCATCGTGGAGCAAGACCTTCAAGAAGAATGCGGCGGCAGGACGACGCCAGTTCATCCGATGTTTTGGGGGGATTCCAATGCGGGTGATGAAGTCCGTCGTCTTCATCCCTTCAGGATGAAGACCGGCCACCGTCGTTCATCGCTCTCCAAATGAGTCCCCCCCAAAACATCCGAGGAACCACAACGCCAGAATCACGCGGTTCGAGCGAACCGCGTGAGTGCCACTGGCGGCGAAGTGCTGGCCCCCGTCACCTGAGTGGAATGACACGCCCGGTCTCTTCGCCGGGCGTGGCACTCGGTTCACCGTTCATTGGGGTCGGGCTAGCGCGCCGTGCATCGAGGGGCTGCCACTCACGACTAAAACGCGAATGGCTTCCGACTCCGTGGCGTGACCAGAGCGTCACGGCGCTGCCGGGTCAGGGCAACGTGCTGAAGTTACCGGTGGTAATCGTCTGGTTTCCGCCCGCTTCGATCGCCAGCACTTCCAGATCGTAGTCGGCGTTGGGACGCATGAACCCGGCCGGCACAGTCACGCTCGTGACCGACGCCGGAACATGCACGCTGAATATTCGCTTGGGACGAACATCCAGTACTTGGGTGACGATGACTTGGTAGGCGTCAATCACGCTGCCCGGCGGATTGGGCACATTTTCCCAGGTGACAACCGTGTCATCGGGGTCCGGCAGCGAGTCGACCAGCGGCGAGAGGATCACGGGAGCTGCGGGAATGAAGTGCGTGAACAGCGCCTCGCCCACAATCTTATCGCCCTTGATGGTGACACCCTCAAGTTCGTACACGCCCTTGGGAAATCTCTTCAAGAAATTCGCCAACGAAAATTGGACCAGCGGAGGCTCGCTGCTCTCGAAGAACAGTTCGGTGAGACCCTGCAACCGCAGACTCGATGTGCCGTTGATGTCCAAGACCTTGATGCCTCGGGGATCAAACACCTTGAGTTGCTTCCAAGGTTCGCCATCAATAAACATCTGGGCGCCAATATCTTGAGCGCTGCTGTTGAGTTCGATGATCATCCTGGCGTCGGTAAAGAACCGTACCGGGCGGGCGGGCGGTGCCGCCGCGCCGACAATCATCGCCACGGTGATGGCGGCGGCGGATGCGGCGGTCAGCGCCCGCCAACGCCGGATCCTGGTTCGAGTGTTGCTGACGTTGATGGCTGCGTGTCGTGGTTCTGTCATCGATTCGGTCCTTGACGGGTTTCTCGCCTAGCACCGATCTCGGATCGGGCTGCCGCAAATTTCAGAGGAACATCCTCTTCGATCCCGGCCAACGGCGAAGTTCACACGCGAGCCATTATCGAAACGGCACATGACGGGAACGTGACGGCGGGCCAGAAAACTGAGATGGTCCGGAAAAAAGGTTCATCCGATGTTTTGGGGAGATTCATTGGAGCGCGATGGACGACGGCGACCGGTCTTCATCCTGAAGGGATGTCAGCCATTAGCCGGGGGTTGAGCGAAGCGACACCCCCGGACGAAGTCGGACAAATGGCTGTTGCATCCTGAAGGGATGCCAGCTTCGCGAAACGGGGAGACATTCTGAGCTTGCTCGCATCCCTTCAGGATGCAAATCTCGTTTCGGTCCCTTCGCACCGGGGGTGTCGCGGACGCTCAACCCCCGGCTAATCGCTGACATCCCCTCAGGATGGAAACGACAGACTTCACCCAGTTCACTTGGACTCCCTCCAAAACCTTGGATGGTCCGAAAAGGGAGGGATCACGCGGTGGGAAGCGTGAGCACAAACTCCAGTTCGTCGCCGTCGGCAACGAGGTGTGCCGTCAGCGACCCACGCAGCAGCGCGGCGTATTCGGCGGCGAGGGCGAGGCCGAGACCGTGGCGACGGCCATCGGCGCGCGAGGCATCTCGTTTCCAAAATCGTTCAAAGAGGTGCGAGACCTCCTCGGATGAGAGACCGTCCGTGCAATTGCGAAAGTGGATCACAACAGCCTCGGATTGGAGGGTGGCCGAGACGCGGAACGTCGTCCCCTCGGCGGCGTACTCGGCCGCGTTCCCGCAGAGATTCCCCAAGATTCCGGACAACAGCACGGGATCGGTGGCGAGAGTCAGACCGCCGGGGAGATCAAACTCGGCCTCCACTCGTCGCCCACGAGCGTGGTCCGTCCAGGGTCGCCAGGCGTCGAGCAGCGTTGCGGCCAGCGAGACCACTTCGGAATGTACGACCACCGCCGCGTCATCGGTGCGGGCCAGTTCGAGTAGACGCACGGCGAGCGACTCCATTCGCAGTGCCGTGTTCAGGGCATCGTGCCACGACTCACGGCGTTCCTCTTCGTTCGAGGGCGTGGTCAGGTTCACTTCGGCGAGCGTGCGCAGTTCCGCAATCGGCGTGCGCAGTTCGTGAGCCACGTTGGCCGTGAATCGTCGTTCTCGCTCAAACGACGATTCCAGTCGCTCCAGCAGTCCGTTCAGGCACACGGCGATGGGCCGCAATTCGTCGGGAAGCGATTCGTCGGAAAAGCGCGTGGTGAGATTCTTCGCGTCCACGCCGGCCACCGCCTCGCCCAGCCGGTCGAGCGGCGCGAGGCCGTCGCGCACCGACCAACGTACCAGCGCCACGAGTGCCGCCAGCGTGAGGCCACCGAACAGCAGCATCGTGTTCCGCAGCGAACGGAGCGATTGATCGAGTGGGAGCCGGTCACGTCCAATGACCAGAATCGCTTCCAGGCCGGGCGTGAGATTCACCGGCTCTTCATCGGTCGGCGTGGGGGCGTAACGGATCCCGACGAAGCGCATCGCGCGGCCATCCACGAGCGTCGCGTCCCAGAACTCGGGGGCCTCGGCCGGACCTGAAGTCAGTGGGACGACGAGTCCCTCCAGCGACTCGGATCGCATGACTTCGCGGCCCGTCGATTCGCGCAGCAACAACACGTCGGCGTTGTCTATCTTGTTTGACCAGGACATCGTCTCGTCCGCCGGTTCCAACAGGACTTGTCCGCCGATCTGTTCGGTAAACGCCGTGGCCGCCCTCACGCTCGCCTGCAGTGCGACATCAAAATGGTCGGTGAGGACCGCGCGCAGTCGCCATTGCAACGCCCCGCTCGCCAGACCGAGCAACAGCGTGCCTCCCACCAACAGCCGCAGCGTAAATTGAAAGTGCAACGATTTCATCAGTCCTCCGTCTCCAACACGTACCCCAGTCCGCGTCGCGTGCGAATGAGATCGGCACCGATTTTCCGACGCAACCCGTAGACCGCCGCATCCACGACATTGCTCATGGGTTCGGCGAGTTCGTCGTAGATGCGCTGCTCAATTTCGGCGCGAGGCACAATCTGACCGGCCCGCAGTGCCAGACATTCGAGCAACCGCCACTCGCGCGCAGTGAGATCGATCTCGATCCCCGCACGACGCAAGCGACGTGCGACGAGATCCACTTCCAAGTCACCGATGCACAACGGGCCAGACTGAGTTCGATTCGCTCGACGACACAGAGCCGCCACGCGCGCGAGCAACTCCTCCAACGCGAACGGTTTCACCAGATAGTCGTCCGCTCCCTGCCGCAGGCCCTCCACGCGATCGGCCACCGTGTCGCGGGCCGTCAGCAACAGGACGTGCGTCATCCGGCCCGCCGCGCGCAACCGCCGCAGCAGCGCGAGACCATCCAGCTTGGGGAGCATGATGTCGAGCACGATGGCGTCGTAATCGGTCAGCTCGGCCGACAACCATCCCTTCTCGCCGTCACCCGCCGCATCCACGACATAACCCGCGTGCTGCAATGCCCGGACCACCGAACGCCGCAACAACTCGGAATCTTCGACCAGCAACACGCGCATGCCGCACCACATCAGGAATTGTACGTCAGGTGTTTTCACCTGGCGTTAGACCTCTCGCGGCCGCGGCTGACACTCACCCGAAGCGTAAGCGAGGAACGCAACATATCTTCTCGCTATCACTTCGGGTGAGTGTGCCGCAGCAACAAAAGTGTCCGGATCGGCGGCGAGTAGTATAGAACTTCAAGAGTCACGGTATTGCGGAGGCAATTCTCAAGAGATATCCGAAGTGCGGCCCCCCGAAATCGTTCGCGTCCTGAATCGTGACGAAGTACATGCCGGGGCGGCTCAGAGTCGTTTCAATTCGACTGTCGCGTGATCCCGCGTGATCGTCATTCGCGGCGATGATTCGGGCCTGCGAGTCGTACAGCGTCACCGTCGGGTCGAGTACCGAACCCGCTCGCGCGGCGATCGTCTCGACGATCAACTTCTGTCCGGTCAGAACCTCGATCCGAAACACATCGACATTTCTCACATCGCTTATGACACCCACGATCGTCTTGCCGAGAGAGACGTTCTGCGGCGACTTGAAGCCGTCGTTTGGCTCTTGCTCGTCGATCAAATCGTCCGACGTTGCCACCAGAATTTCATAGGGTTTGCTTTCACCACTTGCGGAAACGGCGATCAGGGAAATCTTGCCAACGGGAGTCTCCAACGGCAGCGTCAACTTGATCTCGGCCTGAGTGTCACCGACTCGCTTGGCGTCGTAGTTCGGCGGCACAGGTGTTTTATTCTTCGATGCGATCTCGACTTTGATCTCGGCCGAACCCACTTTCATACTCGTGATTTCGTCGAGCAAGACCCCGCGCACGGCCAGCTTGATTTCCTTTCCCGGCACGATCGCCAGCGGAGTCACACACACGATTACGGGCTGCTTGTCGGACTTGGCATCCTGAGCGATTGCGAGCGAGACCGACACCAGACAGCACAAAACAAGGCCCCAGCGCATGATGGATTCCAACCAATGGAAGAGGTACGTCGCAAACTCGAGATGAGCAGCGAAAGGAATGTTCATGATCCCATGAGCGGCAAGAATTGTTCGTCAATCGTCAGGCAAACAGCGGCGACATCAATTCGCCTTCTTCAAGAGCTTCAATGACTCGACCGTCAGGCGTGGTCAGGTTGGTGTGCGGGTTGACTCCCAACGAATCGAGGATCGTGTAGCAAACGTCCGCCGGAGCGTAGGGCCGCGTCGTGACATAGGCTCCCTGCTTGTCGGTCGCTCCGATCAGCTTGCCACCCTGCACACCGGCTCCCGCGAAGAGCAGGCTTGCCGCCGGACCCCAATGATCTCGTCCCGCGTCCTTGTTGATGAGCGGTGTGCGACCGAACTCACCGAAACAGGCGATCAGCGTGTCCTTGAGCAACCCGCGCGCAGTCAGGTCTTCCAGCAGTGCCGACAGCCCGAGATCGAACTCGGGGAGCTTCTTGTCGCAGTTCTCGAAGATCTTCCCGTGATGATCCCAGCCGCCGTAGTTGACCGTCACAAACCGCACGCCGCCCTCGACGAGTCGCCGCGCGAGCAGACAGCTTTGGCCGAATGTGTTGCGACCGTATCGGTCCCGCAGCTTCGCGTCTTCCTTCTCGACGGCGAAGGCGGCTTGAGCGGCGGGCGACAGAATCATCTCGGCCGCCCGGCCCCGGAACTCGTCGTAGGTCGCGAGCTGATCGTTGCCGCGCACCTTGTCGGCGAGACTGTCCACCGCGCCAAGCAGCGTCTTGCGGCGTTCGGCCTGCTTGTCGGTGACGTTCGCCGCATTGACATCCTTCACCTTGAAGTTGGCCTCGTTCGGATCGCCCGTCTTGAACGACTCGTACCGCCCGCCGAGGAACGCACTCCTGCCAAGCTCCCAGGTGAACGAGGGATTGCGCGGCACCGCGACATACGGCGGCAGCACGCCCGTAAAACCAAGCTCGTGCGCCGCGACGGCTCCGATCGCGGGAAAGTCTCCAAACGCCGAACCGAACCGCCCCGACAACACCCAGTTCGTGGCCGTCTCGTGATGATCGTTGTTGTGCGCTCCCGACCGGACGAGCGCCACCTTGTCCATGTTGGCCGCCATCTTCGGCAGCAACTCACCCACCTGAGTCCCCGGCACGTTCGAGGCGATCGGCGAGTACTTCCCGCGAATCTCGGCCGGCGCTTCCGGCTTCATGTCAAAGCTGTCGTGATGCGTCAGCCCGCCACCGAGATAAACCAAAATCACCGACTTCGCCCGAGCCGGCCGCGTCGCCCCCTGCCCGCTCTCCTTCGCCGCCGCCTCCTGCTGAAGCAGGCTCGCCAGCGACAGCCCACACAGGCCAAGGCCCCCCACCTGCAAAAAGTCTCGCCGCGACGTGCCGTTGCAAAGGGAAGAACGATGCGGAGAACAGAAGATGTCGAACATGGTTCGTCCCATAGTTTTGGAGTATCGACGAGGATTGAAGGAGTCGTGTTGGAATGATCGACAACTATTGCGCCGGCTCGGTCTAAGAGGGCTCCGTTACTGGAGTGGCCAAACGGTGCGACTTCGTCAGTAGGTTCGTGATGATGGATGTCACCTGAGGCAAATGCAGAACCTTTCCGACTTTATCAGAAAACTCTTCCTCAGACGTTGCGAACCAAGGGTTTGGCTCATTGACCAATTCCACTTGGTCAAATGGTTGCGCCATCGCGAGTGCCCTTACTACTGAGCCACCAACGTGCCCCTTTTTGACCACCTTTTCAACGGTGATTGTGGGCCGAAGGAACGACGGCAATGGCTCTGGCGGGACGATCAATGCCGGGTACTCAGCCGCGGCGCGATGACGGACCTTGAATAAGATCGACGTGAAATCGAGCGTGGGTGCAGTCAGCTCAAAGCTGAGAAGCACCTCCTCCTGTGATGCCATTGTGCGGAGGACGTTGGCCTTCAGGAATCCTTTGGTACGCTCTTCAAGCCGCTGAGCTTGATACTCAAGGATTTCACTGGGGATCGCGGCCGTTGCCGTGTCCACGACTGCTGGCCACATGTCGCGAATGACTGTACTCATGCTACGTCCCTCTCAATTCAATCCGAGTGTAAAGAGCAGTGGGAGATGGTCCGAGAAGTTCTTTTTGTCTGGTCGTCCGCGCTTGTTGACAAGCGATTGACTGCCTGCGGAAGTCGGAATTTGCGGATCGTCTTCCACGTATGGCAGGACATCTTTTCGAAACAGCACTTGGTCAAACAAGTTCCAATCATACGACAGGTGACTCGAGCGCCGGGAGTAGTACGTCCCCGGCGGACCCGCAGTGCGATCTCCGAAGAGGCCCCACATCGGGTTGTAGAAGAACGGAAACTCCTGCGTCACCACAGTTCGATGGCCTCGCCGCACTGAGTCCTGCGTCATCATGGCATGGAACGCTCCAGCCTCAACCAGACCTCTCTCGAATGGATTCATGTTGAAGTCACCACATAGAATGGTCCGTCCATGTCCGCGTCGTGCTTCGATCTGTCGCAGCCGAGAGGAGACTTCCCGCGCCAAACCAGTCTGATCTTCGCTTTCCATAAACAGTTTGCTGCCCAAATGTACAAAGGCCCACAGAAACTCCATCCCGCCAAACGTCGTGCAACGAATACTCATCATCCCGGTCAGGTCCAAATCCACTTCGCGAAATTGATCACCACCAAGTCCAGAGACGACGACCAATCGCGAGGGTCGGGCATCCGGGATGAAGAAGCGGCGATCGCACGATGACTGAAGTGCCTCTTGGACAACCTCGGGGGATTCTCGACACTCAGCCAGCACCACGACATCGACGGAATGTTCTCGAACAAGCTCTCCTACCAGATTGAGCAGCGGTCGCTGGCGGATGTTCCAGAACAGTGTTTTCAACATTGCTACTGTGTTTCCTGATCGAGACGTGTCGCTCGCTTTTTCCTCGAATCAGCAAGACGGTCGCCCTCAGTGATTGAACGCGAACTCCTTTGAGTTCAGCAAGGCCCAGAGGAGATCGCGGAAGACGGTGTCGCGCGGGTCTCCGCTGGCGAGGGCGTTCGTGGCGGCGTTGGTTTCGGTTTCAGTTGGTTTACGGGCGAGAGTGGTCAGGAAGAGACGTTCGATCAGGGTCGAGTTGTCGGGCGTGGACTTCAGCAGCTCGGCGAGGCGGCTTTCGGCGGCTTCGAGTTTGCGGGTGATGGTGTCTCCGTTTTGGAGGTGCAAGAGCTGCGACATTGTCACGTCGCCGGTTCGTTCGCAGGCGCAGGCCGTCACGCGATCCGAGCGGCCGAACAGACGCAGGAAGTACGAATCGAGAGCCGGATCGGGAAGTTGTTGTGCCCTGACTCCTTCGGGATAACCGGGGAACTGGTCGGGGATCGCGGTGACCTGGCTGATCGCATCGAGCAGCAGTTCGGCGGGCAATCGCCTCGCGTAATAGTGCGAGTAGAACTTCGTGTCGGCCTCATTGTCGGCCAGCGTTTCGGAGCTGAGCTGGTACGTGCACGAATTCAAAATCGTCCGCATCAGATGGCGCAGGTCGAAGCCGTGCGCGACGAAGTCGGCGTTGAGGGCCTTCCACAGCGCGGGGTTCGTCGGCGGGTTGCTCGCGCGAATGTCATCGACCGGCTCGACGAGGCCCACGCCGAGGAAATGCTGCCAGACGCGGTTCACGATGCTGCCATTGAACGACTCATTTCGACCGCTCGTCATCCAGTCGGCCAGTGCCGCGCGCGGGTCGCTGCCCGGCGCGATGGCCAACTCGGCGCGATCGAGCGGCTGCGGCTTGAGTTGCTGATTCGTGCGCGGTTGCTGGACCATGACCGGCGACATCCGGATCGACTCCAGCTCCTTGATCACTCCCTCAATCTGTTTGCGCAGGTCGGCCAACTGCAGTTCGAGTTTTTTTTGTTCTTCTTCCTTCTCGGATTTGGCGGCCGCTTCTTTCTCGGCAAGCTGCTTCTGCAAGTTGGCGAGGTGCCGCTGCTGGTTCTGTTGATGTTCGGTCGCCTGCATCAACTCGGTCGCCCCCGACTGCGGGTTCTTCCGGTCAAACGCCACGCGCGAGAAGAACGCGGCGAAGTGGTAGTAGTCGTCCTGCGTGTACTTCTCCAACGGATGGTTGTGACACTTCGCACAGCCGATCCGCGTGCCGAGGAACGCCTGCGCGACGCTGGCCACCACGTCCGACTGCTGCGTCTGGCGGAACTCACCGATCGTGACGACGTAGTAGCCGATCTCGGGATGCTCATCAGTGTTGCCTTGAGACGTGAGGACCGCTCGTGCCAGTTCATTCCACGGCCGGTTGGCGGCGACCTGTTCGCGCAGCCATTGATGAAAGGCCCTCACGCCTTTCGTGCCCCGCACGTCGTGATCGCGTTCCTTCCGATTCTGGAACAGATCGGCGAGCAGCATCGTCCACAGATCGACAAACTCGGGTCGCTGCAACAGGTCGTCAATCACCTTCGACCGCTTATCGCCTCGCGCATCGGCGACGAACGCCCTAACTTCGTCTTCGGTCGGCAACGTCCCAATCGTGTCGAGGTACACGCGCCGCAGAAACATCTCATTCGACGAGAGCCGCGATGCGGGAATGTTCAGTGCGACCAGCTTCGCGGAAACGTGTTCGTCGATGAAGTTCCCGACTGGCGACGGGGCGAATCGTTTTGTCCCCTCTCCCCCGTCTTCGGGGGAGAGGGTGAGGGGGGCTTTCCGCTCATACGGAACGGTAACGACGACCACGGCCACTTGTCCCTGATAGTGCGCGCGGATCGCGGTCTCGCCGCTCCTCAACACCTTCACCTTGCCATCGGCATCGACTTCAACCAGCCCCGCATCGTTCGAGGCAAATTGAGTCAGCCACGTCACGTCGCGCGACGAACCATCCGAGTAGCCAGCCGTCACGGCGAGTTGCAGTTCCTCACCAAGCTTCATCACACGATCGCCCGCCGAGATGGCGACGCTCTGAATCTGAGCGGCGTCCTTCACCGGTCCCGGTGCCCCGGCCTGCAACCACGCGAGCAGGATTTCGTGAGCCTTCGATCCGGGCGCGAAGACCCGACCGCCACCATGCGGCACCTGACCGAGTGCCTTCCGCAAGATCAGACTGTCCTCGGGAACGACAAGGCTGACGCGACGCCCCTCCTGCTCCTTCACGATCCAGCCGTGATCAAGCTCCGGCGCGTAGCCTCGCAGCGAAAGGCGAAAACCGTTCTGCCCGGCTCCCTTGCCGTGACAAGCTCCCTGATTGCAACCGTATCGCGTGAGAATCGGCTCGATGTCGTTGACGAACGACGGCCGAGCAGCTTCGTCAGAGAAGGCCATCGTCGACAGAGTCATGACGAACGAACTGCAAAGCACAAACCAGAGCAGACGAGGCATGGCGGGCGACTCAATGGCGGGACGTTCAGGCGGGAGCAGAAGCACAAACTCTATCGGCAAGTGGGATAGCTCACAATTCGGATTGGTTGGCTGCGCTGAAAGGGCGCGGCTCAGTTCAGCTTGAAGTTGCACAGAATATCGGGTGGGACCAGCGACGCTTCGCCGCGACCGCCCACCATCAATTTTCGACGTTTGGTCATGGTGGGTCGGCGGTCGAAACGAACTGGTCCCACCCGACTTTGAAATTGGGCAGCGCCTGATGGGTGCAGTCGTTCATGGGTGTTCATTGGAGATATGAAGCCGCCTCTTTCAGACTCCCTCCCCTCGGCGGGGAGGGCTGGGGAGGGAGGCGGATTGGCAGAAAGGCCGTCCCTCGCTCATCAACCCCCTCCCTAACCCTCCCCACCGAGGGGGAGGGAACTCAAGACGTTCGATTCCGGGGCTGCAATTGCATGACCACCAATGAACGACTGCACCCGCGCCGTAGAGCGGTA
>JAYSQC010000408.1:0-1115 GCA_043721755.1 Schlesneria sp.
TCGTTAGCCTTGACTAATTCGCAAAAAGGACCAATCAATCCGCTTGCGGGTGAAGCTTACAGCTATTTCGACCCGTCCACATACACCGCTTCGAGTAACTATCCTAGCTCTGGATTGCTTCCCGTGGGTAGCAAAACTGGGTCGAACCCGGATTACCATAACGGTAGCGTTCAAAATGCAGTTACGAACCTCATGAAAGTTAACTGCGATGCCAGCCTCGTATTGACTGTTAATTAAACGCAACTGGCCCTTGCACGTAAATATCCGAAACGGCGGATTACATGCAAGGGCTTTTCCTTAAAACCAACATTCCTGGACGTGATTCAAACAATATTTCAGTTCCGGAAATTTTTACGCGTGCGCCGCTTCTCCCGCTGTGCGTTCGTCGCATCTTCGACGACATTACCGATCACGGCGAACTCGAAGCGATACTCGAACTCGAGCGACGTACGAACGCTCATCCGTCCGACTGACTTTATCGTCGGACCGGCTTGACCGCGAACACATCACGCGCGTCCCAGCCGCTTCAGTCGGCTCGCCTCGTGTTTCCTATGTACGGCCGAGTTGCGCGACGCGCAGGAGACGCACCGACATCGAAAGGCGCGTTTACGCCGGGACGACTCGATCGGATTCGGACCGCATCACGCGCATACGCGAGTTTATCCGAGCTACCGCGGTTCTCGCTTCAATATTCCCCGAGGTGCGATTCTGCGCAAACTCGCGATCGCTAGCATCGGAGCCGTGAGCGGACAAACACCAGAATCAAGCTACCGACCAGAACTCCGGCCACGGCACCAAATAGCAGATAGTGAACGTCGACGGTTCCTGGGTGACGCAAAACAATAGAAGCCGATGCTATCAGGATGATAAGGCTGGAGGCAAGGACCCCGAGCTTGCGACGTTGCGACAAGGGACCGTCACTGCAGGTGCTCATCGGTGTGAATTCTCAAGTCCGCGACGATCCGTCCTGCTCCGCAACACGTGTATCGAGCACGACTGGCTTCACCTTTATACCACTTGGTGAGCGACTAGGAACATGGAGCGCGCCGAAGGTTGAGATTTTGGTCGATTCGCGAAGCCGCTATTCGATCTATTTTCAAATTGTCGCGCACATT
>JAYSQC010000409.1:0-4090 GCA_043721755.1 Schlesneria sp.
CTCGCCGCGAACCCCCCGGCCAACACCAATCCCGCGCCGCCGCGCCGATTGTCATCGCCAACTCAAATTCGCCGCCTGAGTTCTGCCGGAAACGTCAAAACAGCGCAACTTCAAAACCTGTGCGTCAGGCTCGTTTTGAAATGGGCTCTACTTGGCCATCAGAGTCGCGGCCGGAACTTTGACCGGCTTGAGGTCGTTCGCTCCCGCCTTGACCGTCACCTTGTACATTTTGTCGAGGTAGCCAACCTTCTCCTGCCAGACGATGAAGACGTGATCTCCGACCGGCAGATCCTTGATCTCAAACGTCCCGTCTGCCTTCGTGACGGCAGCATAGGGATGGTCGAGGATCACCCAGTACGCCTGCATCCACGGGTGGATGTCGCAGCCGACTTTTGCCGGCAGCCGCTCCACAATGTTCACGGAGGGCACCGCGACGCCGGTGCGATCATTGGCTGCGACCACAAAGTTCTCTTGCTTGTTTTTCAGCGGATAGGTGTGCGTGTTGTGAGCGACTTCGTCACCGGAAAGAACTCGCACTTTCTGGTCGTTACGGACCAACAGTACGTGAGGCAGGAATCGACAACCTTTCTGGTCGAAGACGACTTCCTTGTCCTTGCTCTTCTCCAAATCAGGATGAACCTTGGCAGGCTTCTTTTGCAGATAGATCACGACATTGGCGATCCCGCTCGACTTGGCGTCGACCACGAGCGTCTCATCCGGCACGTCTTGGGCCGCGCAGATTGCAGCATCCTTCGCGCCAGCATCGCCCTTCGTCACGAGCAGCTTGAGCGGAGTGACCGCACCGTCCGCCACAATCTGTCCCTTGATCGAACCCCAATCACCCTTGGCCGGAGCTTGGGCAGCAACCGCCGTCGCAAGCGGTGCGACAGGAACTGTCGTCGCGGCAACAATCGGAGTCGCGGCTTGAACGGGAGTCGCCGTGGTGATGTCACCACAACCGACGGATGACAAGCAGAGGACCGCCGCAAGCGCGACCAGACTGGCCGACTCCATCGAGAAAACCGTCGTTGAGAAAACCGAAATCGTGCGCATCGCAAATCACCTTGTGAAAGAGTTGTCTCGCGAACGTCTCCGTGACGACGAGCGAGCCTCGCGCGACGGAAACAACCCGCAGGGTGGGAGGAACCTCTCGTTCCTAATGGGAAGGCCGGAGCATTATGGCCATCGGCCCCAGAACGACAAGCTCGGCCACCCGTGCGAGTTCGCCTCGAGAAAGCTTGGGCTTTAAAAGTTGTTGTGAATGAGTCCCGTTTAAAAAAGTTTTCAAGTCTCGGCTCGGTTCAAGCTGGGAGGTAACTTCAATCACACGCTGTTTCAGGCTTTCATTCGCGCTCCCCTCAATTCGCGCGGATCAATTTCCGCGCGAATTGAGGGGAGCGCGAATGAAAAGACGGCAGACTGGTCTGCGGGGCATCTCAACTCGTCGGTCTGGGGTAGAGCCTCGTTAGACTTCGACCCGCTCTGTCGTTCTCAGTGATTCCATCAGGGCGAATCGGGGCCAGAACACTGGCGCAGCAGACTCACTGCCTCTTCGACTGTCTGGCCACCCCACATCTGTACAACTCAGACCGTCGAACGACAGAAGCACAGAGAAAGGCCAACGGGAAAGAACCGGACTCCTCCAGAATCGACGGACATTCTGGTTGCTGGCCACTTCCGAAATCGGCTGTTATCCTGCCCGGCCTTCCCGTTTCTGAGCTTTGATTCGCGGCTTTATGGGACCGATGACCATGATCTATTTGAACGTGATTTTGACGGTGAAAGACGCGGGCGATGTCCCGGAAATCCAGTCGCTCCTCTCCGAGCAAGGCCGCCTGTCGCGAGCCGAACTGGGGTGCGTGAGGTTTGAGGTTTACCACTCGAACAACGACCCGAAGGTCTTCATTCTCAACGAACACTGGGCCGATCAGACGGCTGTGGATGCACATCGCAAGGCGACGGCCTACACGACGATCTACCAGCCGAAAGTCCTGCCGAAAGTGGATCGGGTGCCGCACCCGGCGGAACTCGTTCCGTAGAAACAAATTCAAAACCTCAACCCACTAGCCCGACGCGCAAGCGAGGGCTTCGCACTCAATGGATGTGCAGCCCTCGCTTGCGCGTCGGGCTAGTTTGGAAATGCACTCCTGTCAGCAGCGAGTCTCGATTCCTTCATCTTCTCCCACCAGCAGAGTCATCATGCCCGAAGCCCTGAACAAAATTTCGTCCCGGATCACCCAACCCCGCTCGCAGGGGGCGTCGCAGGCCATGCTGTATGCCACCGGCCTGAAGCGCGAAGACATGGACAAGGCCCAGATCGGCATTGCCAGCGTCTGGTTTGAAGGCAATCCGTGCAACATGCACCTCAACCAACTCAGCGACAAGGTGAAGGAGGGCGTTCAGGCGGCGGGGATGCTGGGGATGCGATTCAACACCATCGGCGTGAGCGATGGGATTTCGATGGGGACCGACGGGATGTCGTTCTCGCTCCAGTCGCGCGACATCATCGCCGACAGCATCGAGACCGTGATGTCGGCCCAGTGGTACGACGCCAACATCTCCATCCCCGGCTGCGACAAGAACATGCCCGGCTGCCTGATCGCGATGGGCCGCCTCAACCGGCCGTCGCTGATGGTTTATGGAGGCACGATTCGCGCCGGTTGCACCCCGCGCCATCCGAAGCTCGACATCGTGTCGGCGTTCCAAGCCTATGGCGAATACCTCTATGGACGCATCACGGACGAAGAGCGTCAGGAGATCATCGCGTGCAGCATTCCAGGAGCCGGTGCGTGCGGCGGGATGTACACCGCGAACACCATGTCGTCGGCGATTGAAGCGCTTGGCATGTCACTGCCCTACAGCTCGTCGATCCCCGCGACCGATCCGCTGAAGGAAGGCGAGTGCCTCGCGGCGGGCAAGGCGATTCGAATTCTTCTCGAAAAGGACATCAAGCCGCGCGACATCATGACGCGGGCGGCGTTTGAGAACGCGCTGGTCCTCATCATGGCGACGGGTGGCTCGACGAATGCCGTGCTGCACCTGATCGCGATGGCGCGGTCGGTGGATGTGCCGCTGACCATCGACGATTTCCAAAAAGTCAGCGACCGAGTGCCACTGATCGCGGACCTCAAGCCAAGCGGCAAGTACGTGATGGAAGACTTGCACCACGTGGGCGGCACGCCCGCCGTGATGAAATACCTCCTTGAGAAGGGCTATCTCGACGGAAGCTGTCTCACCGTAACCGGCAAGACCATGGCCGAGAATCTCGCCGATCTGCCGGGCCTCGCCGCAGGGCAGCGCGTCATCGTGCCGATTGAAACGCCGATCAAAGCCTCGGGCCACATCCGCATCATGCGCGGCAACTTCTGCCCCGACGGAGCCGTCGCCAAGATCACGGGCAAAGAGGGACTCATCTTCACCGGCCCGGCTCGCGTCTTCGATTCGGAAGAAGCCATGCTGGCGGGCATGGAACAGAAGCAGATCCAAAAAGGGGATGTCATCATCATCCGTTACGAAGGCCCGAAGGGTGGCCCCGGTATGCCCGAGATGCTGACGCCGACCTCAGTCATCATGGGTGCGGGCTTGGGCGAGCACGTCGCTCTCATTACCGACGGCCGATTCTCGGGCGGGTCGCACGGTTTCATCGTCGGCCACGTCACACCGGAAGCTCAGGACGGCGGCCCGATCGGAGTCGTCCAAGACGGCGACAGGATCACGATCAATGCCGAGACCAACCGCATCGACATCGACCTCCCCGCCGAAGAACTCGCCCACCGTCAAGCGGCATTCGTCGCACCACCGCTCAAAGCAACACGCGGTACGCTCTACAAGTACATCAAGAACGTGAAGAGCGCCACCGAAGGTTGCGTCACCGACGAGTGAGCCGGTGGCTGCGGCTATCAGCTCTGTTGAAGTCCGGCTTTTCCTAAAGCCGGACTTCCTTCCTGAGTGTGCCGCTCTAAAAGGAAGTCCGGCTAACAAAACGATGCCTCACGCGGCACAAAGTGAGAGGTTTCCGAGCGGGCCTCGGCCTGCTGCAGCGCATCGGCCATGGCGCCGTACATCGCGGCGGTGATGGAATTTTTCTTCT
>JAYSQC010000410.1:0-12137 GCA_043721755.1 Schlesneria sp.
GTGGAGTCTTCGGAACGCACCGAAACCAAGGATGTGTGCAACGAAAGTGGTGCGTTCCGAAGACTCCACGCACCCTACGTATTTGTTCTATGACCAGTCTGCTCAAGCAAGAAAAACGTCGAGAGGGCATTTCAAAAACCTGCTTTTGCATTGAACAACTAGCCCGACGCGCAAGCGAGGGCTGGGCATTCGATGATGGTGAAGCCCTCGCTTGCGCGTCGGGCTAGTTTTGAAATGCCAGCAAGCCTCACCCGCGCGAAGCCCGCTGAAAACGAGTCGCGAGAACATAACAGAAGCCCAGCGAGCGAGCGACATCACGCGACGTGTGAAGCTGCTGTTGGTCGTTGAACAGACTGTTCAAAAAGGTTGTCAGCGCGCGGGACCACCGCTATAGTCCGCCCCCACGTCCGTTCGGACTTCATCTCATTCGCTGTCACGGAGGTTATTCAGTGGAACTTCAAGAACTCGATCTTGCTGTGGGCGATGTCGTTCAGATCGGTGAATACACCATCACGGTTATCGACATCGAAAACGACGACGTGACGCTGCGGGTCGATCAGCCCGAACCTCTCGACGGAGCAGACATCAGTTCCACCGTGCGGCGTCCTCGATGACCACCGCGCCGCAGGACAACGCGCCTGCCGACGCCGCGAGTTCAGCCACGGCAAACTCTCCTCCACGCCGCCGTCTGCGAAAACGCTGGATCATCCTCGCCACATTCTGTGCGCTCGTGGCGACCTCCGGCTGGCTGATCCTCCGCGATGAACCACTCGCCGTGATGAAACTCCCCGACGGGCGAACCTTCACAATCCATAAGCTGACGTACGGGAGGGAGCACAGCTACCACGGCCTGCCTGCCGCGTTGACTCCGGTTGAACTCTGGCTGAATCGTCAGCTCGCGCGGTTCGGTCGGCAGATCATGCAGACACATTCAGCAGGCAGCTTTTCCAATGGGCCTGAGAACTCGGTCTGCGTGTGGCATTCGTTTGATTGGGCGCGACAGGCAAACGACTCAAGCCCGCATGTGATTGTGCTGACGGACGGCCACGGCTGGCGAACGTCGATGAGTACGCAGCACCTTCAGAACGTGCCGCCTCCGCCGGTGTTCGCGGGACAACTGGCGATACCATCGTGGGTCGCGTGTGCCTTACCGTCCCTTTCCTCAGGATTACAGGTTGAGTTGTTCAACGCGAGCGGAAATCGCCTCGCGGCGACCCGCATTCCGTATGCCATTCCGATCGACCTTCAGCAGACGTGGACGGCTCAAACGCTGCCGGTGACGGAGACAGACGGCAACATGAGCGTCACGCTCAAGGGACTCAATGCGGAATGGGTGAAGTCCGCACCGCCAACGCCAATATCCAGCGATGTTCTGACAGTGGCCCCGGACTACTCCGTCACAATCAATGAAGCGGACTCGACAAGCTGGGCTCCGCTATCGGAAGGGGTTCCATTCTTCGAGTTGCACAGCGCGGTTGTCGCTTCAGTTCGATCACCTCAAGGAACCCTCGCGCCGATCACGCAATGCACGGTGTCGCCGCACGAACCACTTTGGAAACTGTCTCTCCCGCTGACCTGCCGAAATCCAGATGAAGTCGCTTCATCGGATCGCGTCAACTTTGAGAACGTCGTGTTCTCAATCGGACAGCCGCTGGTTGCCGATGCGCCGAAAGTCGTCGGTGTGGGTGAATCAAACGTGCGGCTTCTCGGTGCTGCGCGAGCGGGCTCTTTCGAGTATGCAGGAGCCGGGGAAGCGAGCTTCCCAATGCCGTTTCAACAACCGATTGAGTCGTGGACCGGAAATCAACTGAAAGGAACGTTTCAGACAAACTCTGCGAACTCGGGAGCAGTTTTCGCCTATGCAATCCCCGCAAAATCAGCGGACGAGATCGTGCGGCCTCTTCAAACCGCCATGACGGTTCGCCTGAACTTCACCGCGCCGCGTCCGCATGTCGTGATCTCACTCACTGAGTCCGGTGATCGTTTTCCGTTTGTGGTCGTGAAGGATGAGAACGGGCGGGTGTTGGAGGGCCAGTTGTTCAACGCGCAGGGCTTACTCGTTTGGTTGGCCAAGGAAGCGTATGACGACGTGGAGCAGGTTGACGTGACGCTGCTGTTGCAGAAGCCGCGCGTGTTCACGTTTGTGGTGCCGCCTCCGAAAATGCCGCCTCGGCCGGTGGCGGCTGCGAAGTGAGAGGCTCGTCCCTATAAGGCGAACTTTGAACCACCTGACCCCTCTATGACTCTCACCCGTCGTTCCGCTTGAAAGCAGACGGGCAGGAGTGCCCGTCCTCCCTTTTACAACAGGCTGTCACGCTTTGAACAAAGTCCTCGCTGACGCTGCGGGTTGGTGTGTGAGGGCGTTCTGGCGAGTGGACTATTTTTCGGTTGCCGCCTAAGCTCGCGTCGCCGCAAGGCGGGCAGTATCGGGTGGATGGGCAGGTTGTGCTGACTGGCTGCCTGTTGAACAACGTCGGGTAAGCGTCTCGCTTGCCCCTTTTTCAACTGCATTTACGGGCAAGCGAGACGATTACCCGACGTTCTTCAACAGGCCCCTCACTGCGTCGCCGCTCATTGAACGTCAGGATGATCGTTCTTCACTCAGAATTGTGCCGGGACGCCATGACGCATCTCACCTCCGTTGATTACCTCGTGATCCTCTCATATCTCACCGCCACGCTGGCAATCGGGTTGTGGGTGGGCAGCTACGTGCGGAGCGGTTCCGACTTCTTTTTGGCGGGGCGGACGCTGCCGTGGTGGGCGGTCGGGATGTCTCTCGTCGCGACCGACATTGGCGGAGCGGACCTCGTGGGCGTCGGTGGAGACTCGTACCGGTACGGCATCGTGATGGGAAATTTCGCGTGGATTGGGTGCGTTCCCGCGATGCTCGTGGCGGCGTTCGTGTTCATCCCGCACCTGTACCGCTGCAACGTGACTACGATTCCCGAGTACTTGGAACGGCGTTTCAGTGTGCAGTTGCGAGCATCTGTCGCGGCCGTGTGGCTGGTACTAATGGCCTGCAACTTGGGTGTGATGCTGTTGGCGTCGGCTCAGTTCATGAGCGAACTCGCGAAGTGGGACATGTCACTGTCGATCGTGGGTGTGGCGATCTTGGTCGGCATCTACACTTGGTCGGGTGGACTGGGAGCGGTCGTTTATACGGACGTGCTGCAAGGGATCGTCATGATCGGCGGGTGCCTGATGATCGTGGTGATCGGAATCAATGACCTCGGCGGCGTCGAGTCCTTCATCGACAAGGTTCACGCGGCGGTTCATACCCGCGCGAGGCAGGCTCCGGCACCCGCTCCCGCAGCGGTGGACGAGCCGCCTTCCGTGACGCGAGCCAGAGAAAAATTGCGGCTCGCCAAGGCGAAGGAACGCGAGCGGGAACATCTGTCGTTGGTGTTGCCGGTCGATACGAAATCGCCCGGTCCGTGGCCCGCCATTCTGTTCGGACTCGCGCTGGTCATGAGTCCCGGCTACTGGATTGGCAATCAGCGCATCGTCCAGCGATCGCTCGGCGCGAAGTCCGAGTATGAGGCGAAGGCGGCTTACGTTTATGCCGCGTTGTTGAAAGGTCTGATTCCGTTCCTCGTGGTCGTGCCGGGACTGATCGCGCTGGTGAAGTATCCCGACTTGGCTGCCGACCAAGCGGGCGGGGCGTTGCCGATGCTGGTGGGGCGACTGCTTCCCGAGGGACTGCGCGGCCTGTTTGTGGCCGCGTTTCTGGTGGCACTCATGTCGGGCGTCAGTTCGTATTTGATCGCGGCCACGACGATCTACGTGAACGATTTCTATCGCCGGTTCTACCGGCCTCACGCTGACGAAGGCCAGATGCTGCTGATCGGCCGCTGGACGACGGCCGGTTTCGTGCTGTGGAGCATTTGCATCGCGTTTCAAATGATGTCGTTTGGACAGAGCATCTACAGCGTGTTTCAAACGCTGATGTCGTTCGTCGTCGGGCCGACGCTGGGAGTGCTACTGGCGGGAATGCTCTCGTCGCGGACCTCGTCCGAAGGAGCTTTGGTGGGATTCTTCTCGGGCCTGTTCACCTCGGTCGGTCTGTTCACACTGAATCTGCCCGCTGTGAGAACGTGGCTCGACATGCCGCCGCTGTTTCGCATCGACGCGCCGTACCTTTACTACTCGATCTGGGCGTTCCTCGCGACGATCTGCATGACGATCGTGTTCAGCTACTTTTCTCGCCCGGACTCGGCGGAGAAAACTCGCTACTCGCTCTGGGAATGGCGTGAGGAAGGAGGTGCCGCATGACGATGCTGCATTGGATCGGCGACACGCTGCGCGGGCAGCTTCTGCTCGTGCCACTTTCCATCGCACGTTGGCTGTTCATCGGACTGTTACTGGCCCTGATGGCTTGGGTCGTACAGTTGCCGTCGTCCGAAACGACGCCCTCCGGTCGGCACTCCGCGTGGTACGAGGATTTGAAAATCTGGGCCTGGCTGGCACTGATGTTTCAGGTCTTGGTGTACAGCGTGTTCTGATCCGACCGCGGCGTGAACTGTGGTGGTCGCGCGAAAAAAATAGGACGGGCAAGAGTGCCCGTCCTACGGAGTGAATTGGAATGACATCGCCGATTCACAGCGTCACTTCAGCACGACAATCGACGCCTTCTTGATGCCGTCGAGCTTGGGGAAGTCGGCGTTCAGATACTTGTTGCCTTGGCTTTGGATCGAGCCTTGGTTGGGACGCTCGCCGTAGCCGCTGTAGATTTTTTCGACGACATCCATCCCATCGACGACTTCCGCGAAGGGAGCGAAGCCTTGATCGTCGAGGGACGTGTTGGCCTTGAAGTTGATGAAGACTTGAGTAGTGCGCGAGTTTGGTCCCGAGGTCGCGAAGGTCATGTAGCCCTTCTTGTTCGACTTCTTGACGGGATCATCCTTGATCTTGGCATCGCGCCAGTCGGCTTGAACCTTGGGGTCGCCGTTGATGCCCCACTGCACCATGAAGTTGGGAACGACGCGGAAGAATTTGGTGTCGTCATAAAAACCGTTCTTGATCAATTCGCGGAACCGCTCCGCGCCATTGGGTGCCCATTCGGGATGGACCTTCACGACGAAATTACCGGCGGTCGTTTCAAACTTCACATGGAACCCGTCGCCAGCAGCCTCTTTGGCACCAGCCCCTTTCGTCTCCGCTTGGGCAATCGCGGGAGCCTTCGCCACGGGAGGCTCTCCATTCACGTTTGGCCCCGAACCACATCCGAGCAGTGCCGCCCACGTCACCAAGAACAACCATTCGCGACGATCCATGCCAGTTCTCCTTCAATTTGAATGCAGAATTCCATTGAGTCGCCGCTCACCGAGCCGCGAACGTCATCAAGCGGGCAGATTCTAGTGACGGCCACTTGGACATTGAAGCTCACGCGACGAACGTGATCGCCACATGACGGCAACCCCCGGTGTGCCTTTGGGGCGTAAGCCCTCGTGTGCTTTTCCGAGCGGGGGACGTGAGTCCCCCCGGTTCCGCGTTGATTGAAGAGTGAGCTGACGCTGAGGAGCAAGAGCCAGGGGACTGATGTCCCCCGCTCGGAAGAGCTTTCGGCCGAGCTATCGCTCATGTGCTGTCAGCGAGTTCTTGAAGTCCGGCTAACAAAGCTAAGCCGAACTTCAAGCGGTGCGTCCGGCGGTGAGACTCACCTCCGCCTCGACCGCGCTCGCCGCCAGAGCGATCCGCACAGCAACTTGATCGCGTCCCACTTGGTGACTTTGGGGCGCGTCTCCCAAACGCGGCAACCGATCGCTTCGATCCGTTCCAAGATCCGGAGGCCACCGCGGGCGAAGAGATCGATGTCCACCTGCAACCGGCCAGGGAGTTGTTCCACCAGCGGCAGGCCGTCGTTGAGGAACGTGCGAGCGCGAGAGACCTCGAACTTCATCAGTTCGAGAAACGCGGGATTGGTGACGTGCGCATCGAAGTCTGCGCGTCGGTAGCCGTGACGTTCGTAGTCTTCGCGCGGCAGATAGATTCGGCCGATGGCGAAGTCGCGCGCCACGTCCTGCCAAAAGTTGGCCAATTGCAGGCCAGTGCAGATCGAGTCTGACCAACGGACGTTCTGGTCGGTGTGTGATCGACAGAGGTAAAGCACGAGCCGTCCAACGGGATCGGCGCTGCGCCGGCAGTAGTCGCGGAGTTGCTCGAACGTGTCGTACTCCCGCACCGTCTGGTCTTGCTCGAAGGCCGAGATCAAATCGTGGAACGGTTCGGGGGGAATCGAGAACTCGTCGATCGTCGGCTTCAGTGCGACGAACACGGGATGCCGCGCGTGCCCCGAGTAACAGGCCACCAACTCGCCACGCCACCACGCCAGCAATTCGAGGGACTTCGCCGGATCGCCCACTTCGTCGCCCAAGTCGTCGGCCCAACGGCAGTAGGCGTAGACGTTGTAAAAGTGCTGGTGCAGACCCTTTGGCAACAACCACGACACGATTGGAAAGTTCTCGTAGTGCGCGGTCGCAAGCTGGCGGCAATAGGCTTCCGCCGCCACGCGATCAGGTGGAACCGCGTTGAGAAGGGCCTCGGGGCCGTAGCGTTGCAGGTCGTTGGCGAACAATCTTGGCTCCGTGACTCCAGTGTCGAGGGATCGGCGGCTATCATATCGACCCGGTACCCCATCTGCTCCTGCGGCAGACGGGGTGCTGCCGCCTTGAGTTCGTGGTGTCGAAGAGCAGCCGAATTGAGTGCAAAGTGAGAAGTGATCAGTGCAAAGTGCAAAATCACAAACGCCGCGCTCACTGGGTTCGGAGCTGGAGTTGACGACTTCTCATCTTTGCACTTTGCACTGCTTCTGTCCGCCCTTTAAGCCGCCTCACCTGATGATGCTTGATTGCCCATCGGCGCAGCTTATGGACCTCGTTTTGAAGCGAGGCCCTTCGTTCCCTGTTGGATAAGAATTTCGCCATGTCCGTTCCGAAAGTGGCCATTGTTGGCCGGCCGAATGTCGGCAAGAGTTCGATCATGAACTGGCTCGCGCACAAGCGAGTCTCCGTCGTCGATCCGATGGCGGGGGTTACGCGCGACCGTGTCACGTACCTCATGCACGTCGGCGATCGTTACTTTGAGCTGATCGACACGGGCGGAGTCGGCATCGTCGATGTGGGCGAACTGACCGATGAAGTCGATACACAGATTCGCATCGCGATGGAACAGGCGGATTTGATTCTGTTCGTGGTGGAAGGCTCGGCGGGAATCACGGCGCTCGATCAGGAAGTGTCACGCCGGTTGCGTCGCATCGACACGCCCAAGATCATCGTCATCAACAAGTGCGACTCACCCAAACTCGACCGCGAAGTCTCAACGTTTCATGGCTTGGGCGATTCGCACATCGAACTGGTCACAGTCAGCGTGAAGGGAAACCGCAATCAAGAGGACTTGCTGCAAGTCATCCTGCGCAATCTGCCTCCCGCCGATGATGTCGAAGCGGAACAAGGCGAAGACCTGGACGAAGTCCCCGAGTTGAAGGTGGCGATCGTCGGGCGACGCAATGTCGGCAAGAGTACGTTCATCAACCAACTGGCCGAGACCGATCGCGTCATCGTCAGCGAGATCCCCGGCACGACGCGCGACAGCATCGACGTGCGGTTCCTGATGGATGGCAAAGCGTTCATCGCGATCGACACACCGGGTGTTCGCAAACGGAAGAGCCTCGCCAACGATGTCGAGTGGTACGGGCTGGCCCGCGCCAAACGAAGCATCCGCCGCGCGGACGTGGTACTCATGTTCTTCGACTGCATGGAGACCATCTCTCGCGTGGACAAGCAGCTCGTGTCGGAGATTCACGAAGAGTGCAAGCCGTGCATCTTCGTCACCAACAAGTGGGATCTCTCAACGAATCGCTCGACGGAAGATTGGTCCGAGTACGTCTTCAAACACTTCGCGCACATGCGCCACGTCCCGATCGCCATCATCACGGCGAAGACGGGCAAGAACGTGAAGAAGCTCATCAACCTCGCACAGGCCATTCAGAAGCAGGCCCGGCTGCGCGTGTCCACCGGCGTGCTGAACCGCGTCGTGCGGGCCGCAGTCAAGAACTGGGCGCCACCGCTGCGCATGAACCGCATCCCGCGCATCCTGTTCGCCGTGCAGGTCTCCACCGAACCGCCGACCATCGTGCTGAAGTGCAACGCCAAGGAATTGTTCGACGAGGACTACAAGCGTTACCTGCTCGGCGTCCTGCGCGAAGAACTCCCCTTCAAAGAAGTCCCCATCAAGCTCTACTTCCGCTCGAAGGACTCCGACCCCGATCAGGCCGAACGGGAAGAAGCGCGCGGGCAGCGCGTCGAGGCCGGGCATTTCGATGACGACGACGAGGGCGACTCGGAAGACGAAGCCTTCGAAGACAGCGACTTTGAAGACGACGACGACAACGAGTGACAATTCCGACTCTCACGGGTGTGGCTGGGTCCGCATTTCGCCGCGCCGCTGTTTCACGCCTTCCTGCCCAATGACACAGGAACGGCGTCATTGGGCAGGAAACACCGAACCGGGCGAACCAGCGATTGGACGAGGGGCGATCCGCGAACCAGGTTCTCACTAGGGTGGGGTTGGTGTGCAAAGTCGCTCTGCTGCGTGAAGGCGGCGAGTCCGCTTTCTCTCGCTGCTGTGACGTGGCCCCGCTGTGACAGCTAAGGTGAGCCTCAATGCCAGAACGTCGCCAACTCGATAACCGCCGCCGCAGGGACCGTCGCCAGTCCTCGCGCGAGACGCTGTTTCGCGAAGTCCGGTTTCTGAGCGCCGCATCTCCAACGACCGTCTGGTCCGGTCGCTTGGAAGATGTCTCAACAACGGGTCTGAGACTGATGCTGGAACAATCTGTTCCGACGGGCGAGAAGCTACTCATCGAAGTCCGCGACGCCGCCCGCACCGTGTGTAATGTCACTGTTCAAGTCGTCTGGGCCGAAGCTGATGTCTCGGGCCAGCACAACATTGGCTGCGAATCGCTGACCGAGTTGTCAGACCGCCAGATGTCGCAGCTCAAGTCGGCTGCCGGAAAGAGGACCGTCCCGTTGTGATCTCGGTTCGGATCACTTCTGATGGCGCGAGCCGACCTTGCCCCGGCGCAGCGCGTCGAGGCGCATCCCATAATCTCATCCGTCAGTTGGTCACATGCGCGTCTTCGTTTCTGAGTTCATCTGCGGCGGCGGCTTGTCGGGCGAACCGTTGCCCGACTCACTTCAGCGCGAAGGTCGCGCGATGTTGTGGGCCGTCGTGGACGACCTTCTGCAAATCTCGGGCTGCTGTGTCGTGACGACGCTCGATGCCCGACTCACTCCAGACGTTGCATTGCCCGAGTCGTCGCGTTGCCGGATCGAGATCGTCGCTAACGCCGCTGCGGAACAGCGTCAGTTCCACGAGTTGGCTGCGACCAGCGACGCGGTTCTCGTGATCGCTCCGGAGACGGACGGCCAGCTCGCGGACCGAGTTCGCCGTGTCCTGTCATTGGGCGTGAAGTCCTTGAACTGCTCGCCAGAGGCCATCGAGTTGTGCGGCGACAAACTACGACTCGCCCGGCACTTTGAAGATCACTCACTCCCGACGCTGCCGACACAGATCGTGGATTGGAGTCTCTCGCGCCCTGTCGCTGGGATCGGCGTTTCACCGTCTCCAGCCACAGGGCGCGAGGGTCGAGAAAGTGGTTTCAACCGGAGTCCTGCGTGGGTCATCAAGCCGCGTGACGGAGCCGGTTCGTGGCTGACGCTGCGTGTGCAAACCGACTCGCCCGAAGAGTGGCAATGCGCGGCAATGACCTATGCCGCAGCGGGTGTTTCACACAAAGCCCTCGTTCAGCCGTTCGTCGCGGGGCTGCCGTTGTCGGTTGGATGTTTGTGCCAGCCGAATGGCGAGGTCGAAATGTTTCCCATCGGCCATCAGCGGCTGTCGCACAACTTCGAGTACTTGGGCGGCTCAATCCCGGCCTCCCTTCCGGCTGCGACCGAAGTCGCCGTTCGAGAACTGGTCCGCCGCGCGTGTGCGACGATCCCCGGCTTGAACGGCTACATCGGCTTCGACCTGTTGCTCCCCGATGCCGATCCCACGCGACCGCTGATCGTCGAGATCAATCCGCGTCTGACAACTTCCTACGTCGGCTATCGAAGGCTCAGCGCGAGCAACCTCACCGCACGCTGGCTGCACGGTGCGAACTTGTTGAACGCCCCGAACGTATCGCCATTGAAGTGGTCCGCCTGCCGCATCGAGTTCGACGCCAGCGGCAACACACGATTCGACGAGTCCCCGTAGGATGGACGCCCTCGTCCGTCCGCTCTTCAGCCACAACGGATCGGCACATCAATCACTGCTGAGATTGGATTGATGTGGTCCGGACGAGGGCGTCAGGACCACAGATTTCACGACCGTGATTGGTGCGCCGATCACAAAGCCGGACGGGCAGGAGTGCCCATCCTACAAGTTCGTCACGGCGCGACTTTCGCGGCGTCCGGCTTGCGCGGCGCGACGAGGAATTCAAACGTCCGGCCCCGGTTCACGATGACTTCCAGTTGGACTTCGGTGGTGTCGGGCAGTGGCTCGAACTGAACGATGCGTGACCAGATGCCGCCTGTGTGGCTGCCTGATGAGCCGCTGTGGTCGTTCGACAACTTGCGCCCGGCTTGGTCCTTCACCACGATGATCAAGCTGGTTTCTTCGTCAAGCGGAGTGTGGCTCAGTTGGAAGTGCGGCAGTGGTGAGTCCACGGTTGTGTACACTTTTCCTTTCATGGTCCCGCTACTGCTGCTGTTTCCTCCGGACCCCGGCGTGACGGTCAAATCCGTTCCGTCATCGTGAACCTCACCGGGGGATGTCACATAGTTCGTCGAGAACTCCACGCCCCCCGCCAATCCACCCAGCTTCAGTCGCTCGACCGTTAAGGCGGCGGGCAGCTTGATCAGTTTGGTTCGCCAAACTTCGTCCGGACTGAACTCGGCCGCTGCGTTTCGTCGCACGCGGACGTGAAGCTTCCAAGCCGGCTCGAATGGGGAGAGGCCCGAGAAATCGTACGCCCGGTTCCCCGTGGCATCGGTCAACCAGACATGGCGTTGAGGCCGCGTGGCCGTCCAACGAGGATCGGTCGAGGTGATCTCGATGTCCTCTTCGCGCAGATGCTTGGCGGGGATATCGGCCGGGCCGCGCTTCAACGTGACGGTCAGCGGTGCCACCGTTTGCGTGGCGGGAATCGGCTCGGCAATCCATTCGTCGAACGACGGCTTGTAACCGGGATTGGGGATGTGGAGATCGAACAACAGCCGCTCGGTCCCTTGCTCAAAAAGTCGCATGTGCAGCGTCGGTTCGCGCCGCGGGAACGAACCCTCGCTGATGAGCATCACGCCGCCGGATGCGCTATAGCCGGAAACCGCGACATTGAGCACGAAGCCGGTCGATTCAACGAACTCGATCCGTGAGAGAAACTGAGCCGATTCCCGCTTCCGCAGGCCCTCTGCCGTCCAGAGAGAGAACATCAAGCCAACAATGTTTGGCTGAGGAGTCATTGAGCATTGGATTCGCTCACCCAGCCGGGACTGAAACCGATTCGGCACATAGTCCACCAGCGCCGCCTTCAACGGCGGGAACGAGTCGTACTTAATCACCCCGACGCCGGCTTTCTCGAACCGAACGTGAGAACCGTCGCTCAAGGTGGCCTCGTGCGAGGGCGGGTCTTTCAACTGCGACAGAACCGCAACAATCAGGCCGCCCATCACCAGCACCGCCAACACCAGCCATCGCTTCTTCATCGTTGAGCTTTCTGTCACGTCACAGGTCAGCCGAGTGATTCTCACGCCCCACGCGGATTGCAGCCCCACGCTCTTCGACCCCATCCGCCTCGTGCGGATGGTGAGCGAGATGGCGGGCTAACCGAACCGTTGCTCAAGTTTCCATCGACCCCATCCCGCTGGACGGGATGGTGAAGCAGATTGTTCGGCCGCGATGGGTCGTCCGCGCCGAACAATCTGCTTCACCATCCGCACGAGGCGGATGGGGTCGTCCCGATAGAAACACTCCCATTGTACCTCGCGCGGCCAAGAATGAGGCCATTGCCTCGTTTAACCGCGTGGGCAACGCCCCGCGCGTCGATGGCAAAACAGCGTTCCACATCGCTCGACGCGCGGGGCGTTGCCCACGCGGTT
>JAYSQC010000411.1:0-2131 GCA_043721755.1 Schlesneria sp.
AATTCCCAAGCCTCCTCGCACCGAAAACTTTCCGGCACTTGACGAATCGACGGACACTGCATTCATTACGCCATCAACTTTAGATGCGGAGGCCCTGCCGGCTAGCCCCCCGTGGTAAACACTAAACGCCGCCAGTACGGAACGTGCATCGTACTCTCTAAACGAATGCGCCCCACTGATTGTCGGCTGCTTTGCACTCGCCCGTCTGTTCGCGTTCGCCGCCGCTTTCTTCTTCGCCATGAATGATCGACTCCTGAAGGTCGAGCCTGATGAACAAAAAGAACGCGGGGAAGCGAGTTCAGGTTTCTCGCTTATCGACTGGCCGGCCTATCCCCGCGTTCGTGATGATGATAAGCGTCGATGTGGCAATTCGCAGCCGGATGTTTATCCGCAAGCCTTCGCGGCTTCGATGGCGAGCTTGTCCATCCGCGACGAGTAACGAGCGGTCATCGACGGCTGTGCGTGTCCCAACGTGGCCTGAGACGATTCGATCGACATCGTGTCCCGCAACTCCGTGGCCTTCGTGTGCCTCAATGCGTACGGCACGAACGGCGGAATCTTCGCGGTGAGGCAGGCCCTTTTTACGGCGGCTGAGAATGTCCGAACCTTGAACGTGAACAGTGAACCCGTTGAGGGGAGCCGCCGCAGAATCAGTTGACTCTTGGGACCGAAGAACAGCTTGCGAGACAGGCCACGGTGCGAGTTCTTGTGGTCGGTCAGATCGGCTACCCATGTCTCGCCGCTGGTGTTGATGTCGGTCATCGACAAGCCGAGCAACTCGGATGGCCTCGCCCCCGTCGCCCGCAACAGATCGAATAAGTCGCGGTGATGCTGTGACAGGTGCGGACGGACGGCCTCGATATGCGCGTCACTGACGGCCTCACGCCGCTTGTGATCGGGCGCGGTCGTGTGTCCTGCCTTCAGTGGCGGGACGGCAGTGAGTGCCTGCCACGTCGTCACGGGAACCAGCCCGTTGCTGACTCCCCACTTCCAAACATGACGGAGACGGTTCGCTTCTTTGTTGCAGAAGCCACGGGACCAGCCTTTGGCGATGAAGACTTCCCGCACCGCCTTCAGGCAGAGCGGCGTGAAATCCCTCGCAGGGATCATGGCAAACAACTCGCGAGCCGGTCGCATCGCAGACGCGAAGCAATCGACTTCCGCTGTCGGCCTTCCGCCCTTCGTGTAGTAGGCGTCTGCGTGCGTCTTGAATGCGAGCAGCAATTCCGCCACGGACGGGCCGGAATCGGCCTCGGATTCATTTCGTGGAAGACTTCCACGATTGAAACCGCCGCCGAGCGGGTCAACCGACAATCCGCCCGCCACTTTGGCGACGAGTGCCGCGTACTTGATGCGGCTTTGATCCGAAGCGTAGGGGCCGAGAAGATAGTCTCGCCCCGCGATTCTGGTCCAGGCTTGGCCGGACTGAGAATGCAGCAAATAGCTTGGAAGGACGTTCTTTGTACGTGCCATGTGCAGGAAACCTTTCATTTCGTGGAAGAACTTCCACGATTGAAACAGGATTTTCACCGCACTGACGAACGTCGTCAGGTATCACAAATCGCGATTCGGTATCATCTTAGAACAAAATGGAGGCGGGAGGACACCAATAGAACTATTTGTGACCGGGGTTGCTGGTTGGGAGGTTGCCACAGCTTCACTGATTCGGTCGCTCGCAACACCGAGCTGCCAATGAGGTAAGACTTCAGTTGAACTTTTGCAACCATCGTTGAAAAAACGACTTGCGACAAATCGGCTCCATTTGGTGGTCGGTGCAACTACGGACCAGCCCACGTTTTGCATGGTTGCAACGGTCGAATGCTGCTCGCCGTCGCGGAGATACAACCGCATTGGCTCTTTGTTGGACGAGACATTGATTTGCGATGCGTTCGCATGACGGCCATCAATCTCGCACTGCGGAACCTGTACGGCTTCGTCATTTGGGGGAACAGTCTCGCTGATGAACGACGGCTTGTTTATCGCACGGGATTCGACCTGAAGGGCTTCATTTCGGAAGTGCCAATCAGCGATTGCCCAGAACAGGTTCAGCAGATCGCGTCCGAACCGGCTGTAGCCTCATCGCAGGTGACGACCGAAGAACCCAGCCTGCCGGAAGAAAGCGGTGCCCCCG
>JAYSQC010000412.1:0-11079 GCA_043721755.1 Schlesneria sp.
CCGGAGGATTGTCGGGAGCCGGGGCTCACGCAGCGGACGACGGCCGAGTCGGCGGCGGAACGGAGCCGCGACCGGCCGCGGCCTGCGGGGGCCGCTGTCTTCGTGCTGGGCGACACGGCCTACGACGCGGAGGTCGTGCCGCCGGCGTGTCGGGAACGAGGCGACAGGGGGATTGTTCCGGCCCACCCGGAACGCGTTGCCGAAGGACCGCCGGGGCACCGTCCCCCGGGGCGTTCCCGTCTGCCGGAGGGGACCTGTCTGTCGCGGACTCAACCCCCGTAGACTGCGCGGCCGTAACGGACACCGTAGTTGACGCGGAGTCACACTACCCCGCAGCGTCAGCGAGGAGGTGAGTGGCGTCCTCGTGGACACGGCGGGTGAGTGTCCGTTACGGCCGCGTGCAGTCTAGCAAGGGCCTCAGGCTGCGGATGTCCACGGCGCGGCCCTGGGCCGCAACCCAAGTCGCCTGCATCGCTCCGCGTGAAGTCCGCCGAGTGCGAATGAACGGCGACCTCACCGATCGACACCGCACTCGCGATCGGCTGTCTTCACGCGGAGCGCGGCAGGCGACTTGGAAGCAGATGACGTTGCGCAGGCCGAAAGGAAGACAGTACCCCCGCCTCAATCCAGAACCCAAGAGCGCCACTTCAAAACGCGCCAGCGAGGGCTGGACCCTCATCGAATGCCCAGCCCGCGCTGGCGCGTCGGGCTAGTTTTTCGAGGCACAAACAGGTTTTGAAATGCCCTCTACAACCCGCCGTTCGGCATCCCGCCCCAGCCGAGCTTGTTGTGCAGGGTCGCGTAGTAGCTGTGATCGCTCAGCCGGGCGAGTTGGAAACTGACGGGAGCCTGCTTCACTTCGATTCGATCGCCCGTGTGCAGCGGTCGCTTGATCTGGCCGTCAATGACGAGCGTCGTTCCCTCCGGACAGTCGGGGACGGTCATCATGTAGACGCTGTCGGCGCGATCGACGAGTGGGCGATTCGTCAACGTGTGCGGACTGATCGGGGTGATGACGAACGCTTGCAGGTCTTGTCGCAGCAACGGGCCTCCCGCCGCGAGACTGTGCGCCGTCGAACCAACCGGCGTGCTAAGGATGAGACCGTCACAGCCATATGTCGTGACCGCTTCCCCGTTGATCGCGAGGTCGATCCGCAACATCCGCAATGCGGCACCCGAATGGATCGTGACCTCGTTCAGACCGAGATGCGTTTCGTGCGAACCGTCCGCTCGCAGCAGTCGGCACGACAACATGAGATGCTGACTGATCGTGTAGCATCCCGCGAGAATCTCACCGAACCGCTTTTGAAACTCATCGGGTGAGAGGTCGGCGAGGAACCCGAGCCGCCCGAGGTTCACGCCCATGATCGGCAGTTGCTTCGTCCCGAGCTGCCGACACGTTCGCAGCATCGTGCCGTCGCCCCCAAGTACGACGACGAGATCAACCTGCCTCCGCCCGAGCTTTAATTTGTCGGGTGTTCCCACGACCGTCAGCTTCACGCCTGGCTGCTGCGACAAGAACTCCGTCAAGTCGGCGCAGACCTGCGCGACGCGCGGCGAGTCATCGCGCACCGTCATCATCAGCCGCAGTGAGTGTTCCGACATTGCTCGCCCTTGGTGTGGTCGCTTCCGAATCTGTGCCATCTCAACGTCGCGCCGCATGATAGACCGCGCCCGGCCATGAGTGAGTGAGTGATCGAGGCGAGGCGTAGCAGTCTGTTGCAGAACGTAGGGTAAGCCTCTGGCTTGCCTTTTTTTGGCTCTCCGCCATTCGTGTTGAAAATGGTGTTCCGTGAGCGGCACGGCGCTAGCCGCCGGTCTTTTTCGCCTACACCGGCGTCAGCCCAATGGCACTTACTTTAGAGCGGTACGGCGCGAGCCGTCCGGTTGAAGCGAGAGCAAACTCGACAAAACCGGGCAGCTTGCGCCGCTCCGCTACTCGATCGGTTCTAAAGTAAGTGCCATTGGGCTAGCGCCGTGCCGCTCAGTCGGACATCCAACACAAATGGCGGAGAGCCCCTTTTTTCAACAGCAAGACGGGCAAGCGAGACGCTTACCCTACGTTGTTCAACAGGCTGGTGGTCGCGTGAGGAACATGCCTCATGGCCGTGAACGACGGAGGCATTCACTGCCACTTAGATGCCGTAGAACTTGGCGGCGTTGTCGTGAAAGAGCTTCTGCTGAAAGACGACTGACCGGTCCTTGACGATGTGCTTGAGGGCATTCACCCATTGAGTGAACGACGCCTTGAGCGTGCAGACGGGCCAGTCGCCAGCGAACATCACGCGATCGTCGCCGAACGTGTTGATCGTGTCGTTGATGTTCGGGGCGAGGTCATCCGGTTTCCAGTTCGGACTGGCGGTGACGATGATTCCGGAGACCTTGCAGACGGTGTTCTTGCGTTCGGCCATCGCCCGCATCCCCTTGAGCCACAGCGTGCGCGCCGCCTGATCGGTGGACGTGACGCTCATGTTGCCGCAGTGGTCGATGATGAACCGCGTCTGGGGACATTGATCGACGAGCTTCACTGCGTCGAGAACTTCGCCCGAGCGGAGACACAGATCGAAGCTCATTCCCAGTTCACCGAGCAGTTGAATGCTTTTCACGAACTTCGGCTGGAGGCAGAAGCCAGGCGGATCGGTCTCCCCGTGCAGTACCTGTCGTACGCCCTTGATGAACTTGCTCTGCGCCAGCTTGCGGATGTACGGCTCAAAGCCCGGAGTGCCCGGGCGTCCAGAAATGACGGCGGCCTTCATCGGATTGTCACCGCGCTGACAGAGGTCGATCACGTAGTCCGCTTCCTGCACCTGTTGCTCGGGGGCGACATCGACTTCCATGTAGACCGTCTTCACGACGTTCAACCCCTTGGTCGCTTCGAGGTAATCGGACATGACGAAGCTCCGTTGCAGCGGCTTCGTGTCGTCTCCCTTGTGCCACGGTAACTTGAATTTGGTCGTGTCCCACAGGTGTTGGTGTGTGTCGATGATGGGGAATGAATCAGGCACAGCGGCATCCTTGGCAAAAGCGTCTGGAATGGAGATCGGAAGAGCAGCACCAACGAACGCGGCGGCTCCGACTGACTGAAGAAACTGACGGCGACTAGCGGCGGATGAAATCATGCGGACAGCTCCAAAAAGAGGGTTGAACGGGCGGCGGGATCGTAATCGAAGCCCTGCGGGATTGCACCGTGACTGAGGTGCGAGGCAGGGTCATCACCGTGTTGGGACTGTGAAACCTGTAGGGTGCGTGGAGTCTTCGGAACGCACCTAATTCCTCGTGAAATGCTGGTGTGTTCCGAGGACTCCACACACCCTACCGTGAAAAAGGCGATGACCTTGGAGCCGCTTCATCTCGCGCAGGGCCATAGCTATCATCCCGCCTCCATTTGGCTGGCGCTTTCTAGGTGAGATCAATGACCGTCCCCGCTTCCGTTCCCGCGCGTGTTCCCGTGAGAACGCGCTTCGCTCCCAGTCCGACGGGCTACATGCACATTGGTGGGATGCGAACCGCGCTCTTCGTCTGGCTGTGGGCGCGACACAATCACGGGACGTTTATCCTGCGGATCGACGACACCGATCAGCAGCGCAATGTCGAAGCGGCTCTCGCCCCCATCTTTCGAGCCTTTCGATGGCTGGGACTGAACTGGGACGAAGGCCCGGAAGTTGGCGGCGCGTTCGGGCCGTACTTCCAATCACAGCGAACTCACCTGTACACGGCGGCGGTCGAGAAACTGCTCGTTGAGGGCAAAGCCTTTCGCGATTACGAAACGCCCGAGCAAGTCGCCGCTGATCGCTCTGCTGCGGAGGCGTCCAAACAGACGTATCTCAACGTGCGGCGGTCGCTTGATCTCAGTGCTGCCCAACGTGAGGAACTCGACGCGGTGGGCCGACCGTTCGTCGTGCGGTTCCTCGTGCCGCGAGACCAGAAGGTCGCGATTGACGACGCCGTGCGCGGTCACGTTGAATGGGACGGAGCGCTCATGCCCGATCCGGTCATCATGCGCAGCAACGGCTCGGTCCTCTACAACTTCGCGACGGTCGTCGATGACGCCCACATGCAGATCACGCACGTCATCCGCGCGGAAGAGCATCTCACGAATACCGCCGTTCAGGCGCTGCTGCATCAGGCGCTCGGCAACACGCTGCCGGTGTTCGCCCACATCCCGTTCATCACCGCGCCGGGATCGACCAAAAAACTGAGCAAGCGCGATGTCGAGAAGCTGCGCAACAGCCCGCAACTCAAGAAGATGTTTGATCGCGCTGACGAGGTCTTCCCGCAACTCGGACTCGGAAATTCGACGACACTCAACCCGGTGATGGTCGAGTACTACGAACGACTCGGATACTTGCCCGCCGGAATTTTGAACGGCCTCTCGCGGCTCGGTTGGTCGCTGGACGACAAGACCGAAATCCTGTCGCTCGACACGGTGATCGAGAACTTCACGCTCGATCGCATCGTGAAGGCTCCCGCCGGACTCGACCCCGAGAAGCTGCAAAGTTACCAGCAGCACTGGATGAACCAGTTGCCGCTCGACGAGAAAGTCGCTGGCTGCGTCCCGTTCCTGCAACAGACGAAGCTCATTCCCGAGGAAGTCGATGCCGACGCGAAGGCTCACGTTGGACGAGTCCTCACGGCGATGGCGGATCGGCTCAAGGTCTTCAGTGACATCCTCGACTTCAAGGAATTCTTCGTCAGCGACGACGCCTTGGTTTTCGACGAGAAGGCGTTTCAGCAGCGGATTCGGGGAGCGGAAGAGGCTCCCGGTTTGTTGAGGCTGTTGCGTGCGGAGTTGGCTACGGTTGAGCCGTTCGACGCAGCGACGCTGGATGGACTCGTCCATCGCTTCGTCGAAGCGCAGGGGATCAAGATCGGCGAGATCGTCCACGCACTACGCATCGCCACGACCGGGCGCGCCCAAGGAATCGGCCTGTTCGACGCACTGGCAATCCTTGGCCGTGATCACTGCCTCGCCCGTATCGACTGCTCGATCATCTACTCTTCCGTCCTCTCGGGCATCGATCTGACTTCGAAGTGGGCATCGGAGGAAATTATCTGAGACCTGACCCCTGATCGCCCGTCATTCACTCTTCATCACCCTCACAGGAACCCACCATGCCCTTCGCCGATGTCGCCGTTCAAATGCTCGAATTCGTTCGGATGCGCACGCTGATGACGCTCGATGAGATCGCCAAGCTCCCCGATCCGGCCGCGGTGTTGAGATGGCAGCCGGGACCGGGCCGCGCGCACATCGGGTGGCAACTGACGCACATCGGCATCACCGAAGAACTGACGGCGACCGAGCGACTGAACGGGACCGCTCCCGGCTGGCCAGAGCTAGTCCCGCGTTTCAAGTTTGGCAGCGTCCCCGATCAGGATGTCCCCGACATTGGGGCGATCCGCAAGATTCTCGACGAATCTCGCTCGCACCTCATCCCCGTCATCGCACAGATGAAGGACGAAGATCTCGACACGATTCCCAAGTGGTACGTCGAACGAGGCTGGCCACTGCGCCGCATCATGCAGATTATGGTCTGGCATGAGGCCCATCATCAGGGACAGGCGCACATCACATTCAACCTGTGGAAGGCGGCGCAGCAGGGGTGAGGAAAGAAATTATTGAGCGGGGAACGTGAGTCCCCCGGTTCTTAAAAAAGGTTCATCCGACTAATGCGTGCTGAGCGTTCTCGCTTTCAGCCCGGAGGGCGGCAGATAATAGCCCACGGCGTGAGCCGTGGGTCAGGTCCGCCCAACAACGTCTTCAGCCCTGAAGGGGCGGCACTCTCGTTGCGTGACTCGCGAACCTCACGAGAAACGGCCCCGAACGTGTCGCCCCTCCGGGGCTTGGCGGCTGACGTTCTGATTTCCCCACGGCTAGCGCCGTGGGCTATGACCTGCCGCCTTCCAAGCTCATGAAACACGTCCTCAGCACGCATTCGCCGGATGAACCTTGAAAAACGGGCTAACGCCCCAGAAACCGGGGGACTCACGTCCCCCGCTCAGATGTGTCACTACGCCCAACGCGGTGAGTACGAGTCCTGCACCAACAACTCACTTCGCGGGTACTTCCACCGCCGGGCCAAGTCGGATGTCGCGCAGCTTGACGACCGTGTTGTGGTTTTGCAGGCCGAGGAAGCCCTTCGTCGAGCGGAGGCCAAGCAACGGTGAGTCGGCCGCCGTGACGTTCGTGACGCGGTGGCCATTGTGCCATGTCGTGACCTGCTGGTCGCGACAGTTGATCTCCAGCGAGTTCCATTCTCCCACCGGGCGACTGACGCGCGGGTTGGCTCCCGCAATGTCATAGATCGAAGCCGAGTACTGATAGTCCTTGAGCTTGAGATGTCCCGGAGCGGCATCGTCGAGAATCTGCACTTCAAAACCGGCGGGCGGCAGTGTGTCGTTGTCGCGGTGATGATTGCCATCCAAAGGGACTCGAACGTACATCCCGCTATTACCGCCAGTCGAGAGGCGATATTCGAGTCGCACGTTGAAGTCATCGAACTCGGCGTCACTCCGCAACCACGGCCCCTTCTTGCCGGAGCAAACGAGCAACCCCTCGACGACCGACCAACATTCTTCGGCTGCTCCGCCGACGGGTTGCCAGCCGGTGAGATCGCGTCCGTTGAACAGCGGCCGATAGCCGAGTTCTGTCATGCGGATGTTCTTCAGCAGGAATTGGCCGCCGACCGGAACTTCGACTTGGAAGCCGAGGTGCCCGTCAGACTGCTGCAAACCCGACACGGAATAGGCGGGCTGGCCGTTGATCTTGAGTGACACGGTGTCGCCGACGACGCGCACCTCGAAGGCATTCCATTCTCCAGCAGGCTTCGCGAGACCGGTGCTTTGCGCCCCCGGCAGGTCGCCGATGTTTCCTTCTTTCCCCTGCAACAGGTTGATTTGGTGAGACGGCTTGGGACCGGGCTTACCTTCTTGAGCGGCTCGAATGTAAAGCCCCGCGTCGTAGCCTTGCGGTTTCAGAGCCTTCCATTCGACATGCAGCTCGAAGTCGCGATACGCCTGATGACTCCGCAACCAACCCTCTCCCGACTTGAGCCGGATGCAGCCGTCGATCACATCGACCTCACAATCGTTCTCGACAGACCAACCGTGCAGCGACACGCCGTCGAAGAGCGACTTGGAAAATCCGGCGGGTTCCTCGGCCGAGGCAACTCCCACGAGCATCGTCTGCACGAGACAAGCGGCGGCGGCGATGGCGACGCGACTAAACCAACGGATGAGGTTCCGCATGAAGAGTTCTCCAAATACGAGGGGCAGTTCAAACGCAGCGTTGCAGGCACTTCTACACGCGGACGGTTCGGACTCGCCCATCTTCGATTTCCAAGCGACCGGACGCAAACAGGCGGATCGCTGCGGGAAGGGCTTCGCATTCGGCGGCAAACACACGGGCGGCGAGCAGTTCGGCGGTGTCGTTGTCGGCGACGGGGATCACGCGCTGCGCGATGATCGGGCCGTGATCGTATTCATCATCGACAAAGTGGACCGTGCATCCGCTGACCTTCGCTCCGCGAGCCAAGACCGCTTCGTGAACGTGATGACCGTGAAAGCCTTTGCCGCTGAACGCCGGAATCAACGCCGGATGAATGTTCATCACGCGACCGGAGTAGTCGGCGGGGATCGTTAGTAGCGAGAGGAACCCACCGCAGACCACGAGATCGACGGCCGCTTCCCGACACAGCGCGAAGATCGCTTCGCTGAACTCGACCACGCTGGCGAAGGTCTTTCGCTCAACGACCTCGCACCGCAACCCGGCATCCGTCGCGCGGGCGATGCCACTGCAATTAGGTCGGCTGGCAATAACGAGCGGGATTTCAGCGGAGAGCGTTCCGGCCGACATTTTTGCCACGAGATTGGTCAGCGTGGTACCACCACCAGAGATCAAGACCGCCAAACGAATCGGTCGGTCTAGCGGCACGGAGAGCGGGCGATGGGCAGTCATGAAACCTCGGCAAACGATCAAGGAACGATTTGAACAACGTGAAGAAAGCAGGCGAGAGGTGGCCGAGACGAGGCACGTGAGTGGAGTCAAAGTCCTCGTCGAGTGGGATTCTAAGGAGGCACTCGCAAAAAGCTAAGCGTGCCGGCTGGTTACCGCGGTGCGAGTGACGACGACCCTGTATTTACGTTGCTTCGTCACTCACGAATTTTGACGATGGCAGGCAGTTCTGAGCGGCTTCTATAATTCGACACTGCCCCGCCCGCCAAATTCGACTTGTGTCAGAAACGTCTGTGTTGAGATCTCTTCATGTCGAAGTATGCTGTCCGTCCCGATGTCTCCGATCTGGTGCTATGCGTTTTTGAGCGGCCGCTGCATCCGGAACTCTTTGTACATTGCCGGTTCCTGGCGTTGAGCAACGGCACAATGGCGCTCGATGCGCGGCTCCATTTGGCGGGGCACGTCCTCACGGTGCGAGTCGGTTCTTTGGCCGTTACTGAAGTGATTTCCGATCGCCGCGAACCGCTGCCTCGACACAGCCGACTGTTCCAACATCGGCTGCGGGGCGACCACGATGCGACGGCTGAACTGAGTTCGCGGCTTCGTTACACCGTCAGCACGTCGATTGAAAAACTCACGCACGACACGTTTTTACGGCACAACGAGGAGTTGATCGGAGATTGTTTCGGGGCGAATTTGTCCGTCTGTTTTGAAAGCGAGAATCGCTTCAGCCCCGGCGCGGTGAGCCTGCTCAGAATCGAGGCGACACGCGACAGCTTGTTGGTCCACGCGTTCCACACATTTCCCGAACACCTCGCCGTGGTGAAGACTCAGTCCCTGTTTGAACTGATCTGACGACTACGAAGTGCGGGGGGGGAGAGTTTTCAATTTCAGAAACTCGTTTTGGCGGTCGAACGGTTCGCAACCTCAGCCAAAGAATACAGCAGGCCGGACTGTGAGGTCCGGCCTGCTGTCACCAACAGTGAAGTCGGTATTCGTTACTTCTTGGCGGTCTTGGCCTTCGCCGACTTAGCGGCTGGGGCGGCCTTCTTGACTTCGGTCTTCTTGACTTCGGGCTTCTTTGCAGCGGCCATATCCGTGGCTCCTTTGGGGGAAGAACTTGGGCACCTGCTGTTAAACTGTCGTCTCTCTTTGGCACCCGGTAAGAGAGACAACTCAAAAGTGCGACACTCCAACAAGGAGTGTGAACTTCAAATTCAAGTTACTGTCGCATCAACGAGGGTGATCCTATTGTCGTTTGAAAAATCGGTCAAGCAGAAAATGTTACTCAGCAAGAGATTGTCGAAGATCGCTCGGTCGTAACTTTTCGCATTTCAAACTGACGCCGTGACGCAACTCATCGCGACACTCGCGATCATCCGTCAAGCTCGATCAAGCGTTACTAAGCGGACTGTGAGGTCTGAGTGGCTTGGTTAGGTCATAGCTATCGCACCGATTTCATCGGCTAGACAAGCCCTGACGGTTTGGCGAATTTCGCAGTTTGTCACGATGGCGAGGGAAAATGCTCTGCATGACTGAAGTTCATTCTGAGGTTCGGCGAGAACCGCCGGTCAAGTCTTCTCGAAACAAGAAAAGTGGAGTCGGTGGATTAGGAAGGGTGCATCTGAGCTTCCCTCCTATTTTCTGTTCCACCCTCGTCTGGTTCCTGAGTTGCCGTGACGAGAACCGCGTACTCAGACCAGACCGCCGAGTTCCTGAACGAGGATTCTCAAAAACGGTTCGACATCCGTCACAAGGCCGATCGTTTGAACGCTCCCTCGATCACTGAGCTTCGTTACCGTTGCCGGATTGATATCCACGCAGACGGTCTTCACCCAAGCCGGAAGCAGGTTGCCGACCGCGATGCTGTGCAATGTCGTCGCGATCATCAGGCAAAACGTGACGCCTTGCACCAGCTCTCGCATCTGTGTTTGAGCAACCAGTGAATCGGTGATGACTTCGGGGAGCGGCCCATCGTCGCGGATGCTGCCCGCGAGAACGAATGGGACGTTGTGTCGAAGGCATTCGTACATGATGCCGCTTGTCAGCAGACCGTGTTCGACCGCTTGCCTGATCCCTCCGAGACGCCGCACGCGATTGATTGACCTGAGATGGTGTTCGTGCCCTTCATCCGTTGTGCCGCCGTGCTGCATCGAGATTCCCAGGCTGGTACCGAAGAACGACTGCTCGATGTCGTGAGTCGCCAGGGCATTCCCCGCGAATAACACATGCACGAAGTTGTTGCGGATGAGCCAGCTCAGCAGTTCGCGGCTCCCCGTGTGAACCACAGCGGGACCGGCGACGACGAGAATTTTCTCGCTCCCTTGAGCCGCGCGACGCATCAGTGCGGCGATCTCGCGCACGGTGACGTTCTTCGGCTTCTCACTCGACACCGTGCTGTTCATGAAACCGAACGAGTGCTTGCGATCACGGTCGCGTCCCACCGGGGAGACTCTCGTGCCGAGTCGCCCGACAACGATCAAATCACCGCATCGCACATCGACCATTGCGACGCAGCGTGCTCGTTTCGTCGTGGAATCAATCGCGATGCCGCAGTCCATTTCCTGCCGCTCGACACCGATCCAATGCCCCGCAAGACGGACTTCGGTCGGCTCGTTCGTCGTGGCATAAAAGCCCTCGGGAAACGCACCGTCCATGTCAGCCGGTTCGAGTCGGCAGTCGTGATGCTGCACGGGGACCGCTCCATGCTGACCAATCGCCATCAGAATCTTCTCGAGGCACTGCTCTGTTGGAGCTGACACGGTCAACCGGACATAGCTCGGGTCGTGGCGATTGTGCCCGATGCGAATCTCGTGACTTTGGTACTCGCCACCAAGACTGGTGATTTCGTCGAGTACCTTCGGCAGCAGCAGGCTGTCGATGATGTGCCCGGACAGTTCCACATCCTCATGAAACGTTTTTTGCTGGGTCGTGACTGAGGCCTGTTCATCAATGAGACTCATGGTTGAAGCTCCTTCAGTGTTGATCCTGTTTGTTGCGATCAGCCCTATCGAAATCGCCTGCCGATTCTAGGAGCCTGTCTTGGTCATCGGCGACCGAGGTTGCTATCGAGCCGCTCGATTTGGGGAAGTTGCGGTTGCCGGTGGTGGGCCGGGAGGTTGAGTGTG